>JANMWE010000082.1:0-16815 GCA_031393795.1 Gemmatimonadota bacterium
GGTCGGAAACACCGATCACCTGCCGCGTCACACCCGCGGGATTGGCGAGCGGGCCCAGGAGATTGAAGATCGTGGTGGTCTTCAACTCCTTCCGCACCGGGGCGGCGTGTTTCATTGCCGGGTGATAGTGCGGTGCGAAGAGGAAGACGAGCCCCACCGCGTCGAGCACCTGAGCGGCACGCTCCGGCGCCAACGCGATGTCGATGCCCAGCGCTTCGAGCACATCGGCGCTGCCGGAGCGCGAGGTGAAGGAGCGATTGCCGTGCTTGGCGATCGGCACGCCGGCCCCCGCGGCGACGAAGGCGGCGGTGGTGGAGACATTGAACGTGGACACCGTCCCGCCGCCCGTTCCACACGTATCGACCAGCGGGACAGGGTGCGATGTGCGAGGTGCGACGTGCGGGGTGACCGGTAGACGGATCATGGCGCTGCGAAGTGCCTGCGCCGCGCCGGCCACCTCGTCGGCGGTCTCGCCCTTGGTCTTGAGGCCAACAAGGAGCTCACGAAGCTGCTCGTGCGTGGCCTCGCCGCGCATGACCACGCCGAAGGCGGCGGCAGCCTCTTCGGCGGTCAGGTGTCGACCCTTGGACAGTGTCAGGAGAGCGGCGTGGAGGGGCATCAGAGGAGTGCGAGGTGCGAAGTGCGGAGCGCGAAGTAATCGGTTGCGACGGCCCACAAGATCCCCGCATCCTTCGCACCCGCTCAGGACATGCTTCGGACCTCGCACCTCGCACTCTTTCACGGGCCGCACGCCGCCCGCTACTGCAATCTACACAACGACTTGCAGAGTTGCCCGAGGCCCTCGTTCCGGCTACTTTTCCGGTCTCGATGACCCACACCTTTCTCGCCCGGTTGCACTACGCTGGTGCCGGTTTCGTGGGGTGGCAACGGCAGGCCAAGGGCCGTTCGGTCCAGGCCGAGGTCGAACGGGTGCTCGAGCGGCTCTGCGGTCGGCGGATCGTCGCCCACGGTGCGGGGCGCACCGATACCGGGGTCCACGCTGTGGGACTGGGAGTCAGTTTTTCCGCCCCCGCCAAGTGGACCCCGTTCGCGCTCCGGAAGGCGATGAACGCCCTGATCGCGAAGGAATGCTGGGTCGAGTCGGTGCAGCTGATGGCCCCCGGGTTCCACGCGCGGAAGAGCGCCACCGGCCGCCGCTATCGCTACCTGATCGGCACCGATGAAGGAGCGGAGTCCCCCTTCCGCCGTCCCTATGAATGGGCGCTGGGGCGCCCGCTCGAGGCGACCAAGCTCGAGGCCGCCGCCGCCCAGATCCGCGGGCGCCACGACTTCCGCGCCTTCGCCGCGAAAGGGGAGCCCAAGCCGCACTGGGAGTGCGACCTGCGGCTGGCCCGCTGGGAGCCGAGGCCGGGGAACGAAGGGATGACGTTCCACGTCGCCGCCGACCGATTCCTGCACCACATGGTGCGGATGCTCGTCGGGACGATGGTGGACATCGCCCTCGACCGGCGCCCCGTGACAGATATGGGGCGGTTGCTCGCGGCGCGGGAGAATCAGGACACCAGTCCTCCCGCGCCACCTCAGGGGCTCTACTTCGTGGCGGCAGACTATCCGGCGGAGAGCTTTGCGGACCTGGACACCCCTTCCTCCTGACCTGACGCGGCGACTCGCCGCTCTCGGGCTCGCCCTCTGCCTCACGGCAGAGGCGCTCGTGGCGCAGACCCCGCGCCCCCTCACGCCCCGGCGGCAGCCGCCGACCCCGCAGACCCAACTCGATCAGAGCCGCCGCACCGCCATCGTCGACGCCGCCCAGCGGGTCGGCCCTTCGGTCGTCTCCATCACGGTCACGTCGCACCAAGCGGCGCGCCCCCGCTCCGCGTTCGACATGTTCTTCGCGCCCCCGGGCGGCGACCGTACGGTGCAGAGCTTCGGCACCGGGTTCGCCTACCGGGCCGACGGGTACATCATCACCAACCAGCATGTGGTGGCCGACGCGGAGCAAGTGCGCGTGGCCCTCCCCGACGGCACCGATGTCCCCGGCACGGTGGTCGGCGCCGACCCCCTCACCGACATCGCGGTGGTGAAGGTCGAACGGGCGCGTCTGGTGGTGCCGACCTTCGGCCGGAGCGACGCCCTCCTCATCGGTGAGTGGGTCATCGCCCTCGGCAATCCCTTCGGCTACCTCCTCGGCGACGCGCATCCGACCGTCACCGCGGGGGTCGTGAGCGCGACAGGCCGGAACATCCTGCCGGGCGAAGACCAGACCGGGCTCTACCTCGACATGATCCAGACCGACGCGGCGATCAATCCCGGCAACTCGGGGGGGCCGCTGGCCGACGCGACCGGGGCGATCGTCGGGGTCAACTCCTCGATCTTCACGCAGGGGGGCGGCTCCATCGGCCTCGGCTTCGCGATCCCGATCGAGCGGGCGCGGCGAGTGGCCGACGAAATCATCCGCACCGGTCAGGTGCGCCGCGCCTGGTGGGGACTGGACGTGGCGGGCGCCGAGTCGATGCGCGATTGGCGCACGCAGGGCGGCGTCACGGTCACGAACGTCACCCCCGATGGTCCGGCCGACCGCGCCGGGATCAGGCGGGGCGACGTGCTGCTCCGCGCCAACGGCCGCGAGCTTCGGAACTTCCTCGACTGGGAAGCGGTCAAGCTCGACCGCTCCGTGGGCGACACCCTCCAGGTCCAGGCCAAGTCGCTCCTGCTCACCCGCAGCCGCGTCCTCGTGAGCGGCGACCTCCCGACCGTCACGGCCGAGCGGGTGCGAGTGCTCTCCGACCTGGAACTCCTCACGGTCAACCCGGGGGTGCGCGCCGAGCGGAATATCCGGAGCGCGCAGGGCGCGCTCATCGCGACGATCACACCCGCCGCCGCGCAGGCCACCGGCCTCGCCGCCGGCGATGTGATCCTGGCCATCGACCGCACGCCCGTGGCCTCCGCCGAACAGGTGGCGCAGATCATCGGCGCCCTGAAACCCCGCCAGCCGATCCGCGTGTACGTCGAGCGGGAAGGCCGGCTGGTGTACTCCGACATCGCGCTCCGATGACCGACGACCGCTACCGCTCTCCGCTCGGCACCCGCTACGCCTCCCCCGAGATGCAGCGCCTCTGGGGTGAGCCGCACCGCATCGGCCTCTGGCGCCGCGTCTGGCTGGCGCTGGCCGAGAGCGAGCGGGAGCTGGGGCTCGCGATCCCCGAGGCTGCGATCACCGAGATGCGCGCACACCTCGACGACGCCGACCTGGGGAAGGCGGCTGAATACGAGAAGCGGTTCCGGCACGACGTGATGGCCCACGTGCACACCTTCGGCGAGCAGGCCCCGGCCGCGCGCGCCGTGATCCACCTCGGCGCCACCAGCGCCTTCGTCACCGACAACGCCGACGTGGTGGTGATGCGGGACGGGCTCCGGATGGTGCTCGGGCGGCTGCTCGCAGTGCTGGACGCGCTGGAAACATTCGCGGTGAAATGGCGCGCCACGCCCTGCCTGGCCTACACCCATTTCCAGCCGGCACAGCTCACCACGGTCGGCAAGCGGACCACGCTCTGGATGCAGGACCTCGCGCTCGACGTGGAAGAGACCATCCGACGGCTCGAGACGCTGCGCCTCCGCGGCTGCAAGGGGACCACGGGAACGCAGGCGAGCTTCCTCGATCTCTTCCACGGCGATCACGCCAAGGTGCGGGAGCTCGAGCGGCGCTTCGTGGGGCGGATGGGGTTCGACGCTTGTTTCGCGGTGACCGGACAGACTTATCCGCGGAAGCAGGACGCGCAGGTGCTCGACCTCTTGAGCGGCGTGGCCCAGGGCTGCGCCAAGATGGCCAACGACCTGCGCCTGTTGCAGCACGAGAACGAGGTGCTGGAGCCCTTCGAGAGCGAGCAGATCGGCTCGAGCGCGATGGCCTACAAGCGGAACCCGATGCGCGCCGAGCGGATCAACGGCCTCGCCCGGTTCGTGATCGCGCTGCAGCAGAACGGCGCCCAGACCGCGTCGAGCCAGTGGCTCGAACGCACGCTCGACGACAGCGCCAACCGCCGGCTGGTGCTGCCCGAGGCGTTCCTCGCAGTCGACGCGATCCTGATCCTGGCGGAGAACATCGCCCGCGGGCTCGAGGTGCGTGAGGCGGTGGTGGCGCGGCACGTCACCGAGCAGATGCCCTTCATGGCCACCGAGCGGTGGCTGATGCTCGGCGTCGAGGCGGGGGGCGACCGGCAGGCGCTGCATGAAGTGGTGCGAAAGCACTCCCTCGCCGCGGCCGAACAGACCGCCGCCGGTGGGGTGAACGACCTGATGGAGCGCCTGAGCGCCGACGCCGCCTTCCAGAAGCTCGACGCCGGCAGGCTCAAGGCGGAGCTCGATCCCGCCAAGTACGTCGGCCGCTCGCCGGAACAGGTGCACGAGTTCCTCGGGGAGTACCTCCGGCCCCTGATGCTCAAGGCGCGCCCGCACGCGATGACGCCGGTCGATGCGGAGATCCGGGTATGACCGCGATGCTCCCCGTGCTGAGCCAGAGCACCCTCCCCCTGCCCCTCCTGCGCCGCGGCAAGGTGCGGGAGGTGTACGAGGTGGATGCCGAGACGCTGCTGCTGGTGGCGAGCGACCGGGTGAGCGCCTTCGACGTCGTGATGCGCGAGCCGGTGCCGCTGAAGGGGGCCGTCCTGACCCAGATCAGCGCCTTCTGGTTCCGGAGGCTCGCAGGCACGGTGGAGCACCACATGATCAGCGCCGACGCCGACGAGATCCTCCGCCTCGTGCCGGCGCTGGCCGACCATCACGACCAGGTGACCGGCCGCGCGATGCTGGTGCGACGCACCGACCCGATCCCCTTCGAGTGCGTGGTACGCGGCTACCTCTCCGGCTCGGCGTGGGCGGAATACCAGAAGTGCGGCACGCTCGCCGGCGAACGGCTCGCGCCCGGACTCCGCCAGAGCGACCGATTCACGCCGCCGGTGTTCAGCCCCGCCACCAAGGCGGAGACCGGGCACGACGAGAACGTCACCTTCGAGCGGATGCGGACCGACCTCGGCCCGGCCCTCTCGGAAAAGCTCCGGTCGCTCTCGCTCGCGGTGTACGCCGCCGGCCGCGATCACGCGGCCACCAGGGGGATCATCATCGCGGACACCAAGTTCGAGTTCGGCGAGGGGAATGACGGACAGCTCCGCCTCATCGACGAAGTGCTGACGCCAGACAGTTCCCGCTTCTGGCCCGCCGACCGGTACTCCCCCGGCGGATCGCAGCCGAGTTTCGACAAGCAGCCGCTCCGCGACTTCCTGGCCGGATTGAAAAAGGCCGGAACGTGGAACGGCGACGCCCCGCCCCCGGCCCTGCCGGCCGAGGTGGTGGCGGCGACGAGCGCCCGGTATCAGGAGGCGTTCCGCCTCGTGACCGGTCGCGCCCTCGAGGAGACGTTCTGATGCGCATCGCGAAAGAAGGGTGGCCCTTCATCCTCGGCTTCTGGCTGGTGGCCGCCCTCTTCTGGTGGCTCGGCTGGATGATCGCGTTCTGGGTCTGGGTGCCGGTGGCGGTCTGGTGCGTGGCGTTCTTCCGCGACCCCGAACGCACCGGCGAGCGGGGGCCGAACGTGGCCATCGCCCCGGCCGACGGCAAGGTGGTGAGCATCGTCGACGTGGACGAGCCGAGCTTCATCGGCGGACGCGCCCAGCGCGTCGCGATCTTCATGAACGTCTTCGACGTGCACGTCAACCGGTATCCGATGGACGGCACTGTGCAGTATCGACATTACAACGCCGGAAAGTTCGGCCACGCCGCCGAGGACAAGGCGAGCGAGCTGAACGAACAGTCGTCAGTGGGGCTGGTGACGGCGAAGGGGAAGGTGCTGGTGCGGCAGATCGCCGGGCTGGTGGCCCGGCGGATCATCACCGACCACGCCGTCGGGACGACGGTGCGCCAGAGTGAGCGGATGGGACTCATCCGCTTCGGTTCGCGCGTGGATCTGTTCCTCCCCCCCAACGCGACGATCGCCGTGCGCGTCGGGGACCGGACCCAGGCGGGAAGGAGCGTGATCGCACGATGGAGCTGATCCGAGGACGGGGACTCCCCCGCCCTGACCTCACGCGGGCCGTGGTGGTGCTGCCCAGCGCCTTCACGCTCGGCAACCTGTTCTTCGGCATCTGGGCCATCATCTCGGCCGCGCAGGGGAACTTCAAGTGGGCCGCCTGGTACGTCCTCTTCGCCGGCATCCTCGACATGCTCGACGGCCGAGTGGCGCGGCGCACCAAGACCGGCACCAAGTTCGGCGCCGAGCTCGATTCGCTGGTGGACGCCATCAGCTTCGGCGTGGCGCCGGCGATGATCATGTACTTCCTGGAGTTCCGCTTCGCCGGGAAGTTCGCCTGGGTGCTCTGCTTCGCCTACATCGTGGCGGTGGTGCTCCGGCTGGCGCGCTACAACGTGCAGGCCGCCTCGGGCACTGAGGCACCTTCAGGGTGGTTCACCGGCCTGCCCTCGCCTTCGGCCGGAATGACGCTGGCGGTGTGGTACCCGTTCAGCCAGACCAACTGGTACCAGCGTTCCCTCGCCTACCTGCAGTTCGATCGGCAGGGGCTGGTCATCCTGATGATCGTGCTCGCGGTGATGATGGTGAGCACGGTGCGCTATCCCAAGTTCCCGCCGGTCGGCTTCCGCTCGGTGAAGGGGCTCTTCGGCACCGCGTTCCACCTGCTGGTCCTGGTGGCCGGCCTGACGGTGCCGGAATACTTCTTCTTCCCGCTCGGCATCACCTATCTCGCCTTCGGGCTCTTCCGCTTTGCGATCCTCGCCTTCGCCGAGAAGCACGAACCGGAGCCGGTGCCCGTCCTGTCCGACGACCTGCCCCACGAGGAGACCCACCAGTGATCTACCGCGTCCTCGTCCGCGTGATGCCCCGCACCGGCCTCCTCGACCCGCAAGGCCAGGCGGTGGAATCGGCGCTGCACGTGCTCGGCTTCGCCGAGGCGGCCCAGGTGCACGTGGGCAAGGCGATCACGCTCGAGGTGAAGGCGGCCTCGAAGGACGAGGCGGTCTCGCGGGCCCGGCAGATGTGCGACAAGCTCCTCGCCAATCCGGTGACCGAGGATCACCTCGTCGAGGTGGAGGAGGCCTGATGTCGCTCCGCGCCGCCGTTGTCCGCTTCCCCGGCAGCAACTGCGACCAGGATGTGCTCCACGCCTGTCAGCGCGCGGGGGCGGAGAGCTATTTCGTCTGGCACCGCGACACCGATCTCCAGCGGGCCGACGTGGTCCTGCTGCCTGGGGGGTTCAGCTACGGCGACTATCTCCGCTCGGGGGCGATCGCCCGGTTCAGCCCGATCATGGCCGAGGTGGTGCGCCACGCCGAGCGCGGTGGGCCGGTGCTCGGCATCTGCAACGGGTTCCAGATCCTCTGCGAGGCGGGGCTCCTGCCGGGGGCCCTGCAGCGGAACGGGCGATTGGCGTTCGCCTCGCGTCCGGTCACGATGCGGATCGAGCGCCCGGAGACCTCCTTCACCGGCGACTACCGGCTGGGCCAGCTCGTCACGATGCCGGTGGCCCACGGCGACGGGCGCTACACCGCCGACGACGAGACCCTCACCCGCATCGAGCAGGAAGGGCTGGTGGTGGCGCGCTACGTGGGCGCCGACGGCGTGCCGGCCCGCGGCGGCGAGAACCCCAACGATTCGCTGGACGACATCGCCGCCCTCTGCGACCCGAGCGGCCGCATCGTGGGGCTGATGCCGCACCCCGACCGGGCCGCGGATCCGGCGCTCGGGAATACGGATGGACTGGGGTTCTTTACGTCGATGATGACGGCGGTGGTGGGACGGTAGGCAGGAGGTGCCTGGGGCCTGGGGCCTGGGAAATGGGAAGGCACGGCGGGCTTCGGCGTAGTTGAGCAGGCGATAGAATGGGATCTGGATGGGGCCTCCCCAGGCCCCACTTCCCAGGCCCGCAGTTCACCCAACAGGGCAACGACGATGACCTCCAAGAACGAAGACGAATACTTCGCCAAGCGCGACTCCGAGCTCAAGCAGCGGATGCACGCCCACCAGGTCGCGGAACATGTGTCGGCGGAACGGCGGACGCACCTGATGCGCTGCCCCCGCTGCGGCGGGCACATGAAGCATCACGTACTGCACGGCATCACCGTGGAACAGTGCCCCGACTGCAAGGGGCTCTTCCTCGACGACGGGGAGCTCCACCACCTGTCGCACCATCAGGATGCCGGCATCCTCGGCAAGGTGTTCGGCGACCTGCACAAGGCCCTCCACAACAAGATGGACGCGAAGTGACCGAACCGGTGGTGTCGCTGGCATTGGCGCGGGAGCACAACCTCACCGCCGACGAATACGCCCGCATCCAGACGATCCTTGGCCGTCTCCCCTCGTTCACCGAGCTCGGCGTCTTTTCGGCGCTCTGGTCGGAGCACTGCTCCTACAAGCACTCGAAGCCGGTCCTCAAGACCTTCCCCACCACCGGTGAGGCGGTCCTGCAGGGCCCCGGCGAGAACGCCGGCGTGCTCCGGCTCCCGGACGGCTGGGCGGTGGCCTTCAAGGTCGAGAGCCACAACCACCCCTCGGCGGTCGAGCCGTTCCAGGGCGCGGCCACCGGCGTCGGCGGGATCCTGCGGGACGTCTTCACGATGGGCGCACGCCCGGTGGCGCTCCTCAATTCGCTCCGCTTCGGCCCGCTGGACGATGCGCGCAACCGCTACCTCTTCGCCGGCTGCGTGAAGGGGGTCGGGACCTACGGCAACTGCGTCGGCATCCCCACCCTGGGCGGCGAGGTCGACTTCGCGCCGGGCTACAGCGGCAACCCGCTGGTGAATGCGATGGCGGTCGGGATCCTGCGCGAGAAGGACCTGATCACCGCCAAGATGCGGGGCCCCGGCAACCTGGTGATCGCGGTGGGCGCGCGGACCGGACGGGACGGGATCCACGGGGCGAGCTTCGCCTCGGAAGAGCTCTCGGAGAAGAGCGAGGCCCGGCGCCCGCAGGTGCAAGTGGGCGACCCCTTCACCGAAAAGCTCCTGCTCGAGGCGACGCTCGAACTCCGGGCCCTCGACCTGATGGTCGCGATCCAGGACATGGGCGCGGCGGGGCTCACCAGCTCGTCGGCCGAGATGGCGGCGCGCGGGGGGGTGGGGGTCGAGATCGAGACCGACAAGGTCCCCACCCGCGAGGCGGGGATGACCGCGTACGAGATCCTGCTGAGCGAAAGCCAGGAGCGGATGCTCGTGGTGGCGGAGCCGTCCAAGGTGGACGCCATCCGCGCCGTCTGCGACAAGTGGGAGCTCCAGTCGGCCATCATCGGCAAGGTGACCGACGACGGGATCTTCCGGGTGCGCCATCACGGGGTGATCAAGGCGGAGATCCCCGCCCAGCGTCTCGTCGACGAAGCTCCGGTCTATCACCCGGCGGCCAAGGAGGCCCCGGCCGCGATCGCGCGGCGGAAGTCGGTGCCGATGGAAGGCCCGGGATGCAGCCCAGGCGCCGCGCTCCCCCTCCTCCTCGACACGCCAAGCATCGCAAGCAAGCGCTGGGTGTATGAGCAGTACGATTCCACCGTGCAGGCCAATACCCTCATCGGCCCCGGGGGCGACGGCGGCACCTTCCGGGTGGAAGGGACCGATTTCGCGCTCGCCGTGTCGCTCGACTGCAACGCGCGGCTGGTGGCGATCGACCCGTACGAAGGGGGCAAGGCCACCGTGGCCGAGGCGGCGCGCAACGTCGCCGTCACCGGGGCCAGGCCCCTCGGCATCACCGACTGTCTCAACTTCGGCAATCCGGAGAAGCCGGAGGTGTTCCACCAGTTCAAGGAGGCCTGCCGCGGCATCGCCGACGCCTGCCGGGCCTTCGGGATCCCCGTCACCGGGGGCAACGTCTCCTTCTATAATGAACGGGGAACGAGCGCCGTCGACCCCACCCCGGTCGTCGGACTCGTCGGCCTCCTCGCCAAGGTCGGAGACCACGTCCCGGCCCATTTCCAGCGTCCCGGCGACGGGATCGTCATCTTCGGCCTGACCCACGGCACCCTCGGCGGGTCGGCCTACTGGGCCGAGGTGTACGACCACGTCGGTGGCGCGGTGCCGGTGGTGGACCTCGACGCCGAACTGCGGCTGCAGAAGTTCCTGGTGGCTGCTGCGCAGGCACGATTGCTGCGCTCGGCACACGACTGCTCGCAGGGGGGCCTTGCGGTGGCACTCGCCGAGGCGGCGATCGGAGGCCCCTATGCGGCGCGCCCGCTCGGCGCCTGGCTCGACCTGACCGGGTATGCCCCGGGGTGCACCGACGAGCAGATCCTCTACGCCGAAGATCACGCCCGGGTCGTGGCGACCTTCGAGATGACCAAGAAGAAGGAAGTGGCCAAGTTGGCCCGGGCGCACGGCGTCCCCGGCTTCGGCGCGGGGCGTGTGGCCGCGCCCGAGCAGGGATTCACCATCGAGATCGGGCGGACTTGGGGTGGCTCCTCGTTCCATTGGGCCATCGAGGATCTCCGCCGGACGTATCATGAGGCCATCCCGCGCCGGATGTCGACGGCGCGCGAACTGGCGGGAGCGTAGCCTATGTGCGGCATCTTCGGCGTCTCCGGGCTCCCTGACGCGGCCCGTCTGAGCTATCTCGGTCTCTATGCCCTGCAGCACCGGGGACAGGAGAGCGCCGGGATCGTCGCCATCGATGCCGCCGGTGAGGCGCGACTCCATCGCGGGATGGGACTCGTCTCCGACAACTTCAACGACGCCATCCTCGGTCATCTGCCGGGGGACGTCGCGGTGGGGCACACCCGCTACAGCACGTCGGGAAGCTCGGTCATCGAGAACGCCCAGCCTTACCTCGCCAACACCCGGTTCGGCCCGCTCGGCATCGCCCACAACGGCAACCTCACCAACGCCACCGAGCTCCGGCGCGACCTGGTGCGTGCCGGGGCGATCTTCTCCTCGACCTCGGACACCGAGGCGCTGATCCACCTGATCGCGCGCTCCGATGCCGCCGATGCGGAGTCGGCCATCCGGGAGGCGTTGGAGAAGGTCGACGGGGCGTACACCCTGCTCATCACGGTGGGGCGGACCATCTTCGCGGTGGTCGATTCCCGCGGCTTCCGTCCGCTCGTGCTCGGGAAGCTCGACGAAGGGATCGTGGTGGGGAGCGAGAGCTGCGCCCTCGACCTGGTGGGCGCCATCTCCATCCGCGAAATACGGCCGGGGGAGTTCATCAAGATCGAGGATGGCGTCGTCACCGACCTGGCGCCCCTCCTCCCCCGCCCGGAGAGCCGCTGCGTCTTCGAGCTGGTCTACTTCGCCCGACCGGACAGCTCCGTCTTCCGCACGTCGGTGGACGCGGTGCGCCGCGAGCTGGGCCGGAAGCTCGCCCTCGAGCACCCGGTGCCGGACGCCGATGTGGTCTTCTCGGTCCCCGACTCGAGCAACGCGATGGCGCTGGG
Source organism: Gemmatimonadota bacterium (assembly GCA_031393795.1). GTDB lineage: Bacteria > Gemmatimonadota > Gemmatimonadetes > Gemmatimonadales > GWC2-71-9 > CAMLHU01. The sequence continues at coordinate 11,382 of JANMWE010000082.1, forward strand.
GTACGCCGAGGCGTCGGGGATCAAGCTGGAGCACGGGCTCATCCGGAACCATTATGTGGGGCGGACCTTCATCAACCCGACGCAGGCGATCCGGGTGGCCAAGGTGAAGATCAAGTTCAACCCGGTGCGCGACGTCATCGCCGGCAAGAAGTGCGTCGTGGTGGACGATTCCCTGGTGCGCGGCACCACCAGCCGCGGCCTGGTGCAGATGATCCGGCAGGCCGGGGCCACGGAGGTCCACCTTCGGCTCGCCTCGCCGCCGATCACCGGACCCTGTCATTACGGGATCGACACGCCCGACCGCGCGGAACTGATCGGCGCAAACAAGTCGATCGAGGAGATCCGCCAGTTCCTCGGCGTCGATTCCCTTGGATACCTGTCGCTCGAAGGGATGCTCACGGCAGCAGGACCGAAGAGCAAGTATTGCCACGCCTGCTTCAGCGGGGAGTATCCGACGGGGGAGGGAGCGTTGGTGAGTCTGGGGATGGCGCGGAAGTAACCTCACCCCCCGGCCCCCTCTCCCTTACGGGAGAGGGGGAGCAGATCGGAGCAGTTCCCCCTCTCCCGCAAGGGAGAGGGGGCCAGGGAGTGAGGTTGTAACGAGACGGTCGACGCCCACATCGAGGATCCCGTGACCGCAGAGAACAAGCTCGTCTACTTCTTCGGCCAGGGCCGCGCCGAAGGGACCGCGGCGATGAAGGACGTGCTCGGCGGGAAGGGCGCCGGTCTCGCGGAGATGACGAACATCGGAATCCCGGTGCCGCCGGGGTTCACCATCGCCTCCGCGATGTGCCTCCCCTACCTCGAAAGCCGCCACTTCCCGCCCCGCCTGCAGCAGCAGGTGGAGGCCGCGTTGCAGCGCCTCGAGGCGGCCACCGGCAAGAGCTTCGGCTCCGCCAAGGACCCGCTGCTCGTGTCGGTGCGCTCGGGGGCCGCCGTCTCGATGCCCGGGATGATGGAAACGATCCTCAACCTCGGCCTCAACGACAAGACCGTGGCGGGGCTCGAGAAGCAGAGTGGCAACGCCAGCTTCGCCTGGGACAGCTACCGCCGCTTCGTGCAGATGTACGCGAGCGTCGTGTTCGACCTCCCTAAGGCCCCGTTCGACCACCTGATCGAAGCCCGCAAGACCGCCCGCAAGGTCGAGCGCGATATCGACCTCCCCGCCGAGGACCTCAAGGGACTGGTGGCGGAGTTCAAGACGCACATCCGCGAAGTGAGCGGCAAGGCGTTCCCCGACGAGCCGACCGAGCAGCTCTGGGGGGCCGTGCGGGCCGTGTTCGAGAGCTGGAACACCCGCCGCGCGATCGACTACCGGAAGCTGCACGGGATCCCCGACGCGATGGGGACCGCGGTCACCATCTGCACGATGGTCTTCGGCAACCTGGGCGAGGACTCGGGCACCGGGGTCGCCTTCAGCCGCGATCCCTCCACCGGCGAGGCCAAGCTCTACGGCGAGTATCTGCTCAACGCCCAGGGGGAGGACGTCGTGAGCGGGGCCCGCACCCCGCAGGCGATCGCCCAGCTCGCGGTGGCGATGCCGCACGCGCACGAGGAGCTGGTGCGGATGTCTCGCACCCTGGAACGGCATTTCCGCGACGTGCAGGACATGGAGTTCACCATCGAGCGGGGCAAGCTCTTCATGCTGCAGACCCGCCGCGCCCAGCGCACCGGGGCCGCGGCGCTCCGCACCGCGTGCGAGATGGTGGACGAGGGGCTCATCAGCGAGGAAGAGGCCGTCGCCCGGATCCCGCCCAACGACCTGAACCAGCTGCTGCACCCGACCATCGACGCCGATGCGACGCTCGACCTGTTGACCACCGGACTCCCCGCCTCGCCAGGCGCCGCCTCGGGTGAGGTGGTCTTCGACGCCGACGTGGCGGCGGCGCGCTCGAAGAGCGGCGACGCCGTCATCCTGGTGCGCCGGGAGACGAGCCCCGAGGACTTCCACGGGATGGTCGCGGCCAAGGCGATCCTCACCGCGCGCGGGGGGATGACCTCGCACGCCGCGGTCGTGGCACGCGGGATGGGGAAGCCCTGCGTGGCCGGCGCCACCGAGCTCGAGGTCGATGAGGCGAAAGGGACGATCACCGTCGGGAAGCGGGTGATCCAGGGCGGGGAGTGGATCACCCTCGACGGCGCCACGGGGCGGGTCTTCGCCGGCCAGGCCAGGCTCTCCCCCCCTGCCCTCAACCAGCACTTCGACCGGATGCTCGGCTGGGCCGATCGCCTGCGTCACCTCAGGGTGCGCACGAATGCCGACACCCCCGCCGACGCGCACAAGGCGCGCGACTTTGGCGCCGAAGGGATCGGGCTCTGCCGTACCGAGCATATGTTCTTCGAGGGAGACCGCATCACCGCGATGCGGGAGATGATCGTCGCACAGGACGAGGCGGGACGGAAAGTGGCGCTGGCCAAGCTCCTCCCGATGCAGCGGGGGGACTTCGAGGCGATCTTCCGCGCGATGGAAGGGTTCCCGGTCACCATCCGGCTCCTCGATCCGCCGCTGCACGAGTTCCTCCCGCACGAGCCGGAGGAGATCGCCAAGCTGGCGAAGGACCTGAAGAAGTCGACCGAGGAGATGACCCGCATCGTGCACTCGCTCCAGGAGACCAACCCGATGCTCGGGCTCCGCGGGTGCCGGCTGGGGATCATCTACCCCGAGATCACGGCGATGCAGGCCCGCGCCATCTTCGAGGCGGCGTGTACCGTGGCGGCACGAGGGGGCCGGGTGATGCCGGAGGTGATGATCCCCCTGACGGCCACCGTGCGCGAATTCCGGCAGCAGGCCTTCGTGGTCCGGCAGGTGGCCGAAGAAGTGTTCCGCGAGCGCCAGCTCACGGTCCCCTTCCTCCTCGGCACGATGATCGAGCTCCCGCGCGCGGCCCTCACCGCCGATGAGATCGCCCGCGAGGCGCAGTTCTTCTCGTTCGGCACCAACGACCTGACCCAGACGACGTGGGGGCTCTCGCGGGATGACGCGGGACGTTTCCTCCCCACCTACCTCGAGCGCAACATCATCGAGGCCGATCCCTTCCAGATCCTCGACCAGAAGGGGGTCGGCAAGCTGATCGAGATGGCCTGTAAACTCGGCCGCACCTCCCGCCCCGACCTCAAGCTCGGGATCTGCGGTGAGCACGGCGGTGAGCCAAGCTCGGTGGCGTTCTGTGATGCGCTGGGGATGAATTACGTGAGCTGTTCGCCGTTCCGGGTGCCGATCGCCCGCCTCGCGGCGGCCCAGGCGGCGCTGGCAGAGAGAGGGACAATGGATCGGACGAGGGCGAGCCTCTGACCTCACCCCCCGACCCCCTCTCCGGGCCAGACCTCACCCCCCGACCCCCTCTCCCTTACGGGAGAGGGGGAGAGCATCGGAGCAGTTCCCCCTCTCCCGTAAGGGTGAGGTTTGAACAAGCGACAAAGCAATTCTCAGGAGAACCAATGTCCAAACCTGTCGTAGGCGTCGTGATGGGAAGTGACTCCGACTGGGAGACGATGAAGCACGCCGTCGCCGTGCTCACCGAGTTCGGCATCCCCTCGGAGCACGAGGTCGTCTCGGCCCACCGTACTCCCGACAGGCTGGCGGAGTACGCCAAGACGGCGCGCGGCCGAGGGCTCAAGGCGATCATCGCCGGCGCTGGCGGGGCGGCCCACCTCCCGGGGATGTTGGCCGCTCACACCCCTGTCCCGATCCTCGGCGTGCCGGTGCTCACCAAGGCGCTCCAGGGGGTCGATTCCCTCCTCTCTATAGTGCAGATGCCCTACGGCGTCCCGGCGGCGACCTTCGCCATCGGTGAGACCGGGGCGAAGAACGCCGCACTCTTCGTCGTGGCGATGCTGGCCAACGACGACGCGGGGCTCCGCGCCAAGCTCGACGCCTTTCGCGCCTCCCAGACCGACCGGGTCAAGAACCTCACACTCCCCGCGACGCCGTGATCCTTCCCGGCGCGACCCTCGGGATGCTCGGCGGGGGCCAGCTCGGGCGGATGTTCACGCTGCGTGCCCGCGCGATGGGGTACCGGGTGGTCGTGCTCGACCCCGATCCCGATTCCCCTGCCGGCCACGCCGCCACTACCCACATCCAGGCCGGCTACGACGACCAGGCCGCACTCGACCGGCTGGCGCGCGAGTGTGCGGTGATCTCGACCGAGTTCGAGAACATCCCTGCCAACGTGCTGGAACAGCTGGCCGAGCGGGTGCCGGTGCGCCCGTCGGCGGCGGCGGTGGCGGTGGCCCAGGACCGGATCACCGAGAAGAGTTTTCTTCGCGACCACGGCTTCGCGACAGCGGAGTTCCGCGCGGTCGCAAGCAAGGAGGCGGCCGGGCACGCCCTTGCCGCCGTGGGGGCTCCTGCCCTCCTCAAGACCAGCAGGATGGGATACGATGGGAAGGGACAGGCGAAGGTGACGACGGCGGCGGAGGCGGAGGGGGCGTTCGGGCGGTTCGGCGGGGTGCCGTGCATCCTGGAAAAGCTGGTGCCGCTCGATCTTGAAGTCTCGGTGGTGCTCGCGCGCGGGTTGGATGGAAAGATCGAGGCATTCCCTCCGGGAGAGAATGTCCACCGGAACGGGATCCTGCATACCACGACCGTCCCTGCTCGGATCTCCCCCGCCCTTGCCGACGAAGCTCGGCGGGTGGCCAGTGCCGTGGCCGAGAAACTCGGCTACGTGGGGGTGCTGGGGGTCGAACTGTTCGTGAGCGGCGGGAAGGTGCTGGTGAACGAGATCGCGCCGCGGCCGCACAACAGCGGGCACTGGACGCAGGATGCGGCGACGACCGACCAGTTCGAGCAGCAGGTGCGGGCGATCTGCGGCCTCCCGCTCGGGGCTGCCACGCTGATGACCCCCGTGGCGATGGTGAACATCCTGGGAGATGCCTGGGCCCACGGGGAGCCTGATTGGGCCGCCGTGATGGCGATGCCGGGGGTGGTGCTGCATCTCTATGGAAAGAAGGAGCCCCGACCGGGCAGGAAGATGGGGCACCTCAACTGCTACGGGGCCACGGCGGATGGAGCGCTGGTGAAGGCGGAAGAGGCGCTGCGGAGGTTGGAGCGGGGCTGAACGGTCGAGGCGCTCGGTGTCGCATTTTTTGACGGTTGCTGAGCTTTCCTCAGAAAGCGCATAAGAATGAGACAGTGCAAACACCCCTTTCCTCGTTCTTATGCGCAGTCTGAAGTTGGATTAGCTGTGGCGGATCGAGAGTTAAGCTCGTACAATTCGGTGTTCACCTCGCATTGGGCTGGCAGCTTTCCACGCTTCTTCGCTCGGCTGGCCGCCCATCGAATCAATTAAAGACACGTTAGGCAACTCTCGCTACTCCATCGAATGGCACACCGCTTGTTTGCACGCATCGGAGTATTTGCAACCTTGTCCGCACTATCCCCGTTGTCAGCGATGCGCGCCCAAAGCGCACCGCTGACCACTCAGGATGGCACGCG
>JANMWE010000122.1:0-1964 GCA_031393795.1 Gemmatimonadota bacterium
GAGGGTATCCTCTCCATAGTTCGGCGCACCGAACCGTGTCTCGACCGCCAGAGTACCGGAAAGCTCGACCCGACTGGTATCAAGCTTCACACAGGGAGCCGGGCTCGGGATCGAACGACCGGCGCTCAACTTTTCCCACGCCGTATCCCCCTCCACCCCCACCATCGCCGAATCCAACCCGGCCACCGACGCCTTCAGGTCCCCATCGTACCGCTGATACCACGCCTCGAACTGATCGAGATGACTGCGATACATCGTGATCCCCACCAGCCGCGCGTTGTTGAGCGGCCGCGACGCCGCGATGGTCGTCGGCGTCACGTGGATCGAGAGGAGCTGCGCCCCTACCGGCCCCTCGAACTCGCCGCGCGCCCACTCGGCCAACGCGACCTTCCCTGCCCTCAGGGCCGCCGAGTCGGGATGGGTGGCATAGAATGAATCGGCCCGCGCCACCAAGCGCCGGTAGAACTCACCCAGCACCCCCTCATCGTGCCACCGCTCCGCCGCTCGGCGGGCGTTCACCGTGTCGCCTCGTTCGCGGAAGAACGCCTCCGCCCCCCGGTAGCCCACCAACTGCGCATAGCTCTCGTTGAAGGGAACATTCCCTTTCACCCACAGTGTGTTGTGGGCGATCTCGTGCAACACGAGCGCGGCGAGCTCCATCGAGTCCCGCTCCAGTGCGGTCGAGAGGAGCGGATCGTTGAACCAGCCCAGCGTGGAGAAGGCGGCCGACGGGCGGACGTTCACATCGTAGCCGCGCGCCTCCAGCTGGGCGGCGTATTTTCGTCCCTCGACCGCGTCGAAGAATCCCTTGTACGGCACCCGGCCGACGAACGGATATTTCCAGGTGACCGGACAGATGCAATCCGCGCCGCTGGCGGTGACCACGAGAAGCAGCGTGTCCCGCCCGACGTCGGCGTATTTGATGTAGGTCTTCTTCGCCTGGAGCCCGAGGCGGGCGGCGTACTCGCGGGCGTCCAGTACGAGCCGGAGCGACGCCCGGGTCTCGGCCGGCACCGTGGTGTCGTTCACCAGCTGGGCGATGGGGCGGCGCGCGGCGAGGATCTTTCCCTCCTCCACTCCCGCCCGGTGCAGGTAGCGCACTTCAGGGCTCGCCACGAAGGCCCCGGTGTATCCCACGATCAGCGCCGCGATCATTCCGATGAACCACATCACCGCCCTCCGCTTCATGGAGTGAATCTGAGCCCAAGCCGCTGGACGTCGCCGCCCAGTGCGGTGCGCTGCTGCCAGGCCCAGTCCACCGCGAAACGATGGAAGCCGAGGCTTGCGCCCACGGCGGAGTCGGACTGCTTGGTGGCCGGGTTCCGCTCCCCCGTCCCGCCCCGCAGCGTCACGAACGCGCCCGCCACCTGGAAGCCGAGCTCGGCTGCCAGCTTGTTCTTGCTCGGCGAGCCCTCGAGCCAGACCTTTTCCCAGATGGCGCGCATCACCCAGGTCCCCTGCGGATCGGTGAAGTTGAAGACCGCACCGAGGTGGCTGGAGTGCGGCAGGTCGAGGCCGCCACCGGAGATGCCCCGGTGTCCGACATTCTGGAACGAGGCGCCGATCGCGACCAGGTCGAAGAGTGCGACGAGGACCCCGACGTCGCCGGTGGCGGCTCGGCGCACCGTTCCAGAGGTATCCTCCACCGAGATGTACTTCCCCGAGACCCCTGCCGCGATGATGGCGTAGCGATAGACCACCGTCCCCATCGTGAGCAGGTTGTCGGCGTTGGGATCCTTCGGGTCCAGCCGGAGGTAATGCGCGCCGCCGCCGAAGGTGAACTGCTTGAGCCGGAAGGCCGCGGCCGCTGAGCCTTCGAGCGGCTGGGCGTGACTGAAATGGTAGGTCGCCTCGATCCCGGCGTGGCGCATCGTCGCGATCCCGGCCGGGTTCACGAACAGTGCTCCCGCGTCCCCGTGGACGGCCACCCCCGCGTTGGCGAGGCCGGCGAAGCGGGCGGTGGC
>JANMWE010000211.1:0-8856 GCA_031393795.1 Gemmatimonadota bacterium
CACGATGATCGACAGCGGGACTGTGTACCAGGCTCTGGTCCCCACCTTGATCGACGGACTGACTATATCGCCGAACATGTCACGTGCCACTGCGTGTCTCCTCCTCGGGATTCCGGCGGCTGCCGGAAAGGCCGTGACGCGACCGCCGCACTGCCGTGCTGGCGTTCGCATCAAAGGCGGCGATTATAGCTACTCGAAATTCATCGAGTCAACGAGCTAACAGGGAATTAGACACCGGTTCTGCAGAAATGGACCACGCTTACGCGTGCTCCGTTCCGCCAATCCGCATGCCGTAGAACGATCTCCACACAAAGTAAAGAGAAATAGCCAGAAAAAGCGCAGAGAGCGACTTGGTGACGACCAGCCCATGGTCTTCCGTCAGCTTGACGGCAAGTTCGACCGCAAGGAGACCAAAGAGCGTCGTGAACTTGATAACTGGGTTCATCGCCACCGATGAGGTGTCCTTGAACGGGTCGCCCACCGTGTCGCCAACGACGGTTGCCGCGTGGAGCGGCGTGCCCTTCATCTTCAGCTCAACCTCGACGATCTTCTTCGCGTTGTCCCAGGCGCCGCCGGCGTTGGCCATGAAGATGGCCTGGAAGAGCCCGAAGAGCGCGATGGAGACGAGGTAGCCGATGAAGAAGTACGGCTCGACGAAAGCGAAGGCGAGCGTCGCGAAGAAGACGGCCAGGAAGATGTTCCACATCCCCTTCTGCGCGTACTTGGTGCAGATGGCCACGACCGCCTTGCTGTCCTCCATCGACGCCTTGGTGGCGCTGCCGTCAAGCTTGATGTTGTTCTTGATGAACTCCACCGCCCGATAGGCGCCGGTGGTGACGGCCTGCGTGCTGGCCCCGGTGAACCAGTAGATGACCGATCCGCCGGCGAGGAGGCCGAGCAGGAATGGAGGATGCATCAGGGAGAGCTTGTCGAGGTCGGTGGTGAGACCGTGGGTGAGGGCCACGATGATCGAGAAGATCATGGTCGTGGCGCCCACGACGGCGGTCCCGATGAGCACCGGCTTGGCGGTGGCCTTGAAGGTGTTGCCGGCCCCGTCATTCTCCTCGAGGTGATGCTTGGCCGTTTCGAACTGGGCGTCGAAGCCGAAGTCCTTCTTGAGTTCGGCCGCGATCCCCGGGAGGGCCTCGATGGTGCTGAGCTCGTAGACCGATTGCGCGTTGTCGGTGACCGGGCCGTAGCTGTCGACCGCGATGGTCACCGGCCCCATGCCGAGGAAGCCGAAGGCCACGAGGCCGAAGGCGAAGACGGCCGGTGCGAGCATCATCCCGCCGGCCATCGGATCCATCGGGTTCACGGCCGGGATCTGGCTGCTCACCAGGTAGGCGATCCCCATCAGGAACATGATCGCGAGGCCGATCCAGTACGCGCTGAAGTTGCCGGCCACGAGACCCGACAGGATGTTGAGCGACGGGCCCCCCTCCCGCGAGCTGGTGACGACCTCACGGACGTGCCGGCTCTCGGTGCTGGTAAAGACCTTCACCAGCTCCGGGATGACCGCGCCGGCGAGGGTGCCGCAGGTGATGATGGTCGAGAGCTTCCACCAGAGGGTCGGGTCGCCGCCCAGATCCGGGATGAGCTGCGAGCTGACGATGTACGTGATCGCGACCGAGATGATCGAGGTGAGCCACACCAACCGGGTGAGAGGCGCCTCGTAGTTCATCCTGTCCACGTGCTGGTACTGCGCCTTGCTCCACGCCTCGTTGATGAAGTAGGAGGCGCCCGACGCGATGACCATCGCGATGCGCATCACGAAGATCCAGACCAGCAGCTGCACCTGCACGGTCGGCTCGCGCACGGCCAGCACGATGAAGCTGATGAGCGCGACACCGGTCACGCCGTAGGTCTCGAACCCGTCGGCCGAAGGGCCGACCGAGTCGCCCGCGTTGTCGCCCACGCAGTCGGCGATGACGCCGGGGTTGCGGGCGTCGTCTTCCTTGATGTTGAACACGATCTTCATCAGGTCGGCGCCGATGTCGGCGATCTTGGTGAAGATGCCGCCCGCGATCCGGAGGGCCGCGGCGCCCAGCGACTCACCGATGGCGAAGCCGATGAAGCAGGGGCCGGCGTACTCCCCCGGGATGAAGAGCAGGATGCCGAGCATCAGCAGCAGCTCGACGCTGATGAGCAGCATCCCGATGCTCATCCCGGCCTTGAGGGGGATGTCGTAGCAGGGATACGGCTTCCCCTTGAGCGCCGCGAAGGCGGTGCGGCTGTTGGCGAAGGTGTTGACCCGGATGCCGAACCAGGCCACCCCGTAGCTCCCCGCCATGCCGACCAGGCTGAACCCGAGGATGATCGCCACCCGCCCGGCGGGCATCCCCTGCAGGCCGTAGAAGTAGAACGCGATGATCGCCGCGATGAAGAGCCAGAGCTTGATCAGGAACCGGCCCTGGGTCTCGAGGTAGGTGCGGCAGGTGGCGTAGATGAGCTCCGACACCTCCAGCATCGACTTGTGGACCGGGAGGTTCTTGAGCTTGGTGTAGATCCAGAGCCCGAACATCAGACCCAGGGCGCAGACCACCAAGCCACCCATCAGGAGGGTGCGGCCGCTGGTGCCGCCAAAGAAGGTCACGAGGTCGAGCGAGGGAAGCTGAAGATTCGCCTCGCCGCCCACGTGGGGCTCCTGGGCGTGGAGGAGGGCCGGCAGGAACGCCGGGGCGAGGGCGACGAGCGCGCTGGTGAGCGCGCGCCGAGCAGACGCGAACGGTGCCATGAGGTCCATCAGGGTAGGGGGAGACTCGGAACGATCAGTATGCGCCACGGACCACGTGCGCGGCATCGGCCCGCGCGTGCACGGTGGTCAGGAACCGCTTGGCGAGCTTGTCCAGCTCGCTCTCGCCGGGCTGGTCGGTCTCGACCGTGACCCGCGTGTAATGCCCGCCTTCGGCCTCGACGATCACCGCCAGCTTGCCCACCGTGCCGGTGAAGCGGCGGCGGCGGGCCGCCTCCTCCACCGGGGTGAGCCGGGCCCCGAAGAAGGCGGTCGCCGCCTGCAGCACGGCGTCGGGCGCGACGGAAGTACGATGGAAGTACTGCACGTCACTCTCCTTCGTAGTACTCGATGCCGAGGTGCGTGATCGGGTCCTCGCCCATCATCCAGCGCAGGGTGTTCTTGAGCTTGGTCTGCTGGATGAAGAGGTCGTGCTCGGGGTAGAGCCCCGGGGCCGTCTGCGGGCTCTTGAAGTAGAACGAGAGCCACTCCTGGATCCCCTTCATCCCGGTGCGCTGGGCCAGGTCGAAGAAGAGCACCAGGTCGAGGCAGAGCGGCGCGGCCAGGATCGAGTCACGACAGAGGAAGTCGACCTTGATCTGCATCGGGTAGCCGAGCCACCCGAAGATGTCGATGTTGTCCCACCCTTCCTTGTTGTCCCCACGCGGCGGGTAATAGTTGATCCGCACCTTGTGGTACATCTTGCCGTAGAGCTCGGAGTACTTCTCCGGCTGGAGGATGTGCTCGAGCACGCCGAGCTTCGACTCTTCCTTCGTCTTGAAGCTCTCCGGATCGTCGAGCACCTCGCCGTCCCGGTTGCCCAGGATGTTGGTGGAGTACCACCCCGACACGCCGAGCATCCGCGCCTTGAACATCGGGGCGAGGACGGTCTTGAGCATCGTCTGGCCGGTCTTGAAATCCTTGCCGCCGATGGCCACACCCTTGTCGATGGCGAGCTTTTCGAGCGCCGGGATATCGGCCGCGAGGTTCGGGGCGCCGTTGATGAACGGGATCCCTTCCATCAGCGCGGCATAGGCATAGAGCATCGAGGGCGCGATCGAGACGTCGTTGGCCACCATCGCCTTCTCGAACGCCTCGAGGGTCTGGTGCGCCGGGCCCGCCTGGATGAACACTTCCGTGGAGGCACACCAGATCATGACCAGCCGCGCACAGCCATTCTTCGCCTTGAAGTCGCGGATATCCTTCCGGAGCGCTTCAGCCAGGTCCTTCTTGGTCGCGGCCTTCTTGGCGTTCTTCCCCTCGAGGCGCTTGACGTAGAACTGGTCGAACACCGCCGGCATCGGGGTGATGCTCTTCAGGTAGTCGGCGATCGGCTCGATATGCTCGTGCTTGTCGAGCACGCCGCAATGCAGGGCCGCCTGGTAGGCATTGTCCGGCACCGGATCCCAGGCGCCGAACACGATGTCCTTGAGCTCGGTGAGCGGCACGAACTCCTTGATCAGGGGCGTGCGGTTCTCCGTGCGCTTGCCGAGGCGGATCGTCGCCATCTGGGTCAACGAGCCGATCGGCTTGGCCTGCCCGCGACGGATCAGCTCCACGCCGGCGATGAAGGTGGTGGCCACCGCGCCGAGTCCGACGCTGAGCACCCCGAGCTTTCCAGTAGCGGGCTGTACCGCCCGCGCCGCAGTCTTTTGACCCACGATCGCCATCCTTGGTTATGGTCTGCCGGGACGCCGTGTGCGCCCCCTCGACGGTCAGGGCGCCTTGGCGCCCTCGGTCTGCTGGTACACCCACACAAAACGCTGCCCCACGGTGATCAGCGAGAGCAGCGTCAAAATGAGCACGATCGACGAGAGCACGATCCCCCGCTCCCCCACACCCATCACCAACGACGGAAGCCCGAGCCCCAGGATCCGCTCGGTGCGCTGGGCGATCCCGACCTTGCCGTCGAGCCCCAGGCCTTCCGCCCGCGCACGCGCATACGACACCAGGAGCGAGGCCATCACCCCCACCATGCAGAGCACGACCACACCCTGCCGCCAGGCGAGGTCACCGGGATAGAGCAGAAAGAACGACCCGATCCCGATGTAGGTCAGCCCGTCCCCCACCCGGTCCAGGGTCGAGTCATAGAACGCCCCGAACTTGGTCTCCATCCCGCCGCCCCGCGCCACCTGCCCGTCGACCAGGTCGGTCCAGCCGCTGATCAGGAGGAAGAAGCCTCCCCAGCGGACGTGCCCGAGCCCGTAGCAGACCGCGCTCACGAGGATGAGGAGGAGGCCGACGGTGGTGATGGTGTTGGGGCGGATGCCCGCACGGATGCACGCGTTCGAGATCGGACGCGTCAACGCCAACCAACCGGTTTCCAGCCACTTGGGGACCAGCTTCACTCGCGCTAGGCCTCGGACGAATGGAGGGTGGGGCCCCGGGATAAGGGGCCTCCAAGAGCCGCCAAATGTACCAAGGTGAAGCACTTACGGGTAGGTTCGCGGGGGGTGAGACCAGAGGCGGGTAAGAGGGGGTAGGAGAGGGTAAGAAGGGGTAGGAGAGCTTCGGAGAGTCGGCTGCGTTGGAGCGTGGCTCGCATCTTACCCTCTCTTACCCTCTCTTACCCCCTCTTACCCTGTTCATACCCTTCCCGCTATTCCGGATAGATCAAGAACGCCTTCCGCCGCGCCAGGAACACCTTCCGCGCCTCCCCCCACCCCGCCACGATCGCCTCCGGTCGTTCCCCCGCCAGGATCGCGGTCCGGAGCTGGTCGGTCCCCGCCAGCCGGTCGAACCCCCGCACCAGGAACCCGATCCGATCCGGATGGACGGCCTGGATCGCGGTCAGGAGATACACCGCCGTCACGGTCGGGTCATAGCTCCGCCGGTCGGTGACGTGGAGCCGGATCCCCAGCAGCAGCGTGTCCGCGTACTTCCCATCTCCGGGGCGACTCGGCGTGAAGGTCACGTTGGTGAACTCGACCCCCTTTAGCTTCGCCGCGCGGACCCGGCGCAGCACCGCCGCGGTATCGAGCCAGGGAGCGCCGATCTGCTCGAACGCGGCGGCGCTCCCCCGCCCCACGGAGAGCGCGGTCCCCTCGAAGAGACAGATCCCCGGATAATGGAAGAGCGCCTCGAGCGTCCTGAGGTTCGGGCTCGGCGCCACGAAGGGCAACGTGGTCTGGTCGAACGCCTCGTGCCGGTCCCAGTGCCACACCGGCACCACGTGCAGGTCGGTCGAGAGCCCCAGGTCGCTCCGCGCCAGGCGCGCGAGCTCCCCCAGGGTCATCCCGTGACGCATCGGGATGGCCAGAAGCCCCACATCGGTCCGGAACATGGTGTCGAGGACGTTCCCTTCCACCGCCCCGCCGATGGGATTGGGACGGTCGAGCACCACGACAGGTCGCCCGGCCAGCTGGGCCGCGCGCATCACATCGACGGTGGTGGCGAGATAGGTGTAGTAGCGCGCCCCGGCGTCCTGCAGGTCGACGAGGAGGACGTCGAGGGAGCGCACCACCGAGTCCGAGGGGACGCGATTCCGCCCATAGAGGGAGTAGATTGGAAGACCGGTCGCCGAGTCGGTGGTCGAGGCCACCGCCTCCCCCGGATCGGCGTTGCCGCGGAAGCCGTGCTCGGGACTGAAGAGCGCGACCAGCTTGACCCCCGCCGCCCGCAGCCGATCGACCCCGCTGACCCCTGTGGCGTCGACCCCGCTCTGGTTGGTCACGAGCCCGACCCGCTTCCCGGTCACCAGGGCGGCGCTGTCACCCAGCAATATTTCGAGCCCAGGTCGCGCGGCCCGCCGCGCCGGCACCACCTCGGGCGCCGCGCCACCGCCGCAGGCGGCCGCGCCGATCGCCACCATCATCACCCAGGCCGAGCGAACGTGCATCACACTCTCCGCGATCGTTGGTCGTTGATCCTCGGTGTCGTCGTTACCGCGGCCCTCGGGGGCTGCAGTCCATCGACGCCTCGCCTCGTCCCCGCGCCGGATATGGGGGATATCCCCGACCTTCCGGCAGTGGTCCTGCCCCAGGCCGTCGTGAATGCCCGCGCCGGTCACCCCGACATCGACGCCCTGATCCAGAGCCTCACGACCCGGCAGAAGCTGGCCCAGCTGGTGATGCCCTGGGTGCCGGGGAGCTACGCCGCCTTCGACGACTCCACCCTCGTACGCGCCGCCGGCTGGGTGGATTCACTCCAGCTCGGCGGGATCATCATCGCCGGCGGCTCGCCGCTCGACATCGCGGTGAAGCTCAACTACCTGCAGCGCCGCAGCGCCCTGCCCCTGCTCATCGCCGCGGACCTCGAAGGGGGGAGCGCCTTCCGGTTCAATGGCGGGACACCCTTCCCTACCAATATGGGCATCGCCGCGGGCGGAACGGAACTGGACGCCTACGAAGTGGGACGGGTCACGGCGCTCGAGGGCCGGGCGGTCGGAGTGCACATGGCCTTCGCGCCGGTGGCCGACGTCAACAACAATCCCGCCAATCCCATCATCAATACCCGCTCCTTCGGTGAGGATCCCGCCCGCGTCGCCGCCCTGGTGAGCGCCACCATCCACGGGATCCAGGAACATGGGATGCTCGCCACGGTGAAGCATTTCCCCGGACACGGCGACACCGGCACCGACAGCCACATCTCCCTGCCGGTGATCCCGTACCTCTGGCCTCGGCTCGACTCGGTCGAACTCGTCCCTTTCCGTGCGGCCGTCCGGGCCGGCGTCGGGGCGGTGATGACGGCCCACATCGCGATGCCGGGGGTCGACACCGGCTTCACCCGTGCGGCGTCGCTCTCGCCGATGATGCTGACCGGGGTGCTCCGCGACTCGCTCGCCTTCCACGGGATCATCGTCACCGACGCGCTCAATATGGGGGGCATTTCGACCGACGGCGGTGCCTCCGCCTCCGTGCGCGCCCTGTTGGCCGGCGCCGATCTCCTGCTCCAGCCGGCCGACCCGCGCGCCGCCCTCGATTCCCTGACCCAGGCGGTCGCGGACGGCCGGATCACGGTCGAGCGGATCGACCTCTCCCTTCGCCGCATCCTGGCGTTGAAGGATAAGCTCGGGCTTTTCCAGCACCGCACGGTGGACGTCGAAGCGATCCCGCTCACCGTCGGTCGCCAGGAGTTCAAGACCAATGCCGCCGACCTGATGCGCCGAGCGATCGTGCTCGCGCGCGATGCGGGTGGGACGGTGGACTCCCTCCGCCGAGGCGGCCGGCGGTCGGTCACCCTCATCACCTACGGTGACGAGAACTCCACCACCGTCGGCAATACCCTCGTCATCGAACTCCGCGCCCTTGGGCTGGGGGTTTCGATCTTCAAGCTCTGGGGGATGAGCGGTCCCGCCAGCTACGACTCGGCCCGCACCGCGCTCGCACGGAATGGGCTCCCCATCTTCGTCGCCTCGGTCCGCACCCTGGCGGGGCGCGGGACGATCTCCCTCCCCGACGCCTGGGCCGCACTCGCCGACAGCGTGGCCAGGGTGCGCCCCACCGTGCTCGTTTCGCTCGGCTCGCCGTACATCGTGCAGCAGATCCCGTCGGTCGGGAGCTATATGGTGGCGTGGACCCCGAACGCGACGATGGAGGCCGCGGTGGCGCGCGCCCTCGCCGGCACCGCGCCGATCACCGGGCGACTCCCGATCTCGATCCCGCCGGAATTCGTCCTCGGCAGCGGTCTCGAACGGCGATGAACGCAGGGGCGCTGAGGCGCAGGGGCGCTGGGGCGGTCGTCGCGCTGCTGCTGCTCATTGGCTGTGCGCCGGGCATCCATTACCCCGCACCCGATATCCCTCACAGTGCTCCACTCTGGGGTGCGGCCTTCTTCCTTGACTCCGTCATCGCGCGGGGCGCCGCTCCGGGTGCAGTCATTGCCGTGAGCTCGCACGGGCATCGCTGGTACTACGGCACTGGGCGCCTCGGCCAGGACGATCCCACGAGGCCGGACTCGCTCACGCTCTATGACATGGCGTCCGTCACCAAGGTCATCGTGCTGACGACCCTGGCGATGGACGCCGTCCGCGAAGGGAAGCTCGACCTCGACGCGCCGATCCAGCGCTACGTCCCCGCCTTCCAGGGATCACACAAGGACTCGGTCACGGTGCGGCAGCTCCTCACCCACTCGACCGGGCTCCCCGCGTGGCGGGCGCTCTACCTGCAGGCCGACAGCCGAGCGGC
>JANMWE010000212.1:0-12925 GCA_031393795.1 Gemmatimonadota bacterium
CGCTGCAGCGCGGCCAGGAACGAATCCCGTGCCAGCGGCGCATCGAACACCGCGATCCAGACCAGCGCGTCGCCATCGGGCGATCCGTAGAGCTCGAACCGGTCGCCGCCCCAGCCGAGTATGGCGGCGTCGACCAGCGCGTCCTGGCCCCGCGCTTCGGCCAGGAGGATCCGCATCTCCGCGGCGCCGAGGACGTCACCATACAGGGCGCCGGTGGTATCCGCGAAGGTGACGCGGAGCGGCACGTCGCCGTGCCGCGGGCGCTCCGGATCGAGGATCTGCTCCGACGACTTCGGCATCAGCGACCCGTAGGGCTGCTGGTCACGCGGCTCGTGGGTCAGCCACCAGCGGATGTACTCGGCGCCCTCGATGTAGGGGAAGAGGAGCGTTTCACGGATGACCCGCGGCGCCGAGGCGAACTGGGGCATCGACCCCTGTTGCTGCCGGGTCCCTTCGCGCGCCTGCTCCCAGAACGACTCGTCCAGCACCGCGTCGCCGTACTGCGGTTGCATCCGGAGCATTGCAAGCGTCGCCTGACCCTCCAGCACCGACTGGGCCGCCAGCAAGCGGTCCGCGTCACCGCGGACGGTCATGATCGAGTCGAGCGGGAGATAGTCGTGCTGAAGTGCGTGCACGAGTTCGTGCGAGACGGTGGTGCGGAACACCACCGGCGACGCCCCTTCCACCCCGAAGAACGCCCCCGAGTCGGGATCGTAGTACCCCGCCACCTGCTCGGTGAGCACGTTCACGAAGAGCGCGCGGAGATCGATGGTGTCGGGGAGGAGCCCCAGGAGCTTGTAGCTCTCGCTGAGCCGCGCGGCCCGGTCGCCGGGGAGCTGCTTCTGCAGCTGACCTACGAGATACGCGCGCGCCTGCGCCCGCGAGATCATCCTGGCCCGCGGGGCCCGCTTGAAGGGCAGTCCCACCGCCCGCTCCACGCTCGGCACCAAGCTGTCCACCAGCCGGACGAGCTCGGCGTCGGCCGAAGTGGGACGGGGCTCGCCTCGGCAGGCGACGAGCAGCACCAGCCCCAACGCCCAGAAGCGCTTCACAGACCGGTGAGGTAGCTCTTGTACCACGAGACGACGTCGGCGCCCCAGAGGTAGGTGACCGCCGCGCCGAGGGCGAGGAAGACGCCGAAGGGTACGAGCTTCTTCTTTCCGATCAGCGCGAGCGGAACGAAGATGAGCGTCCCCAGCAGCGACCCGAGGAAGATGGTGAGCAGCACCCCGGTCCAGCCGGTGAAGGCCCCGACCATCGCCATCATCTTGATGTCCCCGCCCCCCATCGCCTCTTCCTTGAAGACCGCCTTCCCCCCGATCGCCACCAGATACAGCAGCCCGAATCCGGCCGCCGCGCCGAGCAGCGCGTCACCGATCGGGTGATAGCCCCCGGGGAGGGCGAAGAGGAGCCCCGCGGCGAGCCCGCCGATGGAGAATTCGTCGGGGATGATGTACTCCCGGGCGTCGGTCATCGCGATGCCGAGCAGGATCGTGAAGAAGACCGCGCCGCGGGCGAGCTCCAGGGACGGGCCGAGGCTCCAGGCGAAGCCGGCCCAGATGAGCGCGGTGACCAGCTCGATCAGGGGATACTGGATCGAGATGGGGGTGCGGCAGCTGCGGCACTTCCCGCCGAGGAGGAGCCAGGAGACGATCGGGACGTTGTCGTACCAGCGCAGCTCGTAGCCGCACTTGGGGCAACGACTCGGGGGCCGCACCACCGACTGCTCCGCGGGGAGCCGCAGGATGCAGACGTTGAGGAAGCTCCCGAAGATGGCGCCGAAGAGGGCGCCGATGACGGTCAGGACCGGATCACCCGGCACGAGAGGACTCCCAGAGGAGGATGGCGGCGGCGGCCGCGACGTTCAGCGATTCCGCGCCGACGGCGATCGGGATGGCAATGGTCGCCCTGGCGCGGGCCGCCAGTTCGGCGCGGACACCCGCGCCTTCATTGCCGAGAAGGAGGGCCAGAGGGCCGGCAGGCCAGTGGGCCTTCCTGATGTCGGTCCCGTCCATCGCGGTGGTCCAGAGGGTCGCCTTGGCCTTGTCGATCCAAGCCAGGAGCTCGGCGTCGGTCGCGTGGAAATTGGGGAGCTTGAAGGCCGCACCCATCGAGCCGCGCAGGACCTTGGGGTTGTGCAGCTCCGCGGTGCCTGGCAGGGCAACGACGCCGGAGGCGCGGAGCGCGAGCGCACTCCGAAGGATCGTGCCGACGTTGCCGGGGTCCTGGACGCCGTCGAGGACGAGAATGGAGGTGCCTGGTGCCTGGGACCTGGTGGCGTCGGCGAAGGACCACTCCCGCGGCTCGACCACAGCGACGAGGCCCTGAGGGTGGTCGGTGTCGGCCAGCTCATCGAGGGTCTGGTCGTCCACCTCTTCGAGCGCCACACCCGCCTGGCCCAGCGCCGCTTTGAGCGCCCGACCACGGTCGGTAGCTTCCAACGCCGGGCCCACGGCCGCCCCGACGATCGGGACCCCCGCGGCGAGCGCCTCCTCGACGAGCCGCACTCCTTCGGCCAGCGTCGACCCCCGCTTTTCACGCGCCTTGCGGCGCTGCAGGTCCCGGATGGTGGTGAGGAGTTTGGACAAGAGACGGGGAGTCGGTAGGAGACGTGAGGAGACGGGAGGAGACGTGGTCACTTCTAAGATACCCATTGCGTTGACGATCGCGGGATCCGACCCCGGAGGTGGGGCCGGGATCCAGGCCGACCTGAAGACCTTCCATCAGTTCGGGGTCTTCGGCACGGCCGTGATCGCCGCGCTCACGGCCCAGAACACCAAGGGCGTTTTCGGCGTCCACCCGGTGCCGGGAGAGTTCGTGCGCGCCCAGCTCTCCGCGCTCGCCGGCGATCTTCCTCCTGCGGCGCTCAAAAGCGGGATGCTCGCCACCGAGGAGATCATCGAGGAGGTCGCAGACTTCATCGAGGCCGAACGGTGGGGCACGCGCTACGTCCTCGACCCGGTGATGGTCGCGACCTCGGGGCATCGGCTCCTCGAACCCGACGCTGAGGCGGCCCTCCGCGAGCGACTCCTCCCCCTCGCCGCCCTCGTGACGCCGAACCTCGACGAGGCGGAGATCCTGGTGGGCCACCCGGTGCGCGATCCCGCCGCGATGGACCGCGCTGGGACCGCGCTGTTGGCCCTCGGCGCCCACGCAGCACTGATCAAGGGGGGACACCTGGAGGGCCCGACCCTGGTCGACATCCTGGTGACACCGACCGGAACACGGCGCTTCGAGCGCCCGCGCATCACCACCACCTCCACGCACGGCACCGGCTGCACCCTCTCGGCCGCGATCACCGCCGGCCTCGCCCTCGGCCGCCCGCTCGAGCGCTCGGTGGCCGACGCCCTCGACTTCGTCGCCCGCGCCATCGCCGCGGCGCCGGGGCTGGGAGCCGGGCATGGACCGTTGAGCCACTTCGTGGCGGCGCCTAGCGCCTAGCGCGTGTCAGTCGAGCTTTGCACCCGTGTGTGAACATCGGTGCCATCCTTGCTCTCGCTAGGCGCTAGGTGCTTCTCGCTCAGTTGGCACTAGGCGCTAGGTGCGCAGTCCCTCCACGATCCCCTCCACCAGCCGTCCCAGCTCCTTTCCCACCTTCGCCGCCACTTCCATCACCTCGTTGTGATTCAGTTCCTGGTCCGAGATGCCGGCGGCGGCGTTGGTGACCGTGCTGATGCCGAGGCAGCGCATCCCGCGGGCGCGCGCGGCGATCACCTCGAGCACCGTGCTCATCCCCACCGCGTCCCCGCCGAGCTTCGCGACCATCCGCACCTCGGCGGGGGTCTCGTAGGTGGGACCGAGCAGCCCCATGTAGACCCCTTCCGCGAGCGCGATCTTCCGCTCCTCGGCCACGCGCTTCGCCAGGACGCGGAGCTCCTTGTCGTAGGCGTTGGTCATGTCGGGGAAGCGGGTCTCGCCCTCGCGCTGGGGGCCGACGAGGGGATTCCGGCCGGTGAGGTTGATGTGGTCGGAAATGAGCATCAGCGTCCCCGGCCCGAATGCGGGGTTCACACCGCCGGCGGCGTTGGTGAGGAGGATCGTCGTGATGCCGAGCGCGCCGAACATCCGCACCGGGAGCGCGGTCACGTCGGCCGAATGCCCTTCGTAGGCGTGGAAGCGCCCGCTCTGGCACAGCACCGTCTTCCCACCGAGGTTACCGCAGACGAGTTCCCCTTTGTGTCCCGGCACCGTCGGGACATAGAAGCCGGGGATCTCGGTGTACGGGATACGCAGCGCGTCGGCGACCTGGTCGGCGAGCGGACCGAGCCCCGAGCCGAGCACGATCGCGACCGTCGGCACGCGGCCCTGGAGCCGGGCCCGCACCGCGTCGGTGGCGGCCTGCACGTCGGCCTGCATCAGAGGAGCATCCCGGCGATCGCCGCGGAGATGAAGTTGGCCATCGTGCCCGCCAGCATCGCGCGGAAGCCGAGCCGCGCGAGATCGGCCTTGCGCTCGGGCACCAGCGCGCCGATCCCGCCGATCTGGATCCCGACGGAGCTGATGTTGGCGAATCCCGCCAGGGCGAACGACGCGATGGTGAAGGAACGCGGATCGAGCGTGGCCTTCATCGGACCGAGCTGGCTGAAGGCGATGAACTCATTGAGCACCGCCCGGGTGCCGAGGAGACCGCCGATAGCGCCGCTGTCCTGCCACGACACACCGAGGAGCCAGGCGACCGGCCGACCGACCCAGCCGAGCACGGTCTGGAGGTTCTCGGGGAACCAGGCCACCTGACCGTGGACCCAGCCGAAGGCGCCGTTGACGAGGGCCACCAGCGCCACGAACGCGATCAACATCGCGATGACGTTGAGCATCAGCTGAAGCCCTTCGCTCGTGCCGCGGGCCGCCGCCTCGAGGAGATTGCTGTCGGTCCTGGGCATGTCGAGCTTGGTGTCGCCGGAGGTCTCGGGCGTGCCGGTCTCGGGCTCCATCAGCTTGGCGATCATGATGGTCCCCGGCGCCGTCATGATGACCGCCGCGAGGAGGTGCTTCGCTTCCACCCCGAAGGCGATGTACGCCAGCATGATGCTGCCGGAGATGTGGGCCATCCCGGCGGTCATCACGGTCATCAGCTCGGAGCGGGTCATCTTGAGCAGGAAGGGCCGGATGGTGAGCGGCGCCTCGGTCTGCCCCATGAAGATCGACGCGGCGACGTCGAGGCTCTCCGCGCCGCTGGCCCCCATCGTCTTGCTCATCACCACCGCCATCCCCCGCACCAGCACCTGCATGATGCCGAGGTAGTAGAGGCAGGCGAAGAGGGCCGACACGAAGATGATGGCCGGAAGGATCTGGAACGCGAAGATCATCCCGAGGCTCGACCCGGGCTTGGCGAGTTCGCCGAAGACGAACTGGGCGCCGACGTTCGAGTAGTTGAGCACCGTGGTGACGAAATTGCCGAGCGTCTGGAAGAGCCGCGTCCCGACGTCGGTGCGGAGCACGAAGAGGGCGAAGAGGAACTGGAGCCCCAGCCCGATGCCGACCACCTTCCACTTGATGGCCTTCCGGTCGCGCGAGAGCGCGAAGCTGAGGCCGATGATCGCCGCGATGCCGAGCAATCCAGTGAATCGTTCCATTAACGGAGGGTCTCCAGTTCGTCGCGGACGGTCGCCAGGAGGGCCAGCTTGGCGGGCCAGGGGAGGAACGCCCCCCGGAACCCGTCGAGGATCATGCGGTCGATCTCGGACCGCGTACACCCGAGGGCGGTGTGGGCCAGCCAGTACTCGTTGGTGCAGGTGGTGCCGCTCATGAGCCAGCTGTCGCTGTTGAGCATCACGGCGAGCCCCCGATCAAGGTACCCTCGTAGCGGATGAGCGGAAGCACGTTCCACGGCGCGGGTCTGGACGTTGCTCGTGAGGTTGATCTCGAGGGTGATTCGGCGATCCCGCACGTAGGCCTCGAGCGCGGGATCGTCCACCAGGCGCGTGCCGTGGCCGATACGGTCGGCCCCGCAGGCGAAGAGCGCCTGCGCCACCGAACCGGCGCCGGCCGCTTCGCCGGCATGGACCGTGATGCCGAGGAGGCCTTCCCGAGCGATCCGGAAGGCCTCCGCGTGATCGGCGGCCGGGCGGCCCGCCTCCCCGCCCGCGATGTCGAACCCGACCACGCCCTGATGCTTGAGCGCCACCGACCGGCGCGCCAGATCGATCGAGGCCGCGGGGAGGTGCTGGCGAAGGGCGGTATTGATGATCCCAACACCGACGCCGAAGTCGTGCGCGCCGCGCTGCAGCCCGCGCCATTCGGCGGCCACGGCATCTTCGACCGACAGGCCGTGACGGGTGGACAAGGTCGGACAGTAGCGGACTTCGAGGTACCGGAGACCGTCGGCCTTCGCGTCCTCGACCATCTCGTAGGCCACCCGTTCGATGGCCGCGGGATCCTGGAGGAGCGCGATCGTGATCTCGAAGCGCGTAAGGTAATCCTCGAGGTCCCGGGCGTCGTCCACCAGCATCCAGCGGCGGAGGGCGTCCGCGTCCCGGGCGGGGAGGTCGACCTTCGCGGCGCGTGCGAGGTCGATCATCGTCGCCGGCCGCAGGCAGCCGTCGAGGTGCACGTGCAATTCCGCCTTGGGGAGGCGGCGGATCAGTTCAGGCGTCAGGGGCATCGACGGTGGGACGGGCGGTCGAGACGACCCGGAGGATGGCGCCACCCGCGAGCACTTGCTCGGGGGCGACCCGGATCCCGCGGGCGTCGGTCACGTAGGCCTCGGCCCGCGCGACGCGGTCGGCCAGGGCGGGATCGCAGGCGGCCACCGCGTCACGCACGGTGGCCCCGGGCGGGAGCGAGAGCCCACGCTCGTTGACGAAACAGCGGAGCGCGTCGGGCATCAGTGCGTGACGAAGCGCGGATCGGCCGGCGGCTGGATCGGCTGGGGGAGCCGTCGCAGATAGGCGATGAAGGCGTCCAGGTCGAGCACGCCGAGCGCCTCCTGCGGATAGTTCATCAGCGGAGCGTACACCTCCCCACCTTGCGCCAGGAAGTCGGGGACGGTGAGGGTGTACTGCTTTCTGTCCTCGAGCTTCCGGCCATCGAGCAAACGCACCTCCTTCACGCGCCGGCCCCGCGCCGCGGTCGAGTCCCACCGGACGACCGCCCCCGAGAGGTGCGCGTCGGGCGCGCCGCCGCCGAGGACGTTCTCCAGGATCAGCTTCATCGCGCTGCCCGGCAGGGTCACCTTCACGAGCCGGTTGCCGAACGGCATCAGCTCGTAGGCGGTGCCGTAGTCGAGGGTGCCCGCCGGAAGGTCGCGCCGGATCCCGCCGTTGTTCGTAAGGGCGAGGTCGGTGCGGAGCGCGTTGCGGTAGGCGTCGGCGATAAGCCGGCCCAGTGCGTATTCGTTGCCCCGCCGGTTGAGCGGGATGGCGATATCCGCCACGCGCCGATGCGCGAGGGAGTCGACCGAGGGCCGGAAGCGCGCGAGCATCTCGTCCACGCCCCGATCGGGTCGGACGTGGTCGGCCCAGACGGTGTCGAGCCCCGTCCGGATCTCGCGCGCACCGACCACCGTCCGCACGATGTCGATCCGCGCGATGGCGCGCCCCGATGAGCCGCCCTGCAGGATCGGGATCCCGGTGCTGCTGGTGCCGCGCACCGACCCGTGCGAGTGGCCGCCGATGACCGCATCGACCGCGCCGGCCCCGAGCGAGTCCACCAACCTGAAGAGCTCGCCGCCGCAGCCGTCGTGGCAATCGCCGCCGTAATGCGCCAGCAAGACCACGAAGTCAGGATGCTGCGCGCGCGCCTCCGCGATGGCGCTCAGGATCGGCGCGGGGCCCCCGATGAAGCGGAGTCCCGCCACCGCAGCGCGGAAGGTCATCGCCGGCGTGGCCGGATGGGCGTAGCCGATCACCGCGACCTTCACGTTCCCGGCGGTGAGCATCGTCCAGCTCTTGACCCAATCGGGCCGGCGGCCGGTGGCCGAGTCGACGACATTGGCCGCCAGCCAGGGATAGTGCGACTCGGCGATGCGATGCTGCAGCGAGTCGACCCCCCAGTCGTAATCGTGGTTTCCGGTGGCGGCGGCCTGGATGCCGATCCGGTTGAAAGCGTCGACCACCGGACGACCGAAGGTGATGTTGGAGCCGAGAGTGCCTTGAAACTCATCTCCCGCATCGAGCTTCACCACCGGGCAGTTGCACTCGGCGGTGAGCGAATCCATCACCGTCTTGATCATCGAGAGCCCCCCGACCGGACGACCGCCCGACCAGGACCAGACCCTCGGCTCGAGCTGCCCGTGGAGGTCGTTGAGGGCGAGGATACGGAGCAGGATCGTGTCGCGGGGAGCGCTGGCGCGGGCGCGGAGCGGTGCCCCGGCCAAGGCGCGGGCCTGGTCCTCGCGGTCGCGCGGGACGATCCGCCACGACTCGCGAACGAAGCGCTCGGGGCGCAGCGTGTCGGCGCGCGCGGCGGCCTCAAGCAGGTCGCGCACCCCAGCGCCCTCCGGCTGCTCGTAGGTCACGCGCGCCCCGGCGAGCATGGTGAAGCCCCCACCGCCGGCCTGGCGATAGTTGCTGAGGGCAAGGGTGAAGGAATCGGTCGGCGCCACGGCGCGGCCGCGCGCTTCGAGGCGGACCACCCGCTGGCCGAGGGGACGGCCGGGATCGAGGTCGTAGTCGACGCCGGTGATGATGTCGAAGTTGTAGCCGGGGTACTTCGGGTCGGCGGCGAGCTTGCCGTCGGCGCCGACGATGTAGTACTGCGCCACCTGCTCCAGGTAGCGGCGGAGCTGGGCCCCGGAGATGCGGATCGCCTTGAGCGTGTTCTCGTACGGGTAGATCCCGAACAGGTCGTTGCGGTGGATGTCGCCGTCGGGGAGCCCGCGGCGGGTGCTGAAAGCCGGCACGGCGGCGAGGTCGGCGTGCGCGACGCGGCGCTCGACGTCGCCGATCCAGGCCGTGAGCGGCGTCGCGCCGGCGCGCGCGCCCCGGGCGTCGAACGGGCCGGTGGCGAAGCCGATCCATTCCTCGGTCCAGTTCTTCACCCCCGCCACCAGCGGATCGAGCCGGCGGGTGATCCGTCCGCTCTCCGGCTCGTTGGCGAGCGGCACGAGGTCGGCGTGCGCGCCGACCACCCGCCACGCCGCTCCCACCTTCTGGAGCGAGAGGTGCATCACCGAGACGCTCTGGGCCCAGTTCCTCGGTTGCACGAAATGCACGCCGTTGATGACCGAGTCGCGCATTTCTCGATGGGAATGGCCCACCACCACCACGTCGGGCCGGCTCGTGCCGTTGGCGAGCGCGGCCGCCGCGTTCTCCTCCCCGATGCCGGTGGTGTCGTAGCTGGCCGCGCCGTCCATCCCCGAGTGGACCACCGCGATCACCACGTCGGCCTCGCCGTGCATCGTGCGGAAGAGGGCGCTCCGGTCACCGATCGGCTTGATCACCAGCTTCCCCCGCAGGTGCTCGCGGTCCCACACCATCGACCCGGGGGTGGTGAGGCCCGCCACCGCGATCCGCACCCGCCCGCGCGGCACCGTGATGAAGGGGGAGAAGATCAGCGAGTCCGCGCCCTCGTACCCGGCGCCCGGGAGGACGCAGTTGGCGCAGACAGCCCGGAAGTTCCGTCCGGTGAACGCCTGCCGGAAGTACTCGTACCCGTAGTTGAATTCGTGATTGCCCGGGACGATCGCATCGTACTCGAGCGCGTCCATCGCCTCCATGAGCGGGTGCGGCGTGCGCGCGTGGGTCGCGAAGAAGGCGTCGAACGGATCGCCGGCGAGCAAGTCGCCCGCGTCGACCAGGACCACCTGTCCGGGGTGGCGCGCCCGGAGCGAGTCGATGACCGTCGCGGCGCGGGTCAGCCCTCCTGGAAAGGGACGACCTTCGATGAAGTCCCAGCCGGTGGCGTGACCGTGGACGTCGGTGGTGGAGACGAGGACGACGTGGGCGGTGTCCTGCGCGGCGAGGCTCGCGCTCAGCGTCAGCGAAGCGAGAGCGGCGGCCACACAGCAGGCCACCGTCGTCCGAAGTCTCCGAGTGAGGATCATCTCTTCAATATATGCGGCGCCAGAGCGGGCGGACGGCCGCCGATCACCCTTGCGCATATCCGCCCGGACATATATATGTCTTGCCGCATATGACACCGCGTCCGTCGCCCACCCAGGTCCTCCTCACGGTCGCCGAACCGACGCGGCTCCGCATCCTGAACTGCCTCGCCGCGGCACCGCTCTTCGTCTCCGACCTCCAGGCGATCCTCCGACTGCCGCAGCCCACGGTCTCCCGCCACCTCAAGGTGCTGCGCGAGGCCGAGGTCGTGCGTGACACGCCGGTGGCCCAGTACGTCCTCTATCGCCTGCACCGCGGGACCGATGCGGATGGGCGCCTGCTCGCCGCCATCCTCGACGGGCTGGCCCAGGACGACACCTACCGCATCGAGCGCCAGCGCGCCGCGGAACGCAGCAAGCACCACACGCGCCTCCGCGTGCTCGAGCCGGTGGCCGACTGATGACCCGCGAGACGACCCCGTGAGCCACCGTATCCTCGTCGTCGATGACGAGCCCGATATCACCGCCCTGGTGGCCTACCATCTCGCCAAGGCCGGGTATCGCGTCTCCACGGCGGCCAATGGCCCCGATGCCCTGAAGGCGGCGCGCGAGGAGCGACCCGACATCGTCATCCTCGACGTGATGCTGCCGGGGATCTCGGGCTACGACGTGCTGGATGAACTCCGGCGCCGGGAGGAGACCAAGGAGGTCGGCGTCATCCTGCTCACCGCACGGCGCGAGGAACCCGACCGGATCCGCGGCCTGACCCTGGGCGCCGACGACTATCTCACCAAGCCCTTCTCCCCGCACGAGCTGGCGCTCCGCGTGAGCGCCCTGCTCCGCCGGCTCGGCGCCCCCGCGGTGGCGGCGGGCTCCACCATCACCGCGGGCCCGATCACCATCGACCGCTCGGCCCACAAGGTGAGCGCCGGCGGGATCGAGCTCATCCTCACCGCGACGGAATACAAACTCCTCATCACCCTCGTCGAGCGGCGCGGGCGTGTCCAGAGCCGGCCGCAGCTCCTCGAGACGGTGTGGGAGGCCCAGCCCGACATCCAGACGCGCACCGTGGACATGCACGTGCAGCGGCTCCGCACCAAGCTGGGCGAGGCCGGGGACCTGGTCGAGACCGTCCGCGGATTCGGCTATCGCTTCCGTTCCACCGACAACCCGGGGAAGGGTCGATGACGCTGCTCGGCCGGCTCGTGTCGGGCACCATCCTGGTGCTGATCCTGACCATCGGCGTGCTGGTCTGGGCGGCCGAAGGGACCCTCCGGCGCGACCTGGAGCACGACCTCGCCGCCGGGCTCGAGCGCGAGGCGCGCCTCATCGCGACCGCGCTTCCGGCCGACGGCCCGGGCGCGCGCGCCGCGGTGCATCGATTCAGCCGTGAGAACGGCCACCGCATCACCATCATCGACACCCTGGGCCACGTCCTGGCCGAGAGCGGGGTCCCCGATGCGAGCGTAAGTTCGATGGAGAACCATCTCCACCGGCCCGAGGTGCAGGCCGCGCTGGCGGGCGGGGTAGGGACCGACATCAGGATGAGCGCCACCTTCGGCGTCACCCACCTGTATGTCGCCGTGGCGGGCGGCCCCGGGGTCGTACGGGTCGCCGCACCCTACGACCAGGTCGAGGCCACGGTCCACCGCGCGCAGGCCGCGGTGGTCTGGGCCGCGCTCCTCGCCCTCGGCGCGGGGCTCCTGCTGGCCCTCATCGCGGGACGTTCGATCGCGCGGCCCCTCACGGAGATCACCCAGGCGGCCAACGCCATCGCCGCCGGACGTCCACCCCGCTTTCCTCACTCCGGGATCCCCGACGTCGATGCGCTCGTCAGTGCACTCCGGGAGATGCACGGCCAGTTGAACGACCGCTTCGAGCAGCTGCGGCACGAACAGGCCGAGACTGCGGCCGTGATCGAATCGATGGTCGAAGGGGTCGTCGCGGCGGATGCTCGGGGGCGGGTCGTCACCGCCAATGCGGCGCTCCGCCGGCTCCTGGGGTACCGGGACGACGAAGCGCTCCCGGAGCTGGCGCAGCTCTTTCGGGCCAAGGCCGCGCGCGATGTGGTCGATGCGGTGCTCCGAGGAGAAGCGATCGACGGGCGCGAGGTCGAGCTGGAGGGACGTACCCTCCTCGCCACCGCGCGTCCGCTGCCGCAGGGGGGGGCGGTGCTGGTGTTCCACGATCTCACCGCGCTTCGCCGGCTCGAGGTGGTGCGGCGCGACTTCGTGGCCAACGTCTCGCACGAACTCAAGACCCCGCTCACCTCGATCTCGGGATACGCCGAGACGCTGGTGCACGACAAACCGGACGCGGCGACCGCCGAGCGGTTCCTGGAGGTGATCCTCGGGAACGCGCGGCGGATGCAGCGGCTGGTGGACAGCCTCCTCGACCTTTCGCGGATCGAGTCGGGAAGCTGGCGGCCCACAGTGCAACCGGTCGACGTCGGGATCGCGGCGCGGGAGATCTGGGCCGGCCTTGCCGCGCGCGCGGCCGCGGCCGGCATCGGGTTCGAGTTCGACGCGGAGCCCGGCCGGACCACCACCATCGACGCCGACGCCGACGCGCTCCGCCAGGTGCTGACGAACCTCTTCGACAACGCGCTCAGGTATACCCCGCAGGGGGGCCGGGTCTCCTGCCGGCTGCGCCGAGCCGCCGGAGGGAACGTGGTGAGCGTGACCGACAACGGGACCGGGATCGCCGGGGAGCATCTCTCCCGGGTGTTCGAGCGCTTTTACCGGGCCGATCCTTCCCGGTCGCGAGACGAGGGAGGCACGGGCCTCGGCCTGAGCATCGTGAAGCACCTGGTCGAGGGCCACGGGGGCCGGGTCTGGGCCGAGAGCGGGCTCGGCACCGGGACCACCATCTTCGTCCTCCTGCCGGACGCGGCGACCCCCTCCTCCACCCTGTAGATGTTTTCCGTGGTACGACCGTGACCCCCTC
>JANMWE010000218.1:0-12128 GCA_031393795.1 Gemmatimonadota bacterium
GGTGGAGATGGTGATGCCGGGGGACAACGTGCAGATGACGATCGAGCTGATCACGCCGATCGCGGCCGAGGCGGGGCTGCGGTTCGCGATCCGCGAGGGGGGCCGGACGGTCGGCGCCGGCGTCATCACCAAGATCCTGGCGTAACAACCGTACGTGGTACGTGGTACATGGTACGTCGGTGGTAACGCGGCGAACCCCCCAAGCACCAAGTACCACGCACGAACGACGAAGCACCTGACGGAGTGAACGACCATGGCCCGCGAAAAAGTCATCATGGAATGTTCCGAGTGCAAGAACCGGAACTACTTCACCACGAAGAACCGGCGTCTGCACCCGGAACGCGTGGAATGGAAGAAGTACTGCCCCCGGTGCGACAAGCATCAGGGACACAAGGAGTCGAAGTAACGTGGACGCCGTCCAGACGACTGGCGGCGGCAAGGTGAGCGGCTGGGTGCGCGCCAGCGTGGACTTCGTCCGCGAGGCGTACGCCGAGATGCACAAGATCACCTGGCCGACCATGCCCGAGCTGAAGCGGGCCACGATCTCGATCGTGGTGCTGTCGGTGGTGCTGGGCTTGGCCATCGGCTGGCTCGACAAGCTGCTGTCGCTGATCCTGGTGGACGGCGTCGCGCGGTTGACGCGTTGAGCGATTCCATGGAATACCGCTGGTACGCGATCCAGACCACGGCAGGGCACGAGAACAAGGTCCGGGGGCTCATCGCCCAGCGGATCACCGAGGATCCGCGCGCGGAGGGCCAGAAGCTCATCCGCCAGGCGCTGGTGCCGGTGCAGGAAGTGGTCGAGATCAAGGGCGGCAAGAAGGTCACGGTCGAGCGGAAGCTCTACCCCGGCTATGTCCTGGTGGACGTGGCGATGGGGCAGGAGGCCCTCCACGTGATCAACTCGATCCAGGGCGTGATCAAGTTCGTGGCGCAGGGGAAGTATCCCTCGCCCCTCCGCCAGGACGAGGTGAACCGGCTTTTGGGCGTGACCGAAGAGGTCACCTCGGCCGAGAGCAAGGACGAGATCCCCTTCCTGGTGGGTCAGGCGGTGGAGATCACCGAGGGTCCGTTCGCGGACTTCTCCGGGACGGTCGAAGAGATCCTGTCCGACAAGGGCAAGGTCAAGGTGAAGGTGTCGCTGTTCGGGCGT
Source organism: Gemmatimonadota bacterium (assembly GCA_031393795.1). GTDB lineage: Bacteria > Gemmatimonadota > Gemmatimonadetes > Gemmatimonadales > GWC2-71-9 > CAMLHU01. The sequence continues at coordinate 1,154 of JANMWE010000218.1, forward strand.
CCCACGACGGTCGAGCTCGACTACTTGCAGCTCCGCGGGCATTAGCCTGCGGTGCACCGCGGGCTGATGCCCGCCCCGCGACCGCGCGGGTCATCGCGGCAGACTAGCGGCGCCCGCCATTAATGGCGGGCCCGCGATCGAAAGGAAGGGTAGACAATGGCCAAGAAAGTCACCGCGATGGTGAAGTTGCAGTGCCCGGCGGGCGCTGCGAACCCGGCGCCCCCAGTGGGGACGGCGCTCGGTCCGCACGGCGTGAACATCATGGAATTCTGCAAGCAGTTCAACGCCCGGACCCAGAGCCAGTCAGGGATGGTGATCCCCGTGGTCGTGACGATCTACGCCGATCGCACGTTCACGTTCATCACCAAGACCCCGCCGGCGGCCAACCTCCTCATCAAGGAGGCGGGTATCGAGAAGGGGAGCGGCCAGCCGAACCGGGTCAAGGTGGGCAAGGTGACGCGGGCGCAGCTCAAGAAGATCGCCGAGCTCAAGATGCAGGACCTCAATGCCGCGGACCTGGCGGGAGCGATGAACATGATCGCCGGCACCGCCCGGTCGATGGGGCTGGAGGTCGCCGACTGATGAAGACCCAGGGGAAGCGGTTCCGTGCCGCGGAGACCAAGGTCGACAAGACGCGTGAGTACCCCGTGTCGGAAGCGGCGAAGATCCTGAAGGACGCGGCGTTCGCGAAGTTCAATGAGACGGTCGATGTGGTGGTGCGTCTCGGGGTCGACCCCCGGCACGCCGACCAGATCGTCCGGGGCACCGTGGCGCTCCCGCACGGCACCGGCAAGTCGGTCAAGGTGCTGGTCGTGACGCAGGGCGAGAAGGTGAAGGATGCCGAGCTCGCCGGCGCGGACTTCGTAGGGATGGAGTACATCCAGAAGATCAAGGAAGGTTGGCTCGAGGCCGACGTGATCGTGGCGACGCCGGACGTGATGGGCCAGCTTGGCCAACTCGGCCGGGTGCTCGGTCCGCGCGGGCTGATGCCCAATCCGAAGGCCGGGACGGTCACGATGGACGTGGCCAAGGCGGTCAAGGAGATCAAGGCCGGCAAGATCGAATACCGGGTCGACAAGACCGGCAACGTGCACGCCCCGGTGGGCAAGGTGAAGTTCACGGCCGACCAGATCGCCGAGAACCTCACCGCCTTCTTGGAAGCGATCGCGAAGGCAAAGCCGTCCTCGGCCAAGGGGACGTACCTGAAGGGCGCCACGGTCTCGAGCACCATGGGGCCTGGCATCAAGCTCGACCTGGCGGGGTATCGATGAGCAAGACCGATCGTCAGGCGACGGTGGAGAGCCTCGCCACGCAGCTCAAGGGCTCTCCGAACGTGTTCGTGACCGACTTCCAGGGCCTGAACGTGGCCCGGATGACGGAACTCCGTCGGCGCCTCCGGGCGGCCGGCGGGAAGTACGTCGTGGTCAAGAACTCGCTCGCCCAGCGGGCGCTGGCGGCGAACGGCCTTCCGGCCCTTCCCGCGGCGTTCAAGGGCCAGGTGGGCCTCGTCCTCGCGGGCGCGGATCCGCTGCCGGCGGCGAAGGTCGTCGGCGAGTTCGCCAAGGAGTTCCAGAAGCCGACCGTGAAGGCGGGGCTGCTCGACGGGAAGTCCGTCGAACCGGCCTACGTCAAGCGACTCGGCGAGATCCCGTCCCGCGAGGCGCTCCTCGGCATGTTCGCCGGTGCCCTCAACAGCATCCTTTACCAGGTCGTTGGCGCCCTCGAGGCACTCCGCACTGAGCGAGACCAACAGGCCGCGTCCTGATCACCGCAGGGAGAGAGAACGATGTCCACGAAGACGCTTAGCAACGAAGAGATCCTGGAAGCCATCGGCGGCAAGACCGTCGTTGAGCTCGCCGACCTGATCGAGGCCTTCAAGGTCAAGTTCAATGTGACCGTGATGGCCGCCGCCTCCGGCCCGGCCGCGGGTGCCGCCGCGCCGGCCGTCGAGGAGAAGACGGAGTTCACCGTCGCGATCAAGGACGGTGGCGCCAAGAAGATCCAGGTCATCAAGGTCGTCCGTGAGCTCACCAGCCTCGGCCTCAAGGAGGCCAAGGACCTGGTGGACAACGGCGGCAACGTGAAGGAAGGGGTCTCCAAGGCCGACGCCGAGGAGATGAAGAAGAGGCTCGAGGACCAGGGCGCGACGGTCGAACTGAAGTAGGCCGGAGGCCTATCCTGAGCCGCTCCGCGCCACCGGCGCGGGCGGCGAAGGATCTGGACCTTCACCCTACTCTCAGCGAGACCCGATGCGCTTGACCGCGAGTTCCTGACCACCTGTCGTTGACGCCCCGCGCAGGCCCCCTCCATTCGGAAGGGGCCTCCGCGCCGGGGCCTTTCGCATTGTCTGTGGGTGCTGATCATGGCTGAGATGCTGCCGGTCATTTCATTCTCGAAGCGCGAGGGGGCGATGGCGATGCCCCACCTCCTCGATATCCAGACGGAAGCGTTCAAGTCGCTCCTCGTCCCGGATGACGTGGCGGGTCACCGCCAGGACGTCTCGCTCGAGCGCGTCTTCCGGGACCTGTTCCCGATCGCGGACGTCAACAACAAGTACAGCCTCGAATACGTCGCGTACTCCCTCGGCGAACCGAAGTACACGGTCGAAGAGTGCATCGAGCGCGACATGACGTACGCGACGGCCCTGAAGGCCAAGCTCCGCCTCATCATCACCGAAGAGGTCGAGGGCGTGCGCCGGATGAAGGACGCCATCGAGAAGGAGGTCTACCTCGGCGAGCTGCCGATCATGACCCCGCTCGGCACCTTCGTCATCAACGGGGCGGAACGCGTCGTCGTCAGCCAGCTGCACCGGTCGCCCGGCGTGGTGTTCGAAGAGGACACCCACCCCAACGGCCAGCGGCTCTTCTCGGCGCGGATCATCCCGTTCCGGGGCTCGTGGGTCGAGTTCACCATCGACATCCACGACGTGATCTACGTCCACATCGACAAGAAGAAGAAGTTCCCGGCCACCGCACTGCTCCGCGCCTTCGGCCACAGCGGCAATGCCGACATCCTCCGGCTGTTCTACGCCGAGAAGGAACTCGACATCACCGCCAAGGGAGAGAACAAGCAGGAACGCCGCGAGCTCGCGGGCACCCTCCTCGCGGCCGACGTGCCGAACCCCGAGGACAAGCAGGGCGAGCCGCTCGGCAAGACCGGCGAGGAGCTCACCCCCGAGCGCCTCGCGGCCATGCGCCATACCGGCGTCAAGAAGATCAAGGTCTTCGCCGGCTACACCCGGCTCGACCTGCGCGACGACGAGCAGCCCACCACCACGCGTGAGCGGGCCCGCCACATCCTGGCCTTCCCGGCCGCCGATGCCGATGGCGAGGTCATCGCCGACGCGGGCGACGAGCTCACCGACCCGCTCCGGAACCGGCTCCTCAAGGCCGGCGTCCAGGTCATTGAGGTGTTCCTCCAGGGCCAGCGCGGCGAGTCGCCGCTGATCAAGAACACCCTGCTCAAGGACCCGACCAAGACCGAGGCCGAGGCCCTGGCGCAGATCTACAGCCTGCTCCGCCCCGGCGAAGCGCCGGACCTCGAGACCGCCCGCCAGGCGCTCGACCGGCTCTTCTTCAACCCGAAGCGCTACGACCTCGGGCGCGTGGGCCGCTACAAGATCAACCAGCGCCTCAAGCTCAAGACCGACCTGAACCACACGGTCCTGACCGAAGAGGATTTCATCGCCATCGTCCGCTACCTGATCGAGCTGCACGACGGGCGCGGCCAGACCGACGACATCGACCACCTCGGCAACCGGCGCATCCGCTCGGTCGGCGAGCTCATCGCCAACCAGTTCTCCGTCGGCCTCTCGCGCATGGCGCGGCTGGTCAAGGAGCGGATGAGCATCAACTCCGACCCGGACAAGATCTCGCTCGACGACCTCGTGAACGCCCGCACGGTCTCGGCCGTCATCCAGGCCTTCTTCGGATCGAGCCAGCTGTCGCAGTTCATGGACCAGACCAACCCGCTGGCGGAGCTGACCAACAAGCGCCGGCTCAGCGCCCTCGGGCCTGGCGGCCTGACGCGCGAACGCGCCGGGTTCGAGGTCCGGGACGTGCACTACTCGCAGTACGGTCGGATGTGCCCGATCGAGACGCCGGAAGGGCCGAACATCGGCCTGATCACCAGCCTCGCCTGCTTCGCGCGGATCAACGACCTCGGCTTCATCGAGACCCCGTACCGCATCGTGAAGGACGGGCGCGTCACCGACGACATCCGGTGGCTCTCGGCGTCCGAGGAAGAGAACGTGGCGGTGGCCCAGGCCACGGCCAAGACCGACGCCAAGGGCAAGTTCGTCGACGAGCTGGTGCTCTGCCGCCGCGGCGACGACTACCCGCTGATGGCGCCGGAGCGGATCGACTACGCCGACGTGGCGCCGGAGCAGCTGGTCTCCATCGCCGCGGCGCTGATCCCGTTCCTCGAGCACGACGACGCCAACCGCGCGCTGATGGGCAGCAACATGCAGCGCCAGTCGGTGCCGCTGCTCTTCCCGCAGGCGCCGCTGGTGGGCACCGGGCTCGAGCACAAGCTGGCCGTCGACTCGGGCGCCGTCATCGCGGCCCGCCGGGGCGGCACGATCATCCGCGTCACCGCCGACGAGATCATCGTCGATGCCGGGCTCCCGGTCGCGTCCAAGGCCGACCAGCCCCTCGCGCGGCTGGGTCAGTACGACCGGTACCGTGTCAAGAAGTTCTGGCGCACCAACCAGGACACCGCCATCAACCAGCGGCCGTTGGTGCAGCTCGGCCAGAAGGTCGCCCAGGGCGAGGTCATCGCCGACGGCGCGGCCACCGAACATGGGGAGCTGGCGCTCGGCAGCAACGTGCTGGTGGCGTTCATGCCCTGGTACGGCCACAACTTCGAGGACGCCATCGTGCTCTCGGAGCGCCTGGTGAAGGACGACGTCTACTCGTCGATCCACATCCAGGAGCTCGAACTCCACGTCCGCGACACCAAGCGCGGCCAGGAAGAGATCACGCGCGAGATCCCGAACGTCTCGGACGAGTCCCTCGTGGACCTCGACGAGCGCGGCATCGTCCGCATCGGCGCCCACGTCAAGCCGGGCGACATCCTGGTCGGCAAGATCACGCCTAAGGGCGAGACCGAGCTGAGCCCGGAAGAGAAGCTCCTCACGGCCATCTTCGGCGAAAAGGCCAAGGACGTGAAGGACTCCTCGCTCAAGGTCCCGCCGGGGATGAAGGGCGTCGTCATCGACGTCAAGATCTTCAGCCGGGTCGAGGATTCCGTCGTCGAGAAGGACCGCGGCGAGCGGATCGGCGAAGTGCGCCGCATCGAGGCCGACGAGAAGGCCCGCATCAACTCGGTCCTCTGGGAAGAGCTCGGCCACCTGCTCGAAGGGCAGGAGATCGCCCTGATGCTCAAGAACGGCACGGTCGAGGAATACCAGCCGGCCGGCACCAAGCTCGCCAAGGCCGCGATCGCGGAGATCGACTTCCAGGACGTCGACCTCAAGACCCTCCGGGTCACGGGGAAGGGCGCCCAGGAGCGGATCCGCCTCGCCACCGACGCCGCGGCCCGCGAAAAGGCCAAGGTCGAGGAGAAGGCCGAGGACCAGATCGACAAGATCCTCCAGCCCGATGAACTGCCCCCGGGCGTCATCCAGCTGGTGAAGGTGTACATCGCCGAGAAGCGGAAGGTCTCCGTCGGCGACAAGATGGCCGGCCGTCACGGCAACAAGGGCATCGTCGCCCGCATCGTGCCGGAAGAGGACATGCCGTTCCTCCCGAACGGCACCCCGGTCGACATCGTGCTCAATCCCCTCGGCGTGCCGAGCCGGATGAACGTGGGGCAGATCCTCGAGACCCACCTCGGGTGGGCCGCGAAGATCCTCGGCTTCAAGGCGAAGACCCCGGTCTTCCGCGGGGCCGACGAGGACGAGATCGGCGTGCTGCTCAAGCTGTCGGGGCTGGTGACCGCGGCGAAGACGCTCGATCTGCAGGCGCGGGCGCCGGAGCCGGATTCGGCCGGTGTCGTGGCCCTGAGCCGCGACCTGAAGCAGGTGCACGGCGAGAAGCACGTGCTCCTCAACCAGGCCAGTCTCTCGGCGCTGAGCGACAAGAGCGTGGGTGCCAGCACGCGGGCGCTGTTCAACGGCATCCAGACCTTCCTGACCGACTCGGCCAAGGAACTGGCGGCGCGCGAGCGCGACCAGCGCCGGCTCGAGGTGGCGTACCACCAGGCCAAGGCGGATCTCCTCGGCAAGGCCGGGAAGACCGCGGTGAAGGAGCTCGAGAAGGCGGCGGAGATGACCCCGGCCGAAGCGCTCGAGGCGGCGGGGCTGCCGGCCCTCGCGGCGCTCCTGACCGGCACCAAGGTCGACGGCGCCGGGGTCGATGCGGCGGCGTGCGAGCTGCTCAAGGCGGCGGGGCACACCCCGGCCGGCAAGGTGCGGCTGCGTGACGGCCGGAGCGGCACCGAGTTCGCCGGCGACGTCACGGTGGGTGCGATCTACATGCTGAAGCTCTCGCACCTGGTGGACGACAAGATCCACGCCCGCAGCATCGGGCCGTACAGCCTGGTGACGCAGCAGCCGCTGGCCGGCAAGGCGCAGTTCGGCGGGCAGCGGTTCGGCGAGATGGAAGTGTGGGCGCTCGAAGCGTACGGCGCGGCGCACACGCTGCAGGAGATGCTGACCGTCAAGTCCGACGACGTCGCGGGACGCAGCCGCGTCTACGAGGCGATCGTGAAGGGGCAGAACCTGCCAGAACCGGGCATTCCCGAGTCGTTCAACGTCCTCGTGAAGGAACTCCAGGCGCTCGGTCTCAAGGTCACTCTCGGCACCACGGCCGAGGGCGACGAGTAAGGGGGATATCGTGATCGATTTCCGCAGCGGGCGCGAGCCGAAGAGCTCGAGCTTCGACTTCATCAGCATCCGTATCGCCGCGCCCGAGGAGATCCGGGGCCCGCGCGATCCCAAGGAGCGTGAGCGCCTGGAACTCCAGGGCCAGCGCACGTGGTGGTCCTGGGGCGAGGTGACCAAGCCCGAGACCATCAACTACCGGTCGTTCAAGCCCGAGAAGGATGGGCTCTTCTGCGAGCGCATTTTCGGGCCGGTGAAGGACTGGGAGTGCCATTGCGGCAAGTACAAGCGCATCCGCTACCGCGGGGTCATTTGCGACCGCTGCGGCGTGGAAGTGACGCTGAGCAAGGTCCGGCGCGAGCGCATGGGCCACATCGAGCTCAGTGTGCCGGTGGCGCACATCTGGTTCTTCAAGACGCTGCCCAGCCCGATGGGCAACCTCCTCGACCTGACGCTCCGTGACCTGGAACGGGTGATCTACTACTCGTCCTACGTGGTCATCGAGCCGGGCGAGCAGGAAGTGGAGCACAACCAGCTGCTCGACGAGGACGAGTTCCTCGAGCTCAAGCAGAAGGCCCGGGCCGACGGCGACTCGAAGTTCGAGGCCGACATCGGCGCGCCGGCCGTGCGGAAGCTCCTCCAGCGGATCGACATCAAGCCGCTGGCCGAGACGCTCCGCGCGCGCGTGAGCACCGAGACCAGCCAGCACCGCAAGAAGCAGCTGCTCAAGCGGCTCAAGATCGTCGACGCCTTCCTGACCTCGGGCGACGCTGGCGACCTGCCGAACAAGCCGGAGTGGATGATCCTGGACGTGATCCCGGTCATCCCGCCCGATCTTCGCCCGCTGGTGCCGCTCGACGGCGGCCGGTTCGCGACGTCGGACCTGAACGACCTGTACCGGCGCGTGATCAACCGGAACAATCGGCTCCAGAAGCTCATCCAGCATCGCGCCCCGGAGGTCATCCTCCGGAACGAGAAGCGGATGCTGCAGGAGGCGGTGGACGCACTGTTCGACAACGGCCGCCGCTCCAAGGCGATCCGCGGCCGCGGCAAGCGCCCGCTCAAGTCGCTCAGCGACATGCTGAAGGGCAAGCAGGGCCGGTTCCGCCAGAACCTGCTCGGCAAGCGCGTGGACTATTCGGGCCGGTCGGTCATCGTCGTCGGGCCGGAGCTGCGGCTGCACCAGTGCGGCCTGCCGAAGACGATGGCGGTCGAACTGTTCAAGCCGTTCATCATCCATAAGCTGGTGGAGAAGGGGATCGCCGAGACCGTGAAGCGCGCCAAGAAGATCGTGGAGCGCGAGAGCACGGAGGTATTCGAGATCCTCGAGGAGATCATCCAGGACCATCCGGTCCTCCTCAACCGCGCGCCGACGCTCCACCGTCTGGGCATCCAGGCGTTCGAGCCCGTGCTCGTGGAAGGGAAGGCGATCCGGATCCACCCGTTGGTGTGTGCGGCGTTCAACGCCGACTTCGACGGCGACCAGATGGCCGTGCACGTGCCGCTCTCGTTCGAGGCGCAGCTGGAAGCACGCGTGCTGATGATCTCGAGCAACAACATCCTGAAGCCCTCGGACGGCCGCCCGGTGGCGGAGCCGAGCCAGGACATGGTGCTCGGCAGCTACTTCCTGACCAAGCTGCCGCGCGGGTTCGAGGACAGCATCCGCAAGGCCGGCAAGGACGTCTCGAAGGTCGAGGCGCTCTGGAAGGATGCCCGCTGGTACGGGTCACTGGCCGAGATCGAGATGGCGCTGCTCCACGCGGTCATCAAGCACCAGGACGCGATCCACTTCTGGTACGTGCCGCCCAAGGAAGCGATCGAGCCGAAGCCGCGCTGGGTCCGGACCACGGCGGGCCGGGTGCTGTTCAACAGCATCCTGCCGCGCAAGCTCGTGGCCGAGCTGGGCTTCCGCGACATCCTGATGAAGAAGAAGGAGCTCTCCGGGCTGGTGCTCGAGGGGTACCGCCGCGCCGGGTTGGCCGATACGGTCATCTTCCTCGACCGCCTGAAGGAGTTCGGGTTCCGCTACGCCACGATGGGGGGCATCTCCATCGGCATCGAGGACCTCGAGATCCCGGCCGAGAAGGCCGAGATCATCGGCGAGGCCGAGAAGCGGGTGGCGCGGTTCCAGAAGGCCTACAACACCGGCCAGATCACCTTCGGTGAGCGGTACAACAAGGTCATCGACGCCTGGACCCACGCCAACAACGACGTGGCCGAGGCGATGGTGAACTTCATGCGCGACAGCCGGGGCGGATTCAACCCGGTGTTCATGATGTTCGATTCCGGGTCCCGCGGCAGCCGCGACCAGATCCGGCAGCTGGCCGGCATGCGCGGCCTGATGGCCAAGCCGCAGAAGAAGCTCACCGGCGGCATCGGCGAGATCATCGAAAGCCCGATCAAGTCGAACTTCCGCGAGGGTCTCTCGGCGCTCGAGTACTTCATCTCGACGCACGGCGCCCGGAAGGGCCTGGCCGACACGGCGCTCAAGACCGCCGACGCCGGCTACCTGACCCGCCGACTGGTGGACGTGGCGCAGGATGTCACGATCACCGAGGAAGATTGCGGCACCACGCTCGGCCTGGAGATGAGCGCGCTCAAGGAGGGGGAGGACGTCATCGAGCCCCTGAAGGAGCGGGTGCTGGGCATGGTCGCGGCCGAGGACGTGTTCGACCCGAACGTGATCGACGAGTTCGGCGACCCGAAGCTCCTGGTCGCCGCCGGCCGCCTGATCGACGAAGAGATCGCCAATGCGGTCGATGACTCAGGCCTCGAGAAGCTCAAGATCCGCTCGGTGCTCACCTGTGAGTCCCGTCGCGGCGTCTGCCGGATGTGCTATGGCCGGAACTTGGCCACGATGGAGATGGTGGACATGGGCGAGGCGGTCGGCATCCTGGCCGCACAGTCCATCGGCGAGCCGGGCACGCAGCTGACCCTCCGGACGTTCCACATCGGCGGCACCTCGAGCCGCATCGCCGAGGACGCCGAGCGGCGCGCCCGCGCGGACGGCCACGTGGTGTACACCAAGGGCCTCGAGTGGGCCGACGTCCCGGTCGAGTACGAAGATGGCCTGAAGGGGTCGATCCGCATCGCGCTCACGCGCGAGGACGAGTCGGCGGGCGAGGAGGAGAAGGAAGGGATCCTCGTCGTCGACCCGAAGGATCACAAGAAGCTCATCAACCGCTACCCCGTGCCGGAAGGCGCGCTCCTCCAGATCAAGGAGGGCGACCAGGCCCAGGGCCGGAACTCGATCCTCTATACCTGGGACCCGTACAACGATCCCAGCATCCTGAAGATCGACGGCGAAATGCGCTGGAAGGACCTGGTCCCCGGCGTGACGCTGCGGGAAGAACTCGACGAGTCGACCGGGCTGAAGTCGTTGGTGGTGGGCGCCGATCCGGAGCGCGAGCTGCACCCCTCGGTGCTGGTGTATGCCCCGAACCGGAAGGACCCGCAGGAGTACACCCTGGCCGAGGGGAGCCGCATCATCTTCGGCTCGCCGACCGACCTGGTGAGCCGGGCGATGGAGATCCCGGATGCGGCCAACCCGTGGAAGGGCAAGTTGTTCAGCGTCGAAGAGGTGCCGATCAACGTCGCGTGGCCCAACAAGTCGAAGAAGGAGGCCAAGGACAAGACCGTGTGGCTCTCCGCGCCGGTCGCGATCAAGAAGGGCGTGACCGTCACCAAGATCCCGCGGCAGGCGTACAAGACGCGCGACATCACGGGCGGCCTGCCGCGCGTGGCGGAGCTGTTCGAGGCGCGCCGGCCGAAGGATCCCTCGACCATCGCCGAGGTGGATGGCGTGGTGAAGTTCGGCGAGATCAAGCGCGGCAAGCGCGAGATCTACGTCTACCCCGAGGAGGGCGAGGCGCAGCTGTACGAGGTGCAGGCGGGCAAGCACCTGCGCGTGCACGAAGGCGACAAGGTGCGCGCCGGCGACCGCCTCACCGAAGGGCCGGTCAATCCGCACGACATCCTGCGGATCAAGGGCCCGCGCGCGGTGCAGGAATACCTGCTGAACGAGGTGCAGGAGGTGTACCGCCTGCAGGGTGTGCGCATCAGCGACAAGCACATCGGCTCGATCGTGCGGCAGATGCTCCAGAAGGTGCGGGTCACCGATCCGGGCGACACTGACTTCCTCGAGGGCGAGAC
>JANMWE010000230.1:0-3138 GCA_031393795.1 Gemmatimonadota bacterium
AGCTTGGTGGGCGTGCCGCCGGCGGTGATGATGACCGTCGGGGCGCGAAAGACGTTGCCGCCCATCGTCCGGACGGTGAACCATCCATCGGCGTCCTTCTTGACCCCCTCGACGTTCTCCTGGCGGATCGTGGCCCCGAACTTGACGGCGTGATCCGCGAACTTCTGGGCGAGGTCGCGGCCAAGGATGCTCTCGAAGCCGGGGTAGTCCTCGATCTTCTCGGTGTTGAGGAGCTCCCCGCCGGGCAGGCCCCGCTCGAGGATCACGGCGTTGAGCATGCCGCGGCCGGCGTACATCCCGGCGCAGAGCCCCGCAGGGCCGGCGCCGATGATGATGGTGTCGTGGTTCGTGGTCGCCATCTTCTTCCTGAGGTGCGGGCAGTGACGCGTTCAGCGTTCCGCGTGCTGCGTGTTCCCATCCAAGGCGAAATCTAACCCCACAACTGAGAACGCCGAACGGTTCCTAGGCGACCAACGGCCCCAGGTGTATCACGCCGGCCGCAGCGTGGCAATGAGAGGTGGTGGAGATCACGACCTCCCCGGGGCCGCGCGCGCCGATCTCGGCCAGGCGGGCATCAGCGGCCAGGACCTCCGCGGTGGTGAACCCGCCGACGCCGTGGGCCAAGTGGCGCACTTCGAAGAGAAGGGGGCCCGATGCGCCCTGCCGAGTGGTGAAGGCGGTGAGGGTGGTGGGCATCGTCCAGGTGCGGGGCGCGCGGATGGCGGGGCAGAGCGCGGGCTCGGTGCAGTGGGTGGGGCAGATCCAGTCGGCCCAGGAGAGATAGGAGGCCGCATCGCCTCCCTGTCGCTCGTAGGGGGTGCCCACCTCCGCCGGGAGGGGACCGGTGCTCAGCGCGCGCCCGGGCCACCGCTCCCGGCCCCGTCGGAGGAGCCATTCGCGGAAGAGATGGGGCATGAACGGCGAGGGGACGATCACGTCCCCCTCGCGGGTGCTGATCCCGGCGAGGTAGCCGTCGAGGAAGTCGCTCCACTCGGCGATCACGAGCGCCACCCCGGGGACGGCGACCCTCTCCCGCGCCACCTGGCAGGAAGGATCGCGGTCCACCACAAGCAGGCGACCGAAGGTGAGGAGCCCGCGGTCGCGGCCATCCAGCAGTTGACCCGAGTAGAACGATCCGTAGCAGCCGCCGCCGATGATGACGACATCTCCGAGGGCGCTGAGGCGCTGGGGCGCTGGGGCGCTCACCGCAGGAGCCGGCCTCCATCCACGACGAGCACTTCGCCGGTGACGTAGTCGGCCTCGAGGAGGTAGATCACCGCCTGGGCGACATCTTCCGCGGAGCCGAGGCGCTTGAGCGGGGTCGTCTCGGCGAAGTGCTTCCGGGTCGCCTCGTCCCAGTCGTCGGGGAGGAGCACCGCCCCCGGGGCCACGGCGTTGACCGTGATGTCGGGCGCGAGTGCGCGGGCGAGGGATCTGGTGAGCATCACCACCCCCGCCTTGCTGGTGCAGTGGGCCACGAACTTCGGCCACGGCTCGAGCCCCGCGAGGTCGGCGATGTTCACGACCTTTCCCTTGGCGGCGCGGAGCGCAGGGATCGCCCCCTGCGTCACGAAGAAGGGGGCGCGGAGATTCAGGGCCATCACCTCGTCCCACACCTCAGGGGTCACCGACTCGACGGCCCCTTCGATCATGTTGGCCGCGGAGTTCACCACCACGTCGAGGCGCCCGAAGTGGGCGACCACGCGTCCCGCGAGGGTGCGGGCCGCCTCGACCTCGCGCAGGTTCGCGCCGAACGATTCGGCAGCGACGCCGAGATCGCGCAGGTCGGTCACGACCTGGCGCGCCTCGGTGGCGGATGCCCCGTAGTGCACCGCGATGTCCATCCCCTTGGCGGCGAGACCCCGCGCGATGGCGGCGCCGACCCGGCGTGCGCCACCCGTGACGAGCGCGACCTTCCCCTTGAGATCCACCCTAGAGATCCGGCCCGACGAGGGGGAGGACGTGGCCGGTGATGGCGGAGCTGGCATCGCTGGCGAGGAACATCACGGCGGCGGTGAGCTGGGCCAGCTCGACGTACTTGGCGGCGGGATCGGTCACGGAGGCGAGGTTCTCCGGCGTCCGCACCATCGTGGGGGCCACGGCGTTGACCCGCACCCGGCCGAGCCATTCCTTGGCGAGGCTCCAGGTGAGGGCGCCCACGCCCGCCTTGGCCGCGGAGTAGACCGCCATCGGCGCCATGGGGCGGAAGAGCGCGAGCGAGGAGAAGTTGACGATCGCTCCGTGGGACTTTTCCAGCGCCCCCTCGGCGGCGCGGCTCATCAGGAAGGCGGTCTTCAGGTTGATGTTGATCTCGCGATCGAACCCCTTGAGGTCGAGCTTGTCCGCGGGACCGTAGGTGGTGAGGCCGCCGGCCACGTTGATGAGGGCGTCGAGCCGACCGAATTTCTTCACTGCCACCTCGACGGCGTGGGCGGCCACGTCGGGATCGGTCAGGTCGCCCGCGGCAGGCTCCGCGATGATCTGATGCCCTGCAAATTCGCGCGCCCGCTCGGCCACGGCGACGGCGTTGACGTCCGCGAGCACGAGTTTGGCCCCCGCCTCACCGAACGCCTTGGCCACCCCGTGCCCGATCTGACCGGGACGGGCCACACCGGTGATCAGGACGACCTTCCCGGTGAAGTCGAACGGGTTGAGCATCACGCCTCCTCGAGCGCTTCCAGGATGATGTCGGCGCCGGGCATTCCGCGCGCCGCGAACCGGATCGTGCCGGTGCGGTCCACCAGATAGACGGTGCGGGTGACCTGGTCACCCAACGGAGCCACGGCCTGCCAGCGCCGGGCCACCGCGAGTCCCGGGTCGCTGAGCAGGAGGTAGGGGAGCGCGAGGCTCGCCGCATACTCCCGATGCTCCTCGACTGCAGCGGGATTGATCCCGAACGGCGTCACCCCGGCGGCCCGGAACCGGTCCAGCTCCTCGGCCATGACCCGCAGCTGGCGGTCGCACATCTGGGTGTGGTTCCCCGGATAGAACGCCAGCACCACCCCACCCTGTTCCAGTACCCGCGCGAGAGAGACCACCGAACCGTCGGAGGCGGAGAGGGTGAAGTCGGGGGCGCGGGCACCAACGCGGAGTGGGTCTTCAACCATGGTGTGCGAAGTGCGAAGTCCGAGGTGCGGG
>JANMWE010000245.1:0-2457 GCA_031393795.1 Gemmatimonadota bacterium
GATGACGACCTCGAACTTCGTCGGGAACATCCTGGCGGGCGCCGGCATCACCCTCACCGGCGGCACCTTCAACGGCGACATCTGGTCGAAGGCCGATGTCACGATCACCGGCACCGCGTTCACCGGGTGCAATGGTCAGAGTGGGCAGGGCAAGCCGCGCGGGAAGTGCAACCAGGGCGTCGGCAACGGCCCCGAAGGGTGCGACCCGGGCAATTCGAACCACAACCACGGTTCGAATGATGAGAATGGCGGCACCCCGGGTAACCCCGGTCGGCGCTAGGCCTGATCGATAGCAGTCAGTGAAGCATCGCACCCGCGGGGGTGTCCCGCGGGCCCACTACTTCCAGGAGCTCCTCGTGCAGATCAAGAAGCTGTCACCCCGGATGGTCCGGATCGCTCTCGCGCTGAGCGCCCTCTGTTCGGTCACCGCGGCGTCCGCGTTGCTGGGCCAGCAGGCGCAGGTCCCCACGCTCGCGGCCCCGGCCGCTCCGGCGCCGGCGACCACCCCGGCCCCGGCACCGCGTTCGTCCACGCTGTATGCGCAGGACGACGCCAACGCGCCGACGATCGCCTCCGCCAAGGCCGCGAACGAAGCGGCGATGGCTACGGGTGACCACACCATCGTCGTATCGACCCTGGTGCTGGTGCTGGCCGTCGTCATCCTCGTGCTGCTGATCGCCTGAACCACTGGGCTCTCGCCACACGTAGGCCAGCGCGACCCTCCGGGGCCGCGCTGGTCATTTTCCACCCCTCTCCGGCCGGATCTCCTCCCGGTCGGTCCGGGAGGCCGTAACCCGAGTAGCTCGAACGGCGTACTCACGAATTCATTCTTTGGTGTGATGGGCGAACCGGGCACCCGCGTCTACTTTCCGCCTGTAACTCGGGAGTCCGACCTCGTATCAAGACCTCGTGGAGATCCATCATATGCAGACGCCCGCCCTTCGTGCCCAACGTGCACCTTCACTCGTCCGGCCTGGGTTCGCCGTGGGGGCCTCTCTCGCATTGATGCTCCTCGCCGCAGCCTGCGACCATAAGCAATTCGAGCCGCTGCCGACCCTGCCCGCCGTGAAGTCGATCAGTCCCGGGGGTGGGGCGAGCGGAGTCCATCTGGATGCGGTCGTCACCGCCACATTCACCATGGCGATGGATCCCTCCACCATCAACGCGACCACGGTCACGCTCAAGAACGGCCTGATCGTCGTTCCCACCGCCGTGAGCTACAGCGGCACGACGGCGACGCTCACCCCCACGAGCCTGCTCGCCGAGAACACGCTCTTCACCGTCGTTGTCACGCCCGGTGTCCGCAATGCGGAAGGCGAGTTCATGGCGCGGGCGAGGACGTGGAACTTCACCACGGGTTCGGTCTCGTCGGTCCTGTCGACCACGCCCCTGAACGCGGCAATCAACGTCTCCCGATCTGGTTCGATCAGGGCGACCTTCAGTGCGACGATGGACCCGCTCTCCATCACAGTGACGACCTTCACGCTCCACAACGGCCTCGTCGCCGTCCCCGCCGTGGTGAGCTATTCCGGCACGACCGCGACGCTGGACCCCACGGGCACCCTCGCCCCGAACACCCTCTACACCGCGACCCTTTCGACCGGCATCAAGAACGCGGACGGCATCGCCCTGGGCGCGGCGCACAACTGGACCTTTACCACGATCGCGACCTCGCCGAACGGCCCGGCCGTCGTCAACCTCGGCACCGCCGGCAACTTCGTGATCCTGGCCAAGTCGGGGGTCTCGACCACCGGCACGACCGCCGTGGTGGGGGATGTCGGGTTGAGCCCGGCCGCCGCGACCTACCTCACCGGCTTCGCGATCATCGCGCCACCGACCACCTCGGCGAGCTCCGCCCAGGTGACGGGACTGCTCTTCGCGGCCGACTACGACCCGCCGACCCCGACGATGCTCACCACCGCGGTGCTCGACATGCAGGCCGCGTACACCGACGCCGCCGGGCGGGTCCTGCCCGACTTCACCGAGCTCGGCGCCGGCAACATCCAGGGGATGAACCTGGTCCCGGGGCTCTACAAGTGGGGCACCAGCGTGACGATCCCGTCCGCGGTGACCCTCACTGGCGGCATCAATGACGTCTGGATCTTCCAGGTCGCCGGTAACCTCGTGGTGAGCAATGGCGCTATCGTGACGCTGGCCGGGGGCGCGCAGGCCAAGAACGTCTTCTGGCAGGTCGCGGGTCAGGCCACCCTCGGTACCACCGCGAACTTCAAGGGGATCATCCTTTCCCAGACCCTGATCTCGATGAACACCGGCACGATCATGCTCGGCCGGGCGCTGGCGCAGACCGCGGTCACGCTCAACGCGACGCAGATCACGAAGCCGTAGGGCAGTACTCGGCGGGTGCGGCCTGCTGATCCAAGGTCGACACACGCAGGCCAGCGCGACCCCCCCGGGGGCCGCGCTGGTCGTTTTCGATTCCACCGGGCCAGAATCCCT
>JANMWE010000246.1:0-2760 GCA_031393795.1 Gemmatimonadota bacterium
GATGACGACCTCGAACTTCGTCGGGAACATCCTGGCGGGCGCCGGCATCACCCTCACCGGCGGCACCTTCAACGGCGACATCTGGTCGAAGGCCGATGTCACGATCACCGGCACCGCGTTCACCGGGTGCAATGGTCAGAGCGGGCAGGGCAAGCCGCGCGGGAAGTGCAACCAGGGCGTCGGCAACGGCCCCGAAGGGTGCGATCCGGGCAATTCGAACCACAACCACGGCTCGAACGATGAAAATGGCGGCACCCCCGGCAACCCGGGTCGGCGCTAGGCCTGATCGATAGCAGGTGAAGCACTGTCACACCCGCGGGGATCTCCCGCGGGTCCCCTACGTCAAGGAGCTCATCGTGCAGATCAAGAAGCTGTCACCGCGGATGGTCCGGTTCGCTCTCACGCTGAGCGCCCTCTGTTCGGTCACCGCGGCCTCCTCGTTGCTGAGCCAGCAGGCGCAAGTCCCCGCGCTCGCGGCCCCGGCCGCTCCGGCGCCGGCGACCACCCCGGCTCCGGCGACCACCCCGGCCCCGGCACCCCGTGCGTCCACGCTGTACGCGCAGGATGAGGCCAACGCGCCGACGATAGCCTCCGCCAAGTCCGCGAACGATGCGGCGATGATGTATCAGAACCACACCATCGTCGTGTCCACCCTGGTGCTGGTGCTCGCCATCGTCATCCTCGTGCTGCTGATCGCCTGAACCACCGGGCCCTCGACACACGTAGGCCAGCGCGACCCTGCGGGGCCGCGCTGGTCATTTCCCGCCCCGGGAGCGCGCGGCCCCGGCTGGAGGTACCTCAACTGTCGTACGCCCGAATTCATCCTTTGGTGTGATGGGCGTACCGGTCACCCGCGCATACCTTCCGCTGGTATCTCGGGAGTAAGACACCGTACCAAGACCCTGTGGAGATCCACCAATGCACACGCCCACCCTTCGTGCCCAACTCGTAGCGTCACTCGTCCGGCCAGGGCTCGCCGCGGGGGCCCTTGTCGCATTGACGCTGCTCTCCGGCGCCTGCAAGCAACAGGAGCCGCTGCCCTTCCTGCCGGCCGTGAAGGCCACCACTCCTGCAGGCAACGCGGCCGGAGTCCGCCTGGACGCGACGGTCACAGCTACGTTCAACGAGCAGGTGGACGCCGCGAGCATCAACGCGACGACATTCACCCTCAGCAACGGTGTGACTGCCGTTCCGGCCGCGGTGACCTACGCCGCCGGGACGGCGACACTGATCCCCACGAACCTCCTGGCCGAGAACACGCTGTTCACCGCCGTCGTCACGCCCGGTGTCCGCGACCTGGACGGCGACGCCATGGCACGGGCGAAGACCTGGACCTTCACCACGGGCACGGCGCCGACGGTACTCTCGACCAATCCCGCGGGCGCCGCGATCAACGTCTCCCGGATCTCGACCATCCGGGCCACCTTCAGTGTGGCGATGGACTCCGCCTCCATCTCGGCGGCCACGTTCACGCTCCGGAACGGGCTTGTCGCCGTTCCAGCCGTGGTGACCTACACCGGCACGGTCGCGACGCTGACCCCCACGGGCATCCTCGGGGCGAACACGCTGTATACCGCCACCATCTCGACCGGGGCGAAGAACGTGGGCGGCATCGCTCTGATCGCGCCGTACACCTGGAACTTCACCACGGGCGCGGTACCGACAGTGCCGACGGTGCTGTCGACCAATCCCGCGAACAACGCGACCGGCGTCTCCCGGACCCCCGCGATCACGGTCACCTTCAGTGAGGCGATGGATCCCGCGACCCTCACCGCGACCACGTTCACGCTCCGGAACGGCCTGGTCGCTGTCCCGGGCGTGGTGACCAAGACCAGCACGACCGCGACGCTGACCCCCTCGAGCACCCTCGCCTCGAACACCCTGCTCACGGCCACCGTCTCGACCGGTGCGAAGAACCTGGCGGGCATCGGCCTGGCCACGGCGTATTCCTGGAACTTCACCACGGCCGCCACATCGGTGAACGGTCCGGCCATCGTCAACCTGGGCACGGCCGGCAACTTCGTGATCCTGGCCAAGTCCGGGGTCTCGACCACCGGCACCACCGCCGTGGTAGGAGATGTCGGGTTGAGCCCGGCCGCCGCGACCTTCCTCACCGGCTTCGCGATCATCGCGCCGCCGACCACCTCGGCGAGCTCCGCCCAGGTGACGGGGCTGCTCTACGCGGCCGACTACGACCCGCCGACCCCGACGATGCTCACCACCGCGGTGCTCGACATGCAGACCGCGTTCACCGATGCCGCCGGCCGTACCTTGCCGGACTTCACCGAGCTCGCTGCCGGAAACATCCAGGGCTTGAATCTGACCCCCGGGCTCTACAAGTGGGGCACCGGCGTACAGATCCCGTCCGCGGTGACGCTCACGGGCGGCGCCAATGCCGTCTGGATCTTCCAGATCGCGCAGGACCTCACGGTGGGCAATGGCGCTATCGTGACGCTGGCCGGGGGCGCGCAGGCCAAGAACGTCTTCTGGCAGGTCGCGGGTCAGGCCACTCTCGGTACCACCGCGAACTTCAAGGGGATCATCCTTTCCCAGACCCTGATCTCGATGAACACCGGCACCATCATGCTGGGCCGGGCGCTGGCGCAGACCGCGGTCACCCTCAACGCGACGCAGATCACGAAGCCGTAGGGCAGTACTCGGCGGGTGCGGCCTGCTGATCCAAGGTCGACACACGCAGGCCAGCGCGACCCCCCCGGGGGCCGCGCTGGTCGTTTTCGATTCCACCGGGCCAGAATCCCT
>JANMWE010000264.1:0-2781 GCA_031393795.1 Gemmatimonadota bacterium
CGGTCTACGCCGAGCGCCTGGTGCGCATCGCCCCCGCCGAGGAGGCCGCGTGACGCCTGAATCGAAGCGCCGGATCGGAGCGGTGGCCGCGCTGGTGCTGGGCCTGTCGCTCGGCCTGGCGCTGCTGCCCATCCACGCGCCGAAGACCTTGCCGGCCGAGGTCGGTGAATTCCTGTGGCGCTCTTTTGGACTCGGGGCCGTGGGCTTCCCGCTGCTGGGGGTCGGGGTGGCACTCGCCGGTTTCGGCTGGCTCGAGCGGCTCGACATGAAGCGCACCGCGATCCTCGTCGGTGGACTCTCGGTGCTGGTGCCCTTCTTCATCGGGGCGCTGGTGCGGGTCGAGGCGGCGGCCTTCCTCGCGCCGCTCGCCGATTGGGGACTGGTGCCCCGGCTCGTCGGGCTGGTCCCCGGCTTCCTCGCCAACGCACTCACCGGGGTGCTCGGCAAACCCATCACGGCGCTGGTCGGGTTCCTGGCGCTGTCCACCCTCACCATCCTGACCGTGGCGTGGCATCCGCTGGCGCGGTTGGAGCGGCGCGTGGGCGCGGAGGCGCGTGGGCGCGTGCCCGACGGCCCCCAGCCGAAATTCCAACCGTCGATCCAGACCTCGCAGGTGGAGGTGGATGACCTCGAGGACGGCTCGGTCGACGACGCGCCGGCGCCGAGGGGCAAGCGGCCGCCGAAGCCGAGGAAGCCCGCCAAGACCAAACCCGCACCGGTGGTGGCGGCGGGGGAGCCGCTCGACCCGAGCGACCGGTGGGAGACTGATATCCTCACGCCGCACAAGCCGGCGGTCGATCCGGGGCAGCTGCGCGAGGAGCTGAAGGTCCTGCAGCAGCGGCTGCAGGACACCCTCGCGACCTTCGGGGTGCAGGCCAAGGTGGAGGACTTCACTTCGGGCCCGGTCGTCACCCAGTTCTATGTGCGGCTGGAGGCGGGGGTCAAGATGAACCGCCTGGTGGCCCTCGCCGACGACCTGGCGCTGGCGATGAAGGCGCGCTCGATCCGGGTCGCGCGGGTGCCGGGACAGGACGTGGTCGGGATCGAGGTGCCGAACCCGAAGGCGGAGTTCGTCCGCCTGCGCGAGATCCTCGAGAGCGACGAGTGGGACTCCGAGGACCGGGTGCTCCCGATCGCCCTCGGCAAGGACGTCGAAGGGCGCGCGATCATCGCCGACCTGGCCAAGATGCCGCACCTCCTCGTCGCCGGCGCGACGGGCACCGGCAAGTCGGTCGGGATCAACGCGATCCTCACCAGCCTCATCTACCGGTACCAGCGGAAGGAGGAGCTCCGGCTCCTGCTGGTGGACCCGAAGATGGTGGAGCTCTCGATGTACAACGTGCTGCCGCACCTGCGGCACAACGTCGTCACCGACACCAAGGACGCGGCGACGGTGCTCAACTGGGCCGTGCGCGAGATGGAGCGGCGCTACCAGCTGCTGCAGGCCAATGGCGCCCGGAACCTGGCCGACTTCAACAAGAAGGTGGAGTCGGGGCTGCCGCTGAAGCCGGTCCCGATGCCGAAGCACACGCTGACGACGATCGCGGCCCAGAGCGAGACCACCCCGGCCGAAGCGCCGGCGTCGGAGGTGTACGACGAGGGGCTGCTGCCGCAGGTGGTGATCGTGGTGGACGAATTGGCCGACCTGATGATGACGGTGCGGAGCGAGGTCGAGACCCCGCTGGCTCGGCTGGCCCAGAAGGCGCGCGCGATCGGGATCCACCTCCTGCTCGCCACCCAGCGGCCGTCGGTGGACGTGCTGACCGGCCTGATCAAGGCCAACTTCCCCAGCCGCATCGCGTTCCGGGTGGCATCGAAGACCGACAGCCGCACGATCCTGGACCAGAATGGCGCCGAGGCGCTGCTGGGGAATGGCGATATGCTCTTCCTGCAGCCGGGTCGGAACGAACCGATGCGGATCCAGGGGGCATATGTCGGCACCGAGGAGACCGAGGCGGTGATGGGGTGGTACACGGCGCGCCGCGCCGCCCTCGCGGCCCAGGCCGAGAGCGACATCCTGGCGGACCAGCGGGCCTTCGAAGTGGCGGAGGCGGGGGGCGGGCCAGCGGGGGAGGGACAGCAGGGAGACCGCGATCCGTTGTTCAGGCAGGCGGCGGAGACCTGCCTGCAGCAGGGGAGCGGCTCGACGTCGTTGCTCCAGCGGCGACTGGGGATAGGCTATGGCCGGGCGGCGCGGATCATCGATCAGCTGGAGATGGGGGGGATCCTGGGGCCGGGGAGCGGGAGCAAGCCGCGGGAAGTGCTGATCGGGTTCGACCAGGTGGAGGAGTACACGAGTTAGGAGTTGGGAGTTGGGAGTTAGGAGTTGGGAGTTGGGAGTTGGGAGTTGGGAGTTGGGAGTACAGGTTGCGAGTCGGCGAGGAAGCGAGCAAGGGCAAAGAGCTCTTCCTCGCTTTCTTGCGTTTGGCCCACTCGCCCCTTGCACTCGACGCTCGCGCTCGAACGCTCCGCATCGCGTTCCCGGGGTGACGGAGGTTCGAGCGCCCTGTGTTAGCGTAGCCCATGCCGCCGACCCGGAAGTTCACGCCGACGAGGGAGTGGGAAGATGAGCGCCAGCTCCGGGGGCTCGCGGGGGAGCGCCTGGCGCTGGCGTATCTCACCAGCTGCGGGTGGAGCATCGAGGCCCACCGCTTCAAGATGGGGAGGCACGACCTCGACCTGATCGTCCGGCGGGCGGGGGTGGTGGCGTTCGTGGAGGTGAAGAGCCGGCGGGGTGCCTCGTGCGGGTCGCCACTGGAGGCGATCCCGCGGCGGAAGCAG
>JANMWE010000270.1:0-5914 GCA_031393795.1 Gemmatimonadota bacterium
TTCGATGCGGGGGCCCTCAAGGCCGAGCCCTGGGCCGACCCGTGGACGGTGGCGAGCGGGCTTCGGGTGCCGGGGCCCCTCGGCGACCGGCTGATCCTCACCGCACTCCGGGAGAGCGGGGGAGGGGCCGTGGCCGTCACCGACGAGGAGTTGAGCGCACTCGCCTTGGAGCACTCCCGACTTGAGGGGATCGATTTGTCGCCCGAAGGGGGTGCAAGTCTTGCCGCCCTGGCGCGTCTACTGTCGACCGGCGCGGTGGACGCGGAAGAGCGGGTGGTGGTCTTCAATACCGGCGCTGGTTGGCTCTACCGCTCGGCGATGTAGATTTAGCCTAATTGATGGAGGGGGATCTGCGACCCCCCGGAGCAGGGCCCAGAAATAGCAACGTAAGTCATTGTTATATAATGACTTAGACATTTTCGGCACGGAACCTGCTCATACCATTATGTTGTCCCGGGCCCCGTTCGCGTCCCGGCTACCAGAACACCAACCAGGAGTTGTGATGACTCGCGCGCTCCGCGGCCTCGCCGCGCTGACGCTTCTGTGCACCGCATCCCTCGCGGCGCAGAATCCGATCTCCGATCGCATGCTCGACCTGCAGGGGAAGTCCTCCCCCGATGGGGCCGTCTGCAAACTTCAGGGTGGGGATTTCCGCATTGCCAGCGCTGCGACCTACCTGCAGACGGCGCTCACCACACCGGTGCCCGACAACAAGCGCCACTCGCTGACCTCGGGCCACGATCAGGCGCTCATCGGGATCCAGAACGGTCAATCAGGGAGCTCGAAGGCCTGGTACTACCTCGGGCGCATCTACCTGCAACAGGGCGACCTCGTGGGCGCGGATAGTGCATTCGCTCGCGCGGTCCAGCTGGCCCCTGCCTGCGGCGCCGATGTCCGCCTCTATCGCGTCCGGGCGTGGAGCCTGCTCGTGTCCGCCGCCGCGGTCCACCGTACCGCGGGCCGAGGCGACTCGGCCGTCTACCTGGCGCGCGCCGCGACCCAGGTCGACCCGACCCGTCCGCAAGCGTGGTACGCCATCGGCACGCAGTTCCTGGACGCGCAGCAGAATGACAGCGCCGCCTGGTACCTCGAGAAGGCGCTCGCGAGCACCGGGGACAGCTCGGCCAATTCGATCTCGATCCGCCAGGCGGCCGCCTACCAGGCCGCCGTGATCAGCTACAACAAGCGCGATTTTCCGAGTGCCGTGCGGCTCTTCGCCGAAGCAGTGCGGTTGAAGCCCGATGACGCCGACGCCAAGCGGAATCTCGCCGCCTCGCTCCGACAGGCCGGGATGGCGGACAGCGCCGGGAAGATAGAGCAGTCGATGATGGCGGCCGTGGCCGGCAGCGAGGGTGGGCTGACCGTGGCCCAGCTCTTCGACATCGGCGTGGCCCAGTTCAATCAGCACGATTTCGCCAACGCCGCCACCACGTTCGAGAAGATCATCGCGGTGGAGCCGTATAACCGCGACGCCCTCTTCAACCTGGCGCAGGCGTACAATGGCGCCAACAATGCCGACAAACTCCTCGAGACCGCGCTGAAGCTTCAGGCGGTCGACCCGCTGAGTTATGAAGTGATGCAGCTGGTCGGGCAGGGGTACCGCGGCAAGCACGATCAACCGAATGTGCTCAAGGCCGCCACGGCCCTCGGAGGGGCCACAGTCTCGGTGGCGGTCACCACGTTCAGCGTGGGGGCCAACAGCGCCACGCTCACGCTGAAGGCGACCGGTCGTGAAGGGCGCGACCTCAATGACCGGATCATCCGCGGCGCTCCGATCCTGGTCGTGGTGGAGTTCCTCGACAAGGCCGGTACCGTGGTGGCCAGCAGCGAGACCACGGTCCCGGTGCTTGCCCCCGCGGCGAGCCAGGAGCTGACCGTCACCGGGGTCGGGACCGGGATCACGGCGTGGCGGTACCACAGGAAGTAGAGGCGCGTCAGGCGCAATAGGCGCGGAAGTCCACGACTCAAGGGACCGCGCGCCTTTCGCATCTTACGCGCCTTCTGGCTTGACTAACGGGGGGTCTGGGCTTCAATTACACCCCCGCGCGGGAGTAGCTCAGTTGGTAGAGCATCAGCTTCCCAAGCTGAGGGTCGCGGGTTCGAACCCCGTCTCCCGCTTGCAGCCCCCCATCGATCAGGTGGGGGGTGGTTGTTTTGGGTGACCGGTAACCAGTGACCGGACCATCGAGTGCCAACATTCGCCAAGGGTCATGTGCCTTCAACATGAGACCCGGTCACCGGTCACTGGTCACTGGCGCGCGAACCCAGGATGGGCCGAACCCATGATGCTCCAATGAAGTGATCGATCACAACCTCGTTCGGAGGATAGTTGACCACCTGCAGGGGACCTCATGGGTTCGGTTCATCTTGGGTTCGCGCGCTGCAGTTGTTGTAAGTCCAACGGTACGTTGACTTTAGCGCCTCATCAGTGCATCTTGATACGGTCCGGGCGGCCAGTCTGTGCCGCCTCTTTCGTCTTCGGCAGGTCGAGCAGCGATGTTGAAGGTCACCTCAGTCCATCCCGACTCCCTCGGGGCCGAACTCGGCCTCCGATCCGGCACGGAGATCATCTCCGTCGGCGGGCGGGAGATCGAGGACTTCATCGACTGGGAATTCCTCACCGCCGACGACCAGTTCCTGCTGCACGTCCGTCACCCTGACGGCGAGGAGATCGAGTACGACGTCGAACGCCCCGACGAGCTCCCGATGGGGGTCGAGGTCGAGCCGGTCAGGATCCGTCGCTGCGCCAACCGGTGCGACTTTTGTTTCGTCGAGGGGAACCCCGATGGCCTCCGGAGGGTCCTCTACATCCGTGATGACGACTACCGGCTCTCGTTCCGCTACGGCAACTTCGCGACCCTCACCAACCTGAAGCAGCGCGACATCGACCGGATCAAGGAATACCGGCTCTCGCCGCTCTACGTCTCGGTGCATGCCACCGACCCCGTGATGCGCCGCCGCCTTCTCCGGAACCCCGACGCCCCCGCGATCCTCGACCAGCTCGCCGACTTCCGCGACGGGGGGATCCAGTTCCACACCCAGATGGTGATCCAGCCCGGGGTGAATGACGGCGCCGTCCTCGACCGCTCGCTCCAGGACCTCTGGGACTTCGGCCCGACGGTGCTCGACGTCTCGGTGGTCCCGGTGGGGCTCACCGAGTTCTCCGGGCACCACAAGGTCCGTGAGCCGACCCGCGAGGAGTGCATCGGGATGGCAGCGCTGGTGGACAAGTGGGGCGCGCTGGGCAGGGCGGAGCGGGGCGAGACCTGGTGCTTCGGGGCCGACGAGCTCTACCTCCGGGCCGGGATCCAGCTCCCCGACGAGTCGATCTTCAACGGTCACTTCGATCAGGCCGAAAATGGGGTCGGGGCGGTGCGCTGGCTGCAGCACGAGATCCGTGAGGGGATCGACGGGCTCGACGCCTGGCGCGGCAAACGCATCGGCGTTTGCACCGGCACGTCGATGGGGGCGCTGATGCCGCAGGTGCTTGCCCCCCTGACCGAGGCCACGGGTGCCGAGTTCGAGCTGCTGGTGCTCGCCAACGACCTCTTCGGCACCCGGGTGACCACCGCCGGGCTCCTGCCCGGCTCCAGCTTCCAGAAGGCGCTCGCAGGACGGCGGGATCTCGACCTGATCCTGATCCCCGGCGAGTGCCTGAACGACAATGGCAAGTTCATGGACGACCTGACGTTCGACGCCTTGCAGGCCGTCGTGCCGATCGAGATCCGCCCTTCCAAGACCTTCGTGGACGCCCTCGAGGCGCCAGCCGCCGCGTGAGCCAACCCACAGTCGCCATCATCGGACGCCCGAACGTCGGGAAGTCCACCCTGTTCAATCGCCTCTGCGGGGGCCGGAAGGCGATCGTCTCCGACCGCCCCGGCACCACCCGCGACCGACACTTCGGCACCGTGGAGTGGAACGGCCGGACCTTCTGGCTGGTCGACACCGGCGGCCTGGTGCCGAACTCCGAGGAGGCGATGGACGTCGCCATCCGGAAGCAGGTGGAATTCGCCCTGGCCGAGGCCGATCTGATCGTCTTCCTGGTGGACGGGAAGGCGGGGGTGCACCCGCTCGACCAGGCGATCGCCGACGAGCTCCGGACGGTCGGCCGGCCGATGATCCTGGCGGTCAACAAGCTGGACGAGTTCCCCAAGCAGGCCCAGGACCACTTCCCCTTCTATGAACTGGGGATCGGCGACCCGGTCCCGGTCTCCGCGGCCGTGGGGCGCCTGACCGGCGACCTGCTGGACGCGATCGTGTCCGCCTTCCCAGCGGCGGTGGCGGGGGAGGGGGAGGAGATGATCAACGTCGCCATCGTGGGGCGGCCGAATGTGGGTAAGTCCTCCCTCGCCAACAAGTTGCTGGGGGAGGACCGGCTGGTTGTCTCCCCCGTGGCGGGGACGACCCGGGACGCGATCGACACCCCCTTGCGCTATCACGGGAAAACTCTCAACTTCATTGATACTGCGGGGTTACGGCGCCGAGCTAAAGTAGAAGATGAGATAGAGTTCTATTCGACGCTGCGGACCGACCGCGCGATCGAGCGGGCCCAGGTCTGTCTCCTCGTCGTCGACGCGAAGGATGGGCTGCACAACCAGGATCTCCGGATCGCCACGAAGGCGTGGGAGAACGGTACCGGGCTCATCATCGTGGTGAACAAGTGGGACCTGGTGGAGGAGAAGGATTCCAACACCGCCCACCGGGGTGAGGTCGAGCTGGCCGAGAAGGCGCCGTTCCTCGCGGACGTCCCCTTCATTTACACCTCGGCGCTCACCGGGCTCCGGGTGCACAAGGTGCTCGACCTGATCTTCGAGGTCGCGACCGAGCGGGAAAAGCGGATCACCACGAGCGAGGTCAACAAGACCCTCGAGGTCCTGCTCACCAAGCAGTCGCCTCCGCAGAAGATGGGGGAGGAGGTCCGGCTGCTGTTCGCCTCGCAGGTGGCGACCGCCCCCCCGGTGATCGCGATCATCAGCAACCGGCCGGACGACGTGCCGGTGAGTTACACGCGGTACCTCGAGCACGGGTTCCGGGATGCGTGGGGATTCAAGGGGGTCCCCCTGCAGATCAAGTTCGGCTCACGCGGGTCGAAGGCGCACGCCAAGGAAAAGGGCGACGGGAGACGATAGATGGTCGAGCTGGTGGGAGCGCTGGTCGGCAGTTACTTCGTCGGAGCGATCCCCACCAGTTTCCTGGCCGGGAAGCTCCTGCGCGGTATCGACCTGCGGGAGCACGGCTCCAGGAACCTCGGCGCCACCAACGTCTATCGGGTGATGGGGGCCAAGGTGGCCCTCCCGGTCGGCCTCTTCGACCTGTTCAAGGGGATGGTGCCGGTCCTCTGGATCAGCGCCTGGGGGCCTGACTGGTCGGGCTGGCCGCTCCTCTGCGGCATCGCCGCCATCCTGGGCCACGTCTTCTCGGTGTTCGTGAAGTTCAAGGGGGGCAAGGGTGTCGCGACCGCGGGCGGGGTCGTGATCGCCCTCGCCCCCTGGGCCATTCTGATCTGCCTCGGCATCTGGGCGGCGGTGACCTTCTCTAGCGGCTACGTGTCGCTGGGGAGCATCACCGCCGCGCTGGCGTATCCGGGGCTGGTGTACTGGCTCGAGCCCGCCCAGCGCCCCTTCATCCTGATCCACGTCGCCATCGCCCTCGCGCTGGTCTGGTTCCATCGCGCCAACATCGGGCGGCTCCGGGCAGGGACAGAGAATCGGTTCGGGCGGCGCGGGAACACCGACGCGGTACGGGCAGCCGCGGGAGGGCAGGGGGCGTGAGCCAGATCCCACGCACCGATGCCTGGCCGAGGGGCGGCCCCCCGGGCCGCCCGTTCGCGCTCACAATTGAGATCTCGATTCGGGCGCGCGCGGGCGCGCGCATCCAGCCGAGGGGCGGCCCCCCGGGCCGCCCGTGCGCGTCA
>JANMWE010000275.1:0-4419 GCA_031393795.1 Gemmatimonadota bacterium
TCTCACCTCCTCGACTCGATGCTCCACGAATGCACCGTGGCGCAGCATCTCTATTCCAAGCTCACGCCCGTGAGCTTCGACTACCGGCCCTCGGCCAACCAGCGCTCCACCACCGAGCTGCTCCAGTACCTGAGCGTCATCGGGATCGCCGGGTGCACCTGCATGGCCGAGCACGATTGGAAACTCTTCGCGCCGTTCAGCGAACGGGCCAAGGCGATGACCTCAGGTCAGTTCGTTGAAGCGATGGACCGGCAGAAGGCGGAACTGATCACCTTCTTCAAGGGGCTCTCCGAGGAACGGCTCGCCACCCAGGAGGCACCCCTTCCCGGAGGCGCGACCCAGCCGCTCGCGGTGGCGCTGATGAATGGCCCACTCAAGTGGCTCACCGCGTACAAACTCCAGCTCTTCCTCTACGCCAAGGCCTCCGGCGTCGATGCGATCGGCACCTCGAACGCCTGGCGTGGCGTGGATATGGCGCCGAAGCCTGCGCCCTGAACCTCCCCCTCTCCCGCACCCTCACCCACTGAGCGGAATGGGAGGGGGGTGAGGTCTGAAGATTCCCCTCCCCCGACAGGGGGAGGGGTCAGGGGCGGGGGTGTGAGTTCTGTGCATTCCACGCACCCTCGGACGTCATCAGGGAACCCACCCCTACGCGCCACACACCCCGTACCACGCACCTCCGGCCACCTCGGAGATCTCTCCCTTGTACCTGATCATCTGGCAGTTCCGCGTCGCCCCCGAGAAACGCGCCGAATTCGCTCGGCGCTACGCCTCGGACGGGGACTGGGCGCGCCTCTTCTCGCGCTCGGTCGAGTGGCAGGGGACGGAGCTCCTGGCGGTCGAGGGGGACGACCAGGCCTTCTTCACGATCGACCGGTGGACCACGCCCGGCGCGTGGGAACGGTTCCGGACCATCCACGCCGCCGACTACGACGCCCTCGACCAGAAGTGCGCCGGGCTCACTCTTTCGGAACAGCGGATCGGGGCCGGCGTCGCACTCTGAGCGCGGAGTCAGGGAGGCCGGCGCGGTGCTACATTCCAGCGTCCTCCTTCAACTGACTCCTATGAATTCCATCCTTCGTTCGCCTCGCTCTCCGAGCGGCCGGCTAAGAGCGGTCGTCGGTGGGCTGTTGGCTGTCGGCTGTTGGCTGTCGGCTGTCGGCTTGTCCGCCCAGACCCCTGCCAACAAGCAGATCAAGTACGTCCGTGACGCCGAGGAGTACGCCGTCCTGACCCGGCAGGTCTACCGCCAGGCCCTCACCGCCGTCACGGCCGCCGTGCGCGAGCGGAGCGTCCGTACCGGCGGTCCCTGGGGCGTCGTGCTCGACATCGACGAGACGGTCCTCGACAACTCGACCTACGAGCTCGAGCGCTCCGCCTACGGGCTCCCCTTCGACAACCAGTCGTGGAATGCCTGGGTCACCCGCGGGGAAGCGGGGGTGGTCCCGGGCGTCGTGGACTTCATTTACGGCATACGCCGACTCGGCGGACGCGTCGCCTACATCAGCAACCGCGACGAAGCGGTCCGCTCCGCCACCGTCGCCAATCTCCAGCACTACAGCCTCTGGAACGACATCGACCGGCTCTGCCTCGCCACCGACTCGACCTACCCCAAGAGCGCCCGCCGCGCCGAGATGGTCGAAGGCCGAGGCAACTGCAGCTGGAACGGTACGCCGGTCCCCGTCCTCGCTTTTATCGGCGACCAGATGGGGGACTTCCCCGCCACCGTCGAGTCCGACCAGGACGCCGGCAAGGACGAAGCCTTCGGCCGTCGCTATTTCATCCTCCCCGATCCCCTGTACGGCGCCTGGACCACCCGCGTCACGCGGTCGAGGTGAGGGTCGTAGGTCGATTGAGCTCCGCCTCGCTGTTGCTATTCTGCGCCGCTGCGCCGCTGCGCCTCTGCGCGCAGGACGCCCCCTCCGGTGAAACGGCGGTCGTCTTCCAGCGCTACTCGGCCCGAGTGCCGAAGATCCAGGTCCTCGAGTCCTCCACCGGCGCCAAGACCGTCACCGGCTCGGGCTTCTACGTCGACCGCGACGGACACCTCATCACCAATTACCACGTGGTGAGCAAGCTCGTCGCCCACCCCGACCGCTACCGGGCCGAACTGCTCGACAGCGCCGGCACCGCACGCGCGGTCAGGGTGCTCCGGGTCGACGTGATCCACGACCTCGCCCTCCTTTCCACCACCCCCGCGGGCGACGTCCCCCTCCCGATCGCCGAAGGACTCCCCCCGCAGGGGCGCCGCCTCTATTCCCTCGGTCATCCCTACGAACTCGGCATCACCATCGTCGAGGGGACGTACAACGGGCTGATGGCGCACGCCCTCACGCCGAGGATCCATCTCACCGGCGCCCTCAATCCGGGGATGAGCGGGGGCCCCACCATCGACGCCACCGGCCACGTCGTGGGCGTCAACGTGGCGACCGCGGGGAACGAAGTGAGCTTCCTCGTCCCCGCCTCCGCGGTGAGCAAGCTCATCGCCGCGGGGCGGGACGCCCATTGGGTGTCGCAGCCGGAGCTCCTCGCCGATGTCGCGGCGCAGCTCCGCACCTACTCCGACGGTTACCTCGCCTCGATGTTCACGGGCGATGTGCCCTACACGACATTGGGCGGCGTCCAGCTCCCCACCCGTGCCGCCCCTTTCTTCAATTGCTGGGCCGACACCGACCGCGACCCATCGCGATCCTACGAGTCGGTCGAACACATCTGCGTCACCGACGATCAGGTATTCCTCTCCGAAGATCTCTGGGCCGGCGTACTGGAATTCGGGCACACACTGTACACCACCGACGAGCTCTCGCCGGTCCGCTTCTATTCGATGTACCAGGACGAGTTCGGCAGCGACGTCCAGTTCTTGAGCGGCGGTGATGAGGATCTGACCGACTTCCGCTGTCGCACCCGGAACGTCGAGCAGGGGGGTGCCAAGTGGCGCACTGTCTTCTGTCTCCGCGCCTACAAACACCTCGCCGGCCTCTACGACGCCGTCTTCAAGGCAGCGCAACTGGGTCGCGGCAATGTCGGCGTGATGACACGGCTCACCCTCTCGGGCGTCACCGCCCGGGCGGCGGAGACCACCGCGCGGCGCTATTTCGCGAGGGTCCGATGGGTGCACTAGCCTGGGTCGAGCTGCTCGATCGCCGTGGCCACGTGCGCGCACGGCACCGGATCGATACGATGCCGGCCCTCATCGGCCGGAGCTACGGCTGCGACGTCCTGGTGGACGATCCCTGGATCTCGCCGATCCACGTGCGGATCTACCGCGACCTCGACGGTTCTTTCAAGGTCGAGGATGCCGGGAGCGAGAACGGGCTCTGGTCCCCCGACGACGACCGGCGGGTCACCCTCGTTCCCCTGGGTCGAGGGGTGACGCTCCGCGCCGGCCACACATTGCTCCGGCTCGTCCCCGCCGACGTCTCGGTCCCACCCGCGCTCGCGATGCACGTTGCCGCCCCGGCGGCCGGAGGCTGGGAGCGCTGGTGGATCGGGCCGGCCGCGGCGCTCGTGGCGGGGGCCACGTTCGGGTACACCCAGTTCCTGGGCGACGCCTCCACGCACGGCACCGCTACCGTGGTGGGGGAGGCGCTGGCGATGATCGTCGGGATGGCGCTCTGGGCCGGGATCTGGGCCCTCGCGACCCGCGCGGTATGGCATCGGGCCCGCTTCCTGACCCATTTCACCGTCGTCTCGCTCGCCGCGCTCGCGATGACCGGGGTGCTGCACGCAGTGGAATACGCCGCCTTCATCGCCCCCGGGGTCCCCGATTTCGAGGCGGCCCTCGTCCTCCTCAGTTTCGGCGTCACGGCGGCGATGATCTACGGGCACCTCACCATCGCCACCTCGCTCCCCAAGCTCCGCGTCGCGGCGATCAGCACGGCCGTGGTCTTCGGGCTCGCCGGCGTGGCCGCGCTCGTCGCCAGCGACGAGGACTCCAAGGGCGGCGGGATGCCGGAATTCTCGGCCGAGCTCAAACCGCTCAACGCGAGGCTCATCCCGGTGCAAGACACTACGGCCTTCTTCGGCGGGATCCAGGAGCTCAAGACCAGCGTGGACAGCCTGGCGCGTGAGCCGGAATGAGTTGAACTGCGTTCACGCAGGCGCGAAGGCTACGAAGCACTCCCCGCGGGCTGCCGAGGGGCGCGCGCCTCGCGCGCCCGTTGAGAGAAAACGTCTGAGCGCGAACGGGCGGCCGGGGCGGCCGCCCCTCGGCAAGCAACCCGGCAATCAACCTTCTCAGTGGGCCCACATGGTCGTTATTCCGTGGGACTTCGCCCCCTTCGTGCCTTCGTGGTGCGCTGTATGACCCCCACGCCAACTCCCCCGATCGCACCCCAGCGCCCCCACACCCATTCTCTCCACGGCGAGGGCCGGGCCGATCCGTACGCCTGGCTCCGCGACAAGGAGGATCCGGCGGTG
>JANMWE010000306.1:0-1727 GCA_031393795.1 Gemmatimonadota bacterium
CCCCCACCGCCGGTCCAGTATCCTGAGCCGCGCAGCGGCGAAGGATCCCAATGCACCCCGGACCGGCGCGGTCCGGGGTGCTGCTTTTTCCGACCATTGACGTCCCTTCCGGAAACCAGCATACTGCGACCCTCACCATCCCCTCGAACCGAGGCGCCATGTCCCGCACTTCGATCCCGCTCCTTGCGCTCGCCCTGTTGACCGCCTGCGCCGATGGCTCGACCGCCCCCGTCCCGGCGCCCGAAGGCGCCTGTGGCGGCATTGCTCAGGTGAAGTCGTGGGATGTGTCGTTCCACACGGACTTCACCGCGAGCGACACCGTTGATGGCCGCACGGTGGTCCTCGGACAGCATGCATCTACCGGGACCCTCCGCGCCGATTCCCTCGACCTCGCCTTTGCTCCGTCGGAGGTGGCTTGGCGCGGCGGCGGCAACGCAGGGACCGTTTCGGTCGGGGATACCGCTCGCACCGATGGACTGGTGAACTATCGTGTCACGGCGGATCACGTAGCGATCGATGTGCCGCCGAGCTGGCTCACTGTCGCCGTCGACCTGACGGCGTGCACGATCCAGCTCAATGTCGGTTACCAGGGTGAGTCGTCGATGCGGTGGCCTGGGGTACCGGATGTGACCGCCCCGAACGCGGTCGGCAGCTTTACCTCCGGCCTGATCACGCTCCCGGTCAGCGAGTTCCGCTTCGAGGGGGCCACCAGCGGCGGGGGGCATTCCATCCCTGCGAGGAACCTCGACCAATGGAACCTCTATCCTGCCACCGCGCAGTACATCCCCGGCGGGCTCGGAGGGCTGTTCCCGCTTGAACACGACTTTGGGACGGCCAAGGTCAGCTGGAGCATCCGTCCCCGCTGGTGACACTTCCGCTGACTGAATGATCCTCGCCACCCCGGGCCAGCACGGTCCGGGGTGTTAGTTTTGCCCGGTGGCCCGACCCTTGCACTTACCCCCTCGGACCCTAGACACGAGGTAGCAGTGAAGAAGTTCGCCCCGATCCTCCTTGCCTTGCTGCTCGCGGCCGCGCCGGCCCTCCGCGCGCAGGCACCGGCCCCGATCCTGGGAACCTGGCTCACCGAAAAGAAGATCAAGGACGCGCCCGCGATCGTCATCGTGCGGGCCGACTCCAGTGCCAGCTACGGCACCGAGACGGTGCGGTGGCGCCTCCCCGCGCCCGGGAAGCTCCGGCTGGCGCTGGGGGGAGAGTGGGTCGAGTACGACTACCGTATCCGGAACGGGAAGATGACCCTCTCCGGTGGTGACCTGACCGAGGCGATCGTCCTCCGCCGCACGGGGAACGCGACGCCGCGTCCCGCGAACATCCCGGTGCCGCCGGATCCCGATACCGAGCCGTGAGCTGAGGGTGGTGCGCTAGGAGTTGGGAGTCCGGAGTCATGAGGGGTGTACCGGAGAGATCTCTCCAGTACACCCCTCAGAACTTCCCACTCCCAACTCTTGCCTCTTAACTCTCAACGATCATCGTCGCCCTCACCTCGAACGGTCCCAGCGCCTCGTGCTGCGGTGCCACTTCGAGCCGCCCCACGAACCCCGCAGCAGCGAGCGCCTCCGCGGCGACGGCCCGCGCCGCCTCGGGGGCGTTGCACCGTTCGCTCAGGTGCGCGAGGACCACGAGCCCCAGATGCGGGTGGCAGAGCTCGGTGAGGAGCTCGGCGGTCTGCCGGTTGGAGAGATGCCCTCCCGCGCCGGCGATCCTTGCGC
>JANMWE010000008.1:0-4633 GCA_031393795.1 Gemmatimonadota bacterium
CCAGGCCCAGACGATCCGCCCGGCCACCCCCCACCGCACCGCCGAGGCGCGCTGCGCCGTGCCGACCCCGACGATGGCGCCGGTGATGGTATGCGTCGTGCTCACCGGGACGCCGAGCGCCGACGCCACCAGGATGCACGACGCACCGGCGGTCTCGGCGCAGAACCCGCCGAAGGGGCGGAGCCTGGTGATCCCCGACCCCATCGTCTTCACGATACGCCAGCCGCCGAGCGCCGTGCCGGCCGCGATGGCCGCATAGGCCGCCATCTCCACCCACATCGGGACTTGGTCGGCATTCGCCAGGTAGAGATTGGCCTGCCAGCCGGTGGCATCCTTGAACAGGTGCTTGGTCGCGACCAGGAGCCCGACGATGATCCCCATCGTCTTCTGGGCGTCGTTGGCACCATGGCTCAACGAGAAGAGTCCGGCCGACACGAGCTGGAGGCGCTTGAACACCTTTTCCATCAGCGCGCCGGGGGCATTCCGGAAGGTCCAGCCGATGGCGGCGGTGAGCCCGAGGGCGAGCACTCCGCCCATCAGGGGTGAGAGCACGATGGCGATGATCGGCTTGACCCACCCCGACAGGATCAGCGCGCCGAGGCCGGCCTTGGCCACGCCTGCGCCGCCGAAGCCGCCCATCAGGGCGTGCGACGACGAGCTGGGCAGGCCGAGGAACCAGGTGATCAGGTTCCAGACCACCGCGCCGATCAGGGCGGCCATCAGGACGTCGGGCGTGACGATGGAGGGGTCGATCAGCCCCTTCGAGATCGTCTTGGCCACCGCGGTGCCCACGATGAAGGCCGCGAGGAAGTTGAACCCCGCGGCCCAGATGACTGCCACTCCGGGTGACAGCACGCGGGTGCTCACCACCGTCGCGATGGAGTTGGCGCTGTCGTGGAACCCGTTGATGAAATCGAACGTCAGCGCCACGACGATGATGACGAGGACGTAGGTGATCTCGGAATTCATCGCGGGGTCAGCCGTGCTTGATGGCGATGGACTCGAGCACGTTCGCGACATCCTCGCAGTGATCGAGCGTTTTCTCGAGGTTGTCGTAGATCTCCTTCCACTTCATCACCGCCAGTGGCTCGGGGTTCCCCTCGAACAACCGACCCAGCCACTCGTGGTACACCGCGTCGCCGTCCTCCTCGAATCGCTTGATCCGGGTCAAGACCGGGATCATCTCGCCGGTCTTGGCCTTCTCCATCATACGGACCGCCGAGAGCAGCTCCTGACACGCTTTCTCGATCGTCTCGGCGATCATCAAGGCGCCCTGGGGGGCCGGTCCCGGCTTGAAGATCTGCACCCGGCGGGCCGTCCCGTCGAGCAGGTCCAGGATATCATCGAGGCGGGACGCCAGCTCGTGGATGTCCTCGCGGTCGAGCGGGGTGATGAAGCTCCGGTCGAGCCGGGCCACCACCTCGTGGGTGGCCTCGTCGGCGGAATGCTCGCACCGCTTCATCGCCTCCACCAGCGGGAGGCGATGGTCGTTGTCGCTCTTGAGGATCTCCTGGAGCAGCTGGGAAGCTTCGAGATTCAGTTCGGCGACCTTGGTGAAGAGGTCGAAGAACCGTTCGTCGCGAGGGAGGAAGCGCACGGGGGTGCTCCAGAGGTGGATCGGTGAGGGGATGAAGTTACTCCAGTTCAGGGGTCTGACAAGCAGACACCCCTTCCCCTCAAGGTCATTTCAGGACTAGGGGACCAGGCCGCCGGCCACCACCCGATAGGCCGGATGGTAGGCAGCTTCGTAGGCCGCGGAATGGTGGATCGCCTGGTACCCGCCGACACGCTCCGCAGTCACGAGCGCCCGCCACGGCCCGACCATGAAGGGAAGCTTCCCCTCCGCCGCGAGGCCGTCGGCCACGGCCAGATACCTTGCCAGCATCAGGGTGTCCCGGGGCACCGCCCTCGCCGTCGCGATGAATGCGCGGAGGAGCGAGTCAGTCGAGCGCCCGGCCGCCACCCAGGGACGGAGGTGCACCCGCACGACCCGCCCCCCCGGGGCGATGGTATCGACCATCGGCTCGGCGGTCCCCTCCCCCATTGTGGCGAGTTCGTTCACCATCCAGGCGCGGACCCCGGCGCTGTCGGTCATCGCGTGCTCGCTCCCCATCGCGGCCTGGTGGAGGAGCTTGTACAGGTCCTCGGGCGCCATGTGCGGATGGCGCGTCGCCTGCGCGAGGATGATGCCGCGGAGCTCGGTGGCCACGCCGTCGGGGCGCGACCCGGCACAGCCCAGCAGCACAAGGAGGAGGGCCAAGATGGTCGGTCGCATGACCACGAATCTAGCAGTTGAACGCCGCCGCGCGATCGAGGGTCCGGTATTGGATCGCCTCCCGGACGTGCGGGGGCTCGAGCGTGTCGCTCCCCGCCAGGTCGGCGATGGTCCGCGCCAACTTCAGCACCCGATGGTACGCGCGCGCGCTCAGGCCAAGGCGCGTGATGGCCACCCGGAGCAGTTCCTCGACCTTCGGCTCGACCTTGCACCACCGCCGGAGGTCGCGCGCGGTCATGTGCGCATTGGCGAACACTCCCTGGCGCTCGGCGAATCGTTCGCGCTGGCGCGCTCTCGCCGCCTCCACCCGCCCCCGCACCGCCGCGCTCGATTCTCCCTGATCGGTGCCCGCCAGGTCCTGCCACTGCACCGCCGGGACGGTGAGATGGATGTCGATCCGGTCCAGCAACGGCCCCGAGATCCGGGAGAGATACTTGTGGACGCCGTCCGAGCCGCAGCGACAGGGGCGCACCGGGTCGCCGTACCAGCCACAGGGACAGGGATTCATCGCCGCGGCGAGGATGAACCGCGCGGGATACGTGAGGGAGACCGCCGCGCGCGAGAGGGTCACGTGCCCGTCCTCCATCGGTTGGCGCATCACTTCGAGGACGTTCTTCCGGAACTCGGGGAGCTCATCGAGGAAGAGCACGCCGTGATGCGCGAGGCTCACCTCGCCCGGGCGAGGATTGGACCCGCCCCCGATCAACCCGGCGTCGCTGATCGTATGATGCGGTGCGCGGAAAGGCCGGACCGCCGAGAGTGCCTGCCCGGGGGCGAGGAGACCGGCTACACTGTGGATCTTGGTGGTCTCGAGGGCCTCGGCCAGGGTCAGCGCCGGGAGGATGGTCGGAAGGCGACGGGCCAACATCGTCTTTCCGGATCCAGGCGGGCCGATGAGCAGCACATTGTGTCCGCCGGCCGCCGCGACCTCGAACGCCCGCTTCGCCGCCGCCTGCGCCCGCACGTCACTGAAATCCACCACGTCATCCCGTCGGTCGGCCATCATCGCGGCAAGGTCGAGACGGGTCGGCGCGATCGGGTGTTCCCCGGTCAGGTGCGCCACGACCTCGAGGAGGCTCCGGGCGCCGACGACATCGATCCCTTCCACGACCGCGGCCTCCGAAAGGTTGGCGTGCGGCACAATGAGCGTCGTGCACCCAGCCGCGCGGGCGGCGACGGCCATCGAGAGGGCGCCGCGGATCGGGCGGAGGTCACCCTCGAGTCCCAGCTCCCCGAGGAATACGGTTTCGGTGAGCCCGTGATCCGGCACCACCCCGCTCGCGGCGAGGAGGCCCACAGCGATGGGCAGGTCGAACGCCGACCCGTCCTTGCGGACGTCGGCCGGGGCGAGATTCACCGTGATCTTCTTGAGTGGCACCCGGAACCCGCCATTGGCGAGCGCCGGGAAGATCCGCTCCCGCCCCTCGCGCACCGCGCCGTGGGGCAGCCCGACCGTGGAGAACGACGGAAGTCCGTTGGTGATGTCCACCTCGACATCGACGAGATAGGCGTCGATGCCGAGGACGGCGGCGGCTCGGATCCGGGCGAGCATGAGGTGTTCCCTGAAGGGTCACCCCCACCTTAGGTACGCTCGCTCCTCCGTCCGTCACCCTTTCCGCGCAGGCCGGCGCATTCTACCGCCGGCGAACTTGCGGTCAGTCCAGCTCGCCCAGGGCCAGCGCCGCCGCCTCGCGCACTGAGGCGACCCGATCGTTCTTGAGCAGCGGGACCAGCATCGGCAGCGCCCGGTGGTCGCCCAGTTGCCCGAGCGCCAGCGCGGCATTCGCCCGCACCGGCGCTTCACCATCGCGCAGCGCACCCACCAGTGGTTCGAATACACCAGGCCCTTCCGAGAAGCCGAGCCCGAGCGCGCCGAGCGCACGGGTGGTGGGGTCCGCCTCACGGAGCGCGTCGGTGAGGGCGCTCACGGCCCGGGGATGCCGCGTGCGCCCGAGCAACCGTGCGGCGGCCTCCCGGACACACCCGTCGCCCGGTGCGAGCGCCGTTCGTAGGAGCGGGACCACTGCCGGATCGGTGATCGGGTGCTCAAGCCAGTCGCGGATGCGCTCCACGCCCGGATCCTGGTCAGCGGCATGCCCCGGCGAGCGGTTCCCCCAGCCATTCCCTTCCATCATCGTCAAGGCGAGGCCACAGGGGATCGGCGCGGTCCCCCGCATCGCGTCGAGGATGGCGGTGACGTTCGCGACATCATCGGGACCCCGGACCTGGGCCGAGCCCGGTGTCGAGCCGATCGCGATGGTCGCCCCGACGCCCAGGGCGGCCACGCCGAGTCCCATCCACTTGGTCAGGGTGCGCATGATCATCCTCGGCTCAGTGGTCACGACCGAGTGCCTGCGC
>JANMWE010000054.1:0-1679 GCA_031393795.1 Gemmatimonadota bacterium
ATTTCGCAGGAGTCGATCGGGGCCGATCCCGGCGCCATCGACGTCATCGACCTGACCACCCGCCAGAAGATGTTCACCATCCCCGTGCCGGCCCAGCCGACCGGGATCGTGGTCTGGCGCCGCCCGAACTGAGACCCCCGAATGACCCACGAGACCGTCACCACCCTGAGCCCCACCGACGTCCTGGCACGGGCCCGGACCTTCTTCGCGGAGCGGGTGCCGGCCAACGCGGCCTATCCGGAGATGCAGGGCCCGACCTGGATCGTGCTCAGAGGGCAGGGGGGCGAGGAGATCTCCCTCGCGGCGATCGCCGGAGATGGCGTGACCAAGGTGCGCGGATCGACCCTGCTGTTCGATCAGGCGGTAGCCCGATTCCTTTCGACGTTGCCGGTACCGGCCACGGTGGGCGCTTGAGTCCCGCCAAGGCGGCGGACCTCCGGGTCCGGGTCTCCGAGGCGTGGAGCGACGTGGACCTCCCCTGGACCGCGGATCTCAGGATCGGGGAGCTCAAGCTCCGGGCCCTCGTCGCCACTCAGCGTGCGGGCGACCCCGCGGGGTACGAAGTGAAGTTCCGCGGCGCCAGCATCCTCGACGAGGGTCAGACCATCGGTGCGCTCAAGGTCCCGGCCGGGGCGGGGCTGATCGTGCAGGCGCGGCGGCGGCAGGCGGTACGGTAATAGGGCGGGGCGCCCTCGCCCCGCCGCGGGCGGTCGGGGGCTCCAAGCGGGGCCCCTTCGCTTTTCGTCGTGATCGATCTTGAAGTCACAAATTGTGACTTCAAGTTTGGGACGCCGAGGGTCTTCAAGCCTCCGAGAGTGCTCCAAGCGAGGCCTGATCTTGAGGTCACAATTTGTGACTTCAAGTTGCGATGGGCAGATGAGGAAGGGCCGAGACCGCCAGAGATCGCGCGAGGGCTGGCCGGAGATCCTTCGGGCGCTGACGCGCCCTCAGGATGACAGGGCGCGTAGGTCATGCTGCCGCTTCGCGGGTCCTCTGACCGCAATCAGGAGAGGCCCGGCGCAGCCGGTGGCTACGTCCTCCGCCCGTTGTCATCCTGAGGGGCCTTCAGGCCCCGAAGGATCTCCGGCTAGTTTTCAATCGATGCCCGCCCCGGTCTTCACCCACCCCCGCTGCCTCGACCACGACCCCGGTGCCGGACATCCGGAGAGGCCGGCACGACTGGAAGCGGTGATCCGCGGAGTGCGAAGTGCGAGGCATGTCCTGAGCGGACGCGAAGGATGCGATGTGCGGGAGGCTGCTCCCGCGACATTGGAGGCCTTGGCCGGGGTCCACCCTCCTGAATACGCGGAGCTCCTCGCCCGCCTCTCGGCCGGCGGCGCGGCGATGATCGGCCAGGACACGCTCCTCAACTCGGCCAGCTGGGAGGCCGCGCTCGCGGGACTCGGACAGATCCTCGCCGCAGTTGATCACGCCCACGCGGGAAAAGGGAACGCCTTCGCCGCGGTCCGCCCTCCCGGCCATCACGCCCTCGCCAATCAGGCGATGGGATTCTGCCTCCTCGCCAACGCGGTCCTGGCCGCCCGTCACGCGCAGCGACTCGGCCGCGCGCGGATCCTCATCGTCGACTGGGACGTCCACCACGGCAATGGCACCCAGGCGCTCATCGAGCACGACCCGTCGATCCGGTTCGTCTCGATGCACCAGTGGCCCTGGTACCC
>JANMWE010000055.1:0-9362 GCA_031393795.1 Gemmatimonadota bacterium
ATCGTCATCGACCCCGATGCCCCGGCGGCTCCCGCCGCGCAGCGGGCCGGCCTCGATGCGGACGTCCTGCAGCGTGCCATCGCCTTCTTCAACGACACCGCGACGACCCGCCTGGAAGGGACGGTCACCCTTCCCGCGGGGGCGCGACTGGCAGGGAAGGTCGCGGTGTGGCGGGGACCGCTCCGGGTGGGCGGAACGATCGAAGGACCGGTGGTGGTGGTGAACGGTGATCTCGAGCTCCTCGCCGGCGGGACGATCCTGGGGGACGTGCTCGTGGTCGGAGGCCGAATGCTCGGCGATACCGCCAATGCGGTCAGGGGAAAGGTGGAGACGTACCCCGATGCCGCGCCGGTGATCCGGCTGGAGGACGGGACCCTGGTCCCCAGGGAACGACGCCGCACGCTGCTCGAGTTCGGCGGCGCGCAGCATTCGTTCCGGACGGGGAAGATCAACACCACCCTCTTCCTCTCGAGCGGCGGCACCTACGATCGGGTCGAAGGACTGCCGATCACCTTCGGGCCGAGGTTCACCTATCGCGCCAATCCTAGGCAGAAGTCCACCCTCGAGCTGCTCGGCATCGTCCGGACTGCGGGCGACCCGACCGAGCTCGGAGAGCAGGTGGGGTACGACGCTCATTTCGACTTCGGGAAGGGCACCCCGAACCACCACGCCTGGGGCCTGGGCGCGCGCGCCTCACAGTTGGTACAGGCGATCGAGCCGCAGCCGCTCACGCGGAGCGAGGCGGGGTGGTCCACCCTCCTGCTCCACCGTGACTACCGCGACTATTTCCTGGACGAGGCGGTGGCCCTGTATGGCTACTACTGGGCCGGCTCATCCTTCCGGGTCGATGGAGGGTGGCGCACCGCCCGACAGCGCTCGCTCCCGGCCAACGATCCCTGGACCCTCTTCCGGTCCGCCGAGCCGTGGCGGCCGAACCCGCTCATCGACGATGGCCGGTTCAAGACCCTCCACCTCGGGTTCGATTACGACACCCGCAATGAGGCCCAGCTCCCCAATTCCGGGATGTGGGTCCACTTCGAGTGGGAGCGCTCGGCGAGCGCCGACGTCGCCCCGATCGACCTCCCCGCGACCGTGCGTGGGACGATCCCGACCGACGGTTCGTACGCGTACCAGAAGCTCTGGGTCGATGCGCGATCGTACAACCGCCTCAGTCCTGCGATGCGGCTCAACCTCCGTCTCGCAGGCGGTGGCTGGGTGGGTGGAGATCCGCTCCCGCTCCAGCAGCGACTCTCCCTCGGCGGGCCGGGGGTGCTGCCGGGATACGCGTTCCGATGGTCCACCTGCAACGAAGGAGCGCCCGCCAACCCGGCTATGCCGGCCCTCTGCGACCGCTCCCTCGCACTGCAAGCGGAACTCCGCACGCGGCTGGACCTCGGACTGCTCTACCGCTATCGGGACCGGGGCCAGGTGGAGCAGGCATTCGGGCTCGACCAGGTCGACCTGGTGATCCACGCCGACATGGGGAAGGCGTGGCTCGCGGGCGACGGGCCAGGGCGCGTCCCCTCCGCCCGGATCCCGTCGCTCGACGAGTGGCTTTACGACGTCGGCGTCGGGATCGACGCTGGCGGCATCGGGGCCTATTTCAGCAAGGCGCTGACCGACGGTCAGCCGATCCGGTTCTTCGTCCGCCTGCAACGCCGGTTCTGATGCGGCGCACCCTCGCGCTCCTCGCGGTGACCCTGCTGCTCGGGGCGCCCCCGGTCGGGGCGCAGGGGAATGCGCGCGTCCATCTCACCGTCGGGCTCACGGCGGACACCAGTGGCCGCACCGATCATCCCGTGATCCGGACCGAGGAGCTCCTGGCGGACCCGAGGGTGTCGGTGATGCTCGGGTCGGGTTTCCCGGTCCGGCTCCACTATCGGCTGGAGATCTACCGATCGCGGTCGAATTGGGTGGACGCATTCGTCCGCCAGAGCGAGTGGGATCTGGTGATCCGCCACGAGCCGCTGCTCGACCAGTACCAAGTGGCCGAAGTGTTCCGGAGCACCCAGCGGATCACCCGGTACAGCGGCAAGGATGAATTGACTCGGTGGCTGGCGCTCCCCAGGGAGGTGCGCGCGGGACCCCGGGAGTCGGGGGAGTACTACTACATCGTCACGCTCGAGGTCTCGACCCTCTCGGACAGCGACATCAAGGAGCTCGAGCGGTTCTTGTCGGGGGACGTCGGCCCGGCGGCGACCGGCAGCGAACCGGTGGGGAGTGCGCTCAGCAACGCCATTCGGAGGCTTCTGCTCTCGGTCTCGGGGCTGCCGAGCCTGAGCATCGAAGGACGGACCGGCAAGTTCACGGTGCGGTGAGGAGTGAGGAGTGAGGAGTGAGGAGTTGAACATAAGAAGGCCCTCCGCGAACTCGTGAAGAGGGCCTTCATCCAATCCACTTCTCACTCCTCACTCCTCACTCCTTACCCCCCAAGTGCGCGGAGGGCCTCTTCGCCGTAGAAGGCACGGATGTACTTGGCCTGCAGGCTCGTGAGCTTCCGGACCGCCCAGGCGAGGTGCACGAAGTGGGGTTCGACCGGTGGCTTGAGCGGGCGGATGCCCCACTCCTCAGGCAGGCGGCTCCCCTTCTTGGTGTTGCAGGTCGAGCAGGCGGTGACGACGTTGGTCCACTGATTCCCGCCTCCTCGGCTCAACGGCACGAGGTGGTCGCGCGTGAGGCACTCCCGGTGCTTGAACTCGTGCGGCGTGCGGCCGCAGTACATGCAGTGGTAGTCGTCACGGGCGAAAAGGAAGGTGTTGGTGACCTGGCGGCGGAACCTGCGGGGGACGTGCACGAAGCGGACGAGTCGGATGATGGCGGGCCTCGGTACCGTGAGACTCGCACTTCGAATGTACTCTCCCCTGTCGGCCTCGATGATCTCCGCCTTGCCCTCGATGACCAGACGCAGCGCGCGCCGCATCGGGACCATCGTCAGCGGTTCGAAAGAAGCGTTCAGAGCAAGACAGCGCACGTCGAAAGCCTCCTTGTTGGGCCACCAAGTACCTGAATCGTATCTATTTAGCCTAATCCGGGGAGGTTCAGGGTGGAAGTCCCCCCCACGGATGAGCTAAGGACCCCTTCAGGTGGTCAGCTTGTCAGCTGCCGTACCCTGTCCGCCACCACCTTCCGCAGTTTGTCCGATCGGGTGATGACCAGCACCGTGTCGTCCCCGGCGATGGTCCCGATCACCTCGTCCCACCCCGCCTGGTCGAGGGCGGCGGTGACCGCCCCGGCGGAGCCCGCCGCGGTCCGGAGCACGACGAAGGGACCCACCCCGTCCACCGAGTGCAGCAGCGACTGGAGCAGGCGCGCCAACTGGGGTTTGGGTCCGGCGGCTCCCGCCGCATCGGCCGGGCGGGCGTAGAAGCTCCCCCCGGCGGGATCGGCGAGCTTCACCAGGCCGAGTTCGCGGAGGTCGCGGGAGAGGGTGGCCTGGGTCGCGACCAGTCCGTTCCGCAGGAGCGCCGTCTTC
The DNA here is from genome assembly GCA_031393795.1 of Gemmatimonadota bacterium. Taxonomy (GTDB): domain Bacteria; phylum Gemmatimonadota; class Gemmatimonadetes; order Gemmatimonadales; family GWC2-71-9; genus CAMLHU01. The sequence continues at coordinate 3,473 of JANMWE010000055.1, forward strand.
AGCGCCTCCTGGTTCGCGATCCGTTGTTCGCCGATGAGCTTGAGGATGAGGGTCTGGCGGCGGGATTTCATGCTTGAATACACATCCACTATCCCGAATAATCAAGCAGGAGCGCGATAGACCTCCCGGCCGCCGAGCCAGGTCGCGGTGAGCTTCGCCGGGGTGCTGGCCAGCACCGCGTCGAAGAGTTGCTCGGGGGTCTCGCACGCCGGCACCTGGAGCGCCACGAGGTCCCCCCACTTCCCTTCCGCCAGCGAACCGACCTCCACACCCAGCCCGATCGCCCGCGCGGCACCGAGGGTCACGAGCGCCAGCGCCTCCTGCGCGTCGAGCGATCCGAGTTCCCGGGCCCGCCGCGCTTCGGCCAGCAGGTCGAGCGGATCCACACTCGCGACCGAGTCGGTGCCGACCCCCACCCGAAGCCCCGCGGCGATCATCTGCGTCAGCGGAGCGTCGAGTCGATGATGCCGCTGATTGCTCCGTGGACAGTGTGCCACTCCCGCCCCTCGGCGGGCCAAGGTGTCGATGTCATTCCTATCCACCGTGCAGCAATGGATCGCGAGGCAATCCGCGCCGAAGACGCCGTGCTGGTCGAGCCAGGCCACGGGCGACAGGCCACGGGCCTCGGGCCGCAGGCCTCGACTGCGCTGCCCATCGGCGAACCCCCCGGCGCCATTCCGCACGAAGTCATCCTCGAGCGATGATTCCGCCACGTGGACGGCGATGGGGAGCTTCTCCTTCCGCGCGTGGGCCGTCGCGAGACGATAGAGCGGGCCACTGACCGTATAGGGCGCGTGCGGGGAGGCACCGAGCCGGACGCGGGGGGTCTCGAAGCGACGGAGCTCGGAGAGACGGAGCGCCCAGGCCTCGAGGGAGGTGTCGGCCTGTTCCGGCGAGGGGCCGAAGATCTCGTGATACGCGATCCCGCTTGCGTCGAGCTCGCCGAGGGCCTGCATCACGGCGCCGGTCGATCCGCAATCGGCGACGGTGGTGACGCCTCGGCTCCAGCAATCCCGGATCCCCTGCTTGGCGGCGATGACGAACGACTCGTGGGTGCGGCCGGCGACGATCTGGATGATGTGCCGGATCCAGGCGGGAAAGTCGTCCTCCTGCACCTGTCCTTCGAGCCCGGTGAGCTCGAGGTGGGAGTGCGCATTGACGAGCCCCGGGAGCAACACTTTCTGGAGAGGAGGGGGCGCGCCGGTCGGCGCATGCGACACCGACGCAGCCGCCTCCCGATGCGCCCCCTCCCCTCCGTCATCAACGGTGCTGATGCGGCCGTTCCCACCAACGACCACGGCGCCCCCCCGGATAGGAGCGCCGTCCATCGTGATCACCCAATCGGCCGAGAGGCGGAGGGTAGCCACGCCGTCAGGGACTCGGGGTGCCGGTGAGCGGCGACCCTCCGAGGGGATTCAGGCCGTGCAGGTGGCAGTACTCCTTGGGCTCGGTCCCCGGGATGTACGACTCGACGAAGTGCAGCTCCTTGGGACAGTACGGCCACGCCAGTTCCCCGGTCGACTTGTCGATCTCCGCGATCACCAGCGAATCGGGGCGGGGCCACGGGTCGGTCGGCATCGCGCGGCGATCGTAGATGTCGCGCATCATGGCCGTCCACGCCGGCGCGGCGAGGATGCCGCCGGCGGCGTTGTTCTTGATGCGCTCCGGCTTGTCGAGCCCCATCCAGAACCCGGTGACGAGATCGGGGGTGAAGCCGATGAACCAGACGTCGGTCCCTTCGTCGGTGGTGCCGGTCTTGCCTCCCGCCGGGACCTTCAGCCCCAATCCGGTGGTGGAAGCGTAGGCCGTCCCGTTCGGATTCCGGATGATATCGCGCAGCACGTCGACCAGGAGCCACGCCTGATTCCGCGGCATCACCACCGTGGTGCGGGGCTGCGGTTGCCAGAGGATGTTCCCCTGCCGATCCTCGACCCGGAGGATCGCGGTCGGGGTGACCCGGGTGCCAAGATTCGCGAAGGTGGTGTAGGCCGCGACCATCTCGAGCGGCTGCACGTCGGCCGAACCGATGTGGATGGAAGGGAGCGCGGGGATCGGCGTGGTGATCCCGAAGCGGGTGGCCTCGTCGATCACCGCCTGTTCCCCCACTTCCTCCATCCCGAGCCGGATGGTGACGATGTTGTCGGACATCGTCAGCGCCTGGCGGAGCGTGAGCGGTCCGCGGAACTGGTTGTCGTAGTTCTGCGGCTCCCACGGCTCCTGGTTCGGACCCATGTTGGGAACGCTCAACGGCTCGTCGACCAGGATCTCCGAGAGCGGATGCCCGGCGCGGAGCGCGGCGCTGTAGACGAACGGCTTGAAGGTCGAGCCAGGCTGGCGGCGCGCCTGGACGGCGCGATTGAACTTGCTGTCCTCGAAGTCACGCCCGCCGACCATTGCGCGGATGAAGCCGGTGCGCGGGTCGAGCGACACGACCATCCCCTGCAGGTAGGGGCTCGCGGCCGGCGGCTCGGCGTCCTTGTCGGCCCGTTCCTGGAGGTACTGCGCGTACGTCTTGTGCGGATAGGGACCGTAGACCGTTCCGCTCTCGATCAACTGCAGCTGTGCCTCCAGCGCCCGCTCGGCCGCCTGCTGCACTTCAAGGTCGAGCGTGGTGTAGATCCGCAGCCCGCTGGTGTAGATCTCCGGCCCGAACCGGGCCGACATCAACTGGCGGACGTATTCGGTGAAGTAGGGCGCGACCTCGCTGAAGTCCGACCGGCTCGAGAGCACCAGCGGATACGCCTTCCAGCGCTCGGCCTCCTCCTTGCTCAGGACGCCGTTGTCGCGCATCAGGTTGATCACGACGTTCCGCCGCTGGATGGCGCGCCCCCGTTCCTTTCGCGGATTGTACGCCGACGGCGCCTTCGGAAGCGCCGCGAGCATCGCCGCCTCGGCCACATTCAGGTCGTGGGCGCTCTTGCCGAAATACCGCTCGGCGGCCGCTTCGACCCCGAACGCGCCGTTCCCGAGCCCGATCTGGTTGAGATAGAGCTCGAGGATCTTCTCCTTCGAGTACTGCGACTCGAGCTCCAAGGCCACTTGCGCCTCGCGGATCTTCCGACGGGCCGAGCGGTCCTGCCGGTTGATCACATCGGGCCAGAGGTTCCCGGCCAGCTGCATCGTGATCGTGGAGGCGCCGGTGAGGCGACCGAACATCAACTTCGTCTTGATCGCGCCGAGGACGCGGATCCAGTCGATGCCGTTGTGCGAGTAGAAGCGCTTGTCCTCGACCGAGAGGAAGGCCGCGATGACCGCGGGGCTGATCTGGGAGAGCGGCACCACCGTGCGGCGTTCACCGCCGAGATCGGTGATGAGGCGCCCATCGGCGGCATAGACCTTGGAGGCCTGGTCGGGGTCGTTGTTGCGGATCGACGTGACCGAGGGGCAGGCGTTATTGAGGCAGGCCCGATGCCAGGCACCCCAGAGCAACGCAAAGCAGAACCCCACGCCGCCGGCCGCGACCGTGATGGTCCAGCTGCGGATCTTCGGGGTGTGCCACCAGCGGGAAAGAGTGGAGCGGAGGGACATACCAGAAAAGTAGGCGGGTAGGCGGGTGGGCGGGTAGTCAGGCCGTTCCGCCCCACCTGCCTACCAGCCTACCCGCCTACCCGCCTGACCGCCTAACTTCTACCCATGCACCGTCTCCTCACCGAACTCGCCGCCCGCGGCTTCATCCAGGACGTCACCCCTCACCTCGAGGCTCGGCTCACGACCGGGGCCCCGATCACGGGGTACGCCGGCTTCGACCCCACCGCCGATTCCCTTCACGTCGGGAGTCTGATCCCGGTGATGGGCCTGGCCTGGCTCCAACGGATGGGAGGGACGCCGATCGTTCTCGTAGGCGGTGGCACCGGCCTGGTGGGCGACCCGAGTGGGAAGCGCACCGAGCGCCCGATGATGGACCCTGGTCAGGTAGCGGCCAACGCGAAGGGGATCGAGACCCAGCTCCGGAGGTTCGTCTCCTTCGACGGGAAGAACGCCGCGCGGGTACGGAACAACTCCGAGTGGCTCGGGAAGCTGGAGTTGATGGAGTTCCTGCGGGAGACCGGCAAGCACTTCACTGTCAGCTACATGCTGCAGAAGGAATCGGTGAAGGCCCGGATGGAGACGGGGATCTCCTTCACCGAGTTCGCCTACATGCTGGTGCAGGCGTACGACTTCTGGCACCTGCTGCAGAGCGACGGGTGCGAGCTGCAGATGGGCGGGAGCGACCAGTGGGGGAACATCACCGCCGGGATCGAACTGATCCATCGGCGGGAAGGAAAGCAGGCCCACGGGCTCGCCTTCCCCCTCCTCACCACCGGCAGCGGCGACAAGTTCGGCAAGAGCGAGGATGGCAACGTCTGGCTCGATCCCAAGCGGACGAGCCCGTACAAGTTCTACCAATTCTGGCTCAACCAGGAAGACGCGGACCTGGAGCGGCTGCTCCGGCTTTTCACCTTCCTCCCGCTGCCCAGGATCGCCGAGCTCGTCGCCGCACACTCGGCCGACCCCGGGAAGCGCTCGGGCCAGCGCGCGCTCGCGCACGAGGTGACCGCCCTGGTGCACGGGGCCGAGACCGCCGACCGGGTCATCGAAGCGAGCCAGCTCCTCTTCGGCGGCGCCACAGTGGCGCACTCATCGCACGAAGCGTATCGCGAGCTGGTCGATGAGATCCCCACGACCCGTCTCCCCAAGGAGTCGCTCGTGGCCGGGATCACGCTGGCCGAGGCGCTGGTGACGGCGGGCCTCGCTGCGTCGAAGAGCGAAGCGCGGCGAGGGCTGGAGCAGAAGGGATTCGCCGTGAACGGCGAGAAGGTCGAAGATCCGGCCCGTCCGCTCGGCCCGAACGACCTGAAGGGAGGGAAGTACATCCTGCTGCAGAAAGGGAAGAAGAATTACGCGCTGGTCGTCGTTGAGTGAGAAGTGAGGTGTGAGGAGTGAGAAGGGGACGTGAACAGGGCCCCTTGCCGGGTTGCGCAGGGGGCCCTCGATGTCCCCACTTCTCACTCCTTACTTCTCACTCCTTACAGTAGTTGCCCCACCCGCTCCATCTCCGCCATCGTGTTGTAGCAGTGCGGGCTCAGGCGCACGACCCCCTCCCGCACGGAGCAGTGCACCCCTCCTTCGCGGAGTCGCGCGTGCGTGGCGGCCGGGTCGGCGGGTCGGAGCGCCAGCGTCCCCGCACTCCGCCCGTCCTGCGGCGTGGCGAGCGGGATCCCCTTCTTCTTCGCCGCCTCGACCACCGGGGCGTGGATGGAGCGGACATGCTCGGCGATGGCCGGGATGCCGAGCTCCAGCAGAAGCTTGGCCGACGCGGTGTACCCCACGAGGTCCTGCAGGGCGTGCCCGGAGATCTCGAACCGCCGAGCGTTGGGTCGATACTCTCCGGCGTACGAAGTGAGCCGGGTGAGATCGTCGCTCTCGGTATAGCCGAGCCAGCTCGCGACCGTCGGGGTGAGCGACGGGATCAGACCTTTCCGGGCATAGATGAATCCGGCGCCCCAGGGGCCGAGGAGCCACTTCTGCGAGGCGCAGGTGAGGATGTCCACCGGCACCGCCTTCACGTCGATCGGGTGGACGCCCACGGCCTGGATGGCATCGACGATGAGGTACTTGTGCCGCTTCCGCGTCTCGGCGGACAATCTCGCGAGGTCCACCCGATACCCGGTCGCGAATTGCACCGCGGAGACCGCGACCGCCTTGACCCGCGGATCGGCGAGCTGGCGGAGGAGCGACGCTTCATCGGGCCACCCTTCGGGGGTGCACGAGACGATCTCGAGCCCGACCCCACGCTCCTTCAGGAGCTTCCAGGGATAGATGTTGGAGGGGAATTCCTTGTCGCTCGCGACGATGAGATCGCCCTCGACGAACGGCAGGGCGTGCGCGGCGAGCGCGAGGCCGAGCGAGG
>JANMWE010000108.1:0-1647 GCA_031393795.1 Gemmatimonadota bacterium
ACTCCCGCATCCTCCCCGAGATGGGGGCGCGGGTGGACTTCCTGGCCGCTGCACCCCCGCGCACCGCGCGGGCCGCGAATGCCCCGCCCGAGGCGCCCCGCTTCCGCCTCCCGGTGGGGGCGGTGCGCGAGTTCGGGGGAACGACGGTGGTCTGGCTGGTGCGCGATGGGCGGCTCTCGTCGCACGAGGTGGTGGCGGGGCCGGTGAGCGCGGGGTATCGGGAGGTCCGGAGCGGCCTCGCGGGGGGGGAGCTTCTCCTCCTCGGCGGGGTCGAGAATCCGACAGAGGGGATGAGGGTAGAGGTCGGGCAATAGATCTCGAACTAGTAGGACGGAGATCCTTCGGGTGCTAAAGCACCTTCAGGATGACAGCTTTGCAGCGACCAAGAACCAGTACACAGCCCCCAACCCCTGAGCGAACAATGGCCCTCGTCGAGATCCGCGACGTCTACAAGAGCTTCTCCCGTGAGACCGAGCGCGTCGAGGTCTTCACCGGCCTCACGATGGACGTCGAAAAGGGGAGCTTCACGGCGCTGATGGGCCCTTCAGGCTCCGGCAAGTCGACCCTTCTCAACCTCGTCGCCGGGCTCGACCGCCCCACGTCGGGCAAGATCACCGTCGGCGGCGCCGAGGTGAGCTCGATGACGGCGACGGCGCTGGCGGCGTGGCGGGCGAGCAACGTCGGCTTCGTCTTCCAGTCGTTCAACCTCCTGCCGGTGCTCACGGCCGAGCAGAACGTCGAGCTCCCCCTCCTCCTGACCCGGCTCTCGAAAAAGGAACGGGACGAGCGGGTCAAGATCGCCCTCGGCGTCGTGGGGCTCGAGGACCGGATGAAGCACTATCCGCGCCAACTCTCGGGTGGCCAGGAGCAGCGGGCGGCGATCGCGCGGGCCATCGTGGCCGACCCGACCTTGGTGCTCCTTGACGAGCCGACCGGCCAGCTCGACGCCAAGAGCTCGCAAGAGGTGCTGGCGCTTCTGGGCCGGCTCAACAGCGAATTCGGCAAGACCATCCTCATCGTGACGCACGATCCCCAGGCGGCGGCGCGCGCCACGAAGATCCTGCACCTGGAGAAGGGGTCGTTCGTCGAACAGGCGGCGGTGACCCGATGAGATTCTTCCCGATGCTCCGTGCCAACCTGTTGCGGAGCAAGAAGCGAACGTTCTTCACTATCGCATCCGTGGCGCTGGCGCTCTTCCTCTTCGCCTCGCTCCGCACCGTAGTCACCACCCTCAAGGCCAACGCCGAGTTCGGCAGCGCCCGCCGGCTGGTGACGACCAACAGCACCGGGTTCGTCCTCCCCCTGCCGCTGGCGTACGCCAACCGGCTGCAGGCGGTGCCCGGCGTCCAGTCGGTCACCTGGGCCAACTGGTTCGGCGGCCGCTACGGCGACGGGAAGCAGTTCTTCGCCACCTTCGCCATCAAGGCGGAGAGCTACCTCCCGATGTACCCCGAGATGGTGATCCCCGCCGACCAGAAGGCGGCGTTCATGCAGGACCGCTCGGGGGCGCTGGTGGGGCAGCACCTGCTGACGATGTTCGGCTGGCACGTGGGCCAGAACGTCACCCTGCAGGGGACGATCTTCCCGGGCGACTGGACCTTCACCATCCGCGGCGTCTACACCCCGACCGACAAGTCGATCAGTGAG
>JANMWE010000199.1:0-11630 GCA_031393795.1 Gemmatimonadota bacterium
GAGGGCGGAAGCCAGCGGTGGCGCAAGTGCGAGACCGACGGGCGTCACGTCGATACCACCGACGTCTACGAGTGGCCCTCCGTCTCCCCGACCGGGGATGTGGTGTTCATCCACACCTCCGCCTGGCGACTCTTGAAGAAGACCGGCCAACCCCGCATCGCGCTGGTGCACGGCTTCGACTTCGAGCATTCGCGGGTGGTGCGCACCCTCCCCTTCTTCTCCAACACCGGCAAACAGCAGGTGCTCGGCTGGACCTTTCGCTGGATCGCTCCCGACCAGCTGGTGTACCTCGGCGTGCTCGAGTTCTTCCAGGGCTCGACCTTCCTCCCCGACACCTTCTTCACCGGGCAGGAAGTGATGCTCCTCCATATCATCGACGACTCGACGTCGAACTTCACCGCGGTCCCCGGCACCGAGTGGGCCAGCTCGGTCGCGGTGGGAGATGATTCCACCGCCATCTACTACACCATCGGCGGCGACTCGCTGGTCTATCGCCGCCACCTGATGACGGGAGTGGTGGATACGGTGCACAACTTCGGGTATCGGCGGGTGGTGCGCGACGTGTCGGTGCGGGGGAACAAACTCGCGGCCATCGTGGGGGACAGCACCATCTTCAGCTACGAGGCCGCACACGCAGGGTGGGTCCAGCGCGATGAAGGCGGGGGTATCTCGGTGGTGGACCTGACCACGGGTGTGGAAGTGAGCTACGATCTGGCGCCGATCTGGCTCTTCCGCCATCCCGAGATCAGCCCCGACGGACACCGGCTCGTGGTGGAGGCGCAGCCCTACGCCGTCCCCACACTGAGCGTACTCTCCGGCTTCAACGCCACCAACCACCGCGCCGATCTCTGGCTCTTCTCGCTGGATGACGCGCCGCTGGCTCCGTAGACGGATAGGCGGATGGAAGGGTAGGCGGGTAGTGGACGCAGCGGAGCCGTCCCGAACAACGTGAGGGACCTAGTTCGGTAAGCTAGGTCCTTCGCTACGCTCAGGACGGTTCCATCTTTTGGCTACCAGCCTACCCGCCTACCCGCCTGTCCGCCTGCTTACGCCGCCACCTTGGTCGGATCGAACTCCGACCCCGGCGTGTATTCGTTCTCCCACCGTCCCATCACGGCACTCGCCAGGCAGTTGCCGACCAGGTTGACGCTCGTGCGCGCCATGTCCATCAGCGCATCGACGCCGAGGATGACGGCCACACCTTCGAGCGGGAGCCCGAAGCTCGCGAGCGTCCCCGAGAGGATCACCAGCGAGGCGCGCGGCACGGCGGCCACCCCCTTCGAGGTGAGCATCAGCGTCAGCATCATCAACAGCTGGTTGCCCAGCGTGAACTGGACGCCGGCGGCCTGGGCCACGAACACCGACGCGACCGCCAGGTAGAGGGTCGATCCGTCGAGGTTGAACGAGTACCCGGTGGGCAGCACGAAGGCGACGATCCGCTTCGGCACCCCGAACTTGTCGAGGTTCTCCATGGCGAGCGGCAGCGCCGCTTCCGAACTGGCCGTGCTGAACGCGATCAGCCACGGCTCCTTGACCCACTTCCAGAAGAGCCGCACCGGCACCTTGAACAGCAACGCGATGGGGAACAGCACGCCGGCCACGAAGACGATGAGCGCGCCGTAGAGCGTCAGGACGAGCTTGATCAGGTTCCCCAGCACCCCCAGCCCGTTCTCCCCGATGGTCACGGCCAACGCGGCCCCGATGCCGATCGGGGCGAAGTACATCACCAGTCCGGTGAACTTGAACATCACCGCCGACAGCCCCTCACAGAACCGCAGCACGACCTCCTTGCCGCGACCGCTCGGCACCTGCGCCAACGCGATCCCGAAGAGCACCGCGAAGAAGACGATCTGCAGCACCTCGTTGTCCGCCGCGGCCTTGAAGAAACTCGTGGGGACGGTGTGCTCCAGCACGCTCGTGAGCGTGGTGTGCGTGCTGGCGAACTGCTGGCCCATCTCGGCCGAGGCGGTGGCGAGGTCCACCCCCACCCCCGGCCGCACCAGGTTCACCGCCCCGAGCCCGATGAAGAGCGCGACGGTGGTCACCAGCTCGAAGTAGACGATGCTCCGAAAGGCGAGACGTCCCACCTGCTTCAGGTCGTCCCCGTGACCGGCGATCCCCACCACCAGGCTCGAGAAGACCAGGGGGACCACGATCGACTTGATCATCCGGAGGAACAACGTGGCCAGCGGCTGGGCCACCGGGGTGATCCTGGTGTCCTGCCACAGGTCGTGGTCGAGCCAGCCGAGCGTGATGCCGACGACCATCGCGATGATGATCCAGCCGGTCAGTCCGATCCGGCGCACAAATCCGTTCATGATGTTCCTCAGGGGGTCATGCGCTGCCGGCGAGCGAACCTGCCTTGGCCTCGATGCCGGCAAGCAGGCTTTGATAACTGGCGGCGAACTTCTGCACGCCGTCGGTCTCCAGGAAGGCGGTCACCGCCGCCAGGTCGACCCCGAACTGGCCGAGCTGGGCCAGCATCGACTCGGCGCCATGCACGTGCGCGGCGATGCGCGCCGCCGGATGGCCATGGTCACGGTAGGCCGCGAACGTGTCGGGCGGGAGCGTGTTCACGGTGTGCGCGGCCACCAGCGCCTCCACATAGTAGGTGTCCGGGTACTTCGGGTCCTTGGTGCTGGTCGAGGCCCAGAGGGGGCGCTGGCGCTGGGCGCCGAACTGCGCGAGCGCGTCCCACCGCGGGCCACGGAACGCCGCCTCGAACGCGCCGTACGCCGCCGCCGCATTGGCGATGGCGACGGTGCCGCGCACCTTGGCCGCGCCCTCCCCTCCCTTGTCCAGCATCGGGTCGATCTTCCCGTCCACCCGGCTCACGAAGAAGCTCGCCACCGAGCAGAGCCGGTCCGCCGGCTGGCCCGCTGCCACGCGGCGTTCCAGCCCCTGGAAGAACGCCTCGATCACCTCTCGATGACGCTCCACCGCAAAGAGGAGCGTCACGTTCACGTTGATGCCGCGCGCCAGGCACTCGGTGATGGCCGGCAATCCCGCCGTGGTCCCCGGGATCTTGATCATCACGTTGGGTCGCGCCACCCGGTCCCACAGCCGCTGGGCCTCGGCGATGGTCCCCGCGGTGTCGTGCGCGAGCGTGGGCGATACCTCGAGCGACACGGTGCCGTCGCCGTTCTTCCGGGCATCCCAGACGGAACGGAAGAGGTCGCATGCGGCCTGCACGTCGGCCACCGCCAGCGCCTCGAACACTTCCGCCGCGCTCTTCCCCTCGCCCGTGAGGCGGCGGATGTCGGCGTCGTAGTCGCTCGAGCCGGCGATGGCCTTCTCGAAGATGGTGGGGTTCGAGGTCATCCCCATCAAGCCATCCTCACGGATCAATCGCGCGAGCTCGCCCGACCGGACGAGGTCGCGGGTGATGAAGTCGTACCACGGGCTCTGGCCCAGCTGGCCCAGGGCGACGAGGGGATTGGTCATGCCACCCTCCCGGCAAGGACGGCGCGGGCCACTTCGGCCATCCGCGCCGCCGTGAGACCGAATTCCTGATAGAGCCGCTCGGCCGGTGCGGAGGCGCCGAAATGGTCGAGGCCGAGCGCGCGGCCCGCGCTACCCACCCACCGATCCCACCCGAAGGTGGCGGCCGCCTCCATCGAGACGCGCGCCGTCACCGCCGGTGGCAGCACCTGATCGCGATAGCTCTGCGGCTGGGCCGCGAAAAGCTCCCACGAGGGCATCGACACCACACGGGTCGGGGTTCCTTCCTTCTCCAACAGCTCCGCAGCACCCAGCGCGACCGACACCTCGGACCCTGTGGCCATCAGGATCACCTTGGGCAGCCCCGAGGCCTGTGGCCCGAGGCCCGAGGCCTCCTTCAACACGTAGGCACCCTGGCGCACGCCGGCCGCTGGAGCGAGGACGCTGCGATCGAGCACCGGGAGCTTCTGGCGCGTGAGGGCCAGGACGGACGGCCCATCCTTCCGCTCGAGCGCCAGGCGCCAGCATTCCGCGGTCTCGGTCGCGTCGGCGGGACGGAAGACCAGGACGTTCGGCGTGGCGCGCAGGGTCGCCAGCTGCTCGATGGGCTGGTGGGTCGGGCCATCCTCGCCCACCCCGATCGAATCGTGCGTGCCGATGTAGATCACCGGCAGCCTGCTCACGGCGGAGAGCCGGAGCGCGGGCTTGAGGTAGTCGGCGAAGATCAGGAAAGTCGCCGCGAACGGACGCACGCCACCGTGGGCCGCCATCCCGTTGCAGGCCGCGGCCATCGCGTGCTCCCGGATCCCCCAGTGGATGTTCCGCCCGGCCACCTCGGCCGTGAAGTCGCCGCCCTCCTTGATGACCGCGCCATTCGAGCCGGCGAGGTCGGCGGAACCGCCGAGGAAGTTGGGGAGCGCCTTCGCGACAGCGTCGATCACCGCTTGGCTCGCCTGCCGCGTGGCCAGACCCTTCTCGCCTGCGAACTTGGGCAGCGTTGCATCCCAGCCGATGGGGAGGTCACCCGCCATCCACTGCTCGAACTCCGCCGCCTCGACCGGGAACGCCCTGCTGTAGGCCAGGAACTTCTTCCGCCACGCCTTGTGCTCCCGCCCCGCGCGCCGGCCCGCCTTGGCCATGTGGTCGGTGACCTCGGCTGGCACGTGGAAAGGATCCTGCGGCCAGCCGAGGATCTCCTTGGTCGCCTTCACTTCGGCGGCGCCGAGGGGAGCACCGTGGGCGGCCGCGGTCCCCTTCTTGGTGGGGGCGGGGTCGGCGATCTCGGTGCGGAGGATGATCAGGGTGGGGCGGTCGCTGTCGCGCCGGGCAGCGGAGTACGCGCGCTGCAGCGCTTTGAGATCGTTGCCCGAGGAGACCCGGAGCACCTTCCACCCGTACGCGGTGAAACGCTTCTGGACGTCCTCGCTGAACGAGAGGTCGGTGCTGCCGTCGATGGTGATGCGGTTGTCGTCGTACAGGAGGCAGAGCTTGCCGAGCCGCAGGTGCCCTGCGAGGGAGGCCGCTTCGCTGGCGATCCCTTCCATCAGGTCGCCGTCGCTCACGAAGGTCCACACCCGGTGGTCCACCACCTCGAACTCGGGGCGGTTGAACCGCTGGGCCAGGAAGCGCTCGGCCATCGCCATCCCGACCGAGTTCGCGACGCCCTGACCGAGGGGACCGGTGGTCACCTCGACGCCGGGGGTGTGGCCTCGCTCGGGGTGTCCGGGGGTGAGGGAGCCCCATTGCCGGAACTGCCGGATGTCCTCGAGCGACACCTCGTATCCGGTGAGATGCAGCATCGAGTAAAGCAGCATCGACGCGTGGCCGCACGAGAGGACGAACCGGTCGCGGTCGGCCCAATCGGGCGTGGCCGGGTCGTACCGGAGGAACTTGCTCCAGAGCACATACGCCGCCGGGGCGAGGGCCATCGGCGTCCCGGGATGCCCGGACTGCGACTTTTCCACCGCATCCATCGCGAGGACCTTGATCGTGTTGATCGAGGCCCAGGCGGAGGCGTCCGCGGCGGCGGGAAGACCAGGGGTGGTCGAGCTCTCGGAGGGAGCGGTCACGGCGGGGACTCCGCGGGCGGTCGGGGAAGCCGGAAGGACGGGGGTGAAAATAACCCCGGATCGGGAGTCCCGGCACCACCGGAATCCAGCGTCAGCGCAAATTGCGCGTCCTACCGGGGAGGGGGCAATTGCGCTATTTTCGGCTTCCGTTGGACGTACATACCCCTGAGGCACTGATGAGTGAAGAACCTGGCTACCTGAAGGCCCTCCGGGCCGCGCAGGCCAAGAAGCAGACCGACACCCCCGCACGCGGCGGCGGCAAGCATTCCCAGACCCCTGAAGAGGCCGAGGCGGTCCGGTGGGGACGTGAAGTGGCCAAGGAAGAGCTCTCCGCCACCCCCGGGCTGGGTGGCGCGGGTGCGGCATTCCTCTATTCGCCGCGGGCGTTCACCGGCAAGGCGCCGATCATCCTGCAAGGGGTGAAGGATCGCGACGCCTTGACCCGGCGGGTCGTCAGCGCCGCGGTCGCCTCAGAGACGGTGCTCGGCTGCTACGACATCCGCGCCCGGAAGCCTCTCACCTGGAAGGCCGAGGGAGGCGCGATCGCGTTCGACGAAGGGCCGGCGCGGAAGCTTCCGCAGGCACCCGACCCGGCCAAGATGCTCCGCGCGGCCCAGAAGCAGGCCGAGGTGGACAAGAAGACCCGCAAGGTGGACGACCGGGACCGGGGCGGGCGGGGCCGGTAGGAAGTCCAGAGCCGCGTAGTCGCACAAGGCGCTTAAGACCTCGTTGTGAGGCTCTTGAGCGCCTCTCGCGCCTCCTGCGCCTGTGAACTGGGGCGAAGCCCCATTAGCTTCCCCCTCGCCAAGGGCCCGGAGTGGCCGGTCCCGTCACTGTACCCGAACCCCGATCCCGTGCCCCGCAGGCGTCGTCGCGGTGGATCTGCTCCCGCGGAGCAGGTGACCGCCAGTTCGTTCCGGACCTCCTCCACCAAGTCGATGGAAGGGAACCGCGAGTGGCTCCTGGAGCACCAGGGGCCGCATTGTGCGTATTGCGGAAAGACGATCAACGCCGAGGCCGCCACGCTCGATCACGTCCGGCCGCGGAAGGGGCAGAAGGCGTACGACCGGCTCGACAACCTCGTGATCTGCTGCCGCGAGTGCAACGCCGCCAAGGCCGACATGCCGATGGTGTCGTGGCTGCTGCAGAAGAAGAGCCGCGCGGTCTTCCTGCTCGAGTACGGCCAGCACCTCTCGGACTCGCTCAAGGAGTCGGCGCGCCACGCGCTCGATCGGCCGATGGTCGACCTGACCGGGAAGGAGTCGGCGGTGCCCGCGACCAGCCTCAGGTTCCGAAGGGGGAAGTCCTCGGGACGAGGCAGGTAAGAGGGGAGAGTGCAAGGGGTGAGTGGGCGAGGGAGCGGTAAGCGCGAAAGGGGTCCCCCACCGGGACCCCCTTTTTCTTGCTCGCTTCCTCGCCCACTCGATACTTGCACTCACCCCTCGCTGCTCATCCTCCCAATGCCTCCGCGACCAGCGCCTTCTGCGCCGCCGAGTGGGCCGCGGGGTACCCTTCGGCGGGGCTCGCCCGCTCGGGCCGGCCGGCATAGCGCAGCTGCATCCCGCGCGAGAGGATCGTCGGGAGTCGCTCGTGCATGAAGGTCCACGCTCCCATGTTCTTCGGCTCTTCCTGGGTCCACACCACTTGCGATGCGCGGGGGTAGCGGGACATCAGCGCCTTGAGCTCGTCGGCCGGGAAGGGGTAGAGCTGCTCCACGCGCACGATGGCCGGCCGGTTGGTGCCGAGCTTGTCGGCTTCGGCGATCAGGTCGTAGTAGACCTTGCCCGAGCAGAGCACCACGCGCGACACCTGTGCCGCATCAGCGTGCGGATCGTCGAGCACCGGCTTGAATGTGCCGCTGGTCAGGTCGGTCAACTTCGATGCCGCGGCCGGGAGTCGGAGCAGGCTCTTCGGCGTCATCACCACCAGCGGGCGGATCCGCGGATCGCGCGCCTGGCGCCGGAGCAGGTGGTAGTACTGCGCCGGGGTGGTACAGTTCGCCACCCGGATGTTCCCCTCGGCGGCGCTCTGGAGGAACCGCTCCAGGCGGGCGCTCGAATGTTCGGGCCCCTGGCCTTCCTGTCCGTGGGGCAGGAGGAGGGTGAGGCGCGTCCGCTGTCCCCACTTCGAGAGTCCCGCGACCACGAACTGGTCGAGGATGATCTGGGCGCCGTTCACGAAATCGCCGAACTGTGCTTCCCAGACCACCAACGACTCGGCCGCGGCGACGCTGTAACCGTATTCGAAGCCCATCGCCGCGAGCTCGGAGAGGGGGCTGTTGTACACCTCGAGCGGGGCGAGCGCTCCCTTCAGATTCTGGACCGGGGCGCAGGTCGCGCCGGTCTTCGCGTCGTGGAGGACCATATGCCGGTGGCTGAACGTGCCCCGGCCCACGTCCTGCCCGGTCAGGCGGATCGGCACCCCTTCCATAAGGAGCGAGCCGAAGGCCAGCGCCTCCGCGTGCCCGTAGTCGATCCCCCCTTCGGGCCCGAGCACTTGGCGCCGACGCTCCAGCTGCTTGACCAGCTTCGGATGAACGGTGAAGCCGGCGGGCCACACCAGCAGTTCTTCGTTCAATGCCGTCAGGAGCTCCGCGCTGAGCGCGGTCTCGACTGCCACTCCGGGCCCACTCTGGCCCACCGGCCCGCTGGCCGGCGCGCTCGGGCGCGCCGTGGCCGCCTTCATCGCCTGCTGCAGTCCCACCAGCTTCTGGTACTGGGCCTCCGCTTCCTGGTCGGCGTCGGCCTGCGACACCGCACCCGCCGCGACGAGGCGCTCGGCGTACTTCGTCCGCACGGTCGGCAGCGTCTTGATCCGCTCGTACATCAGCGGCTGGGTGTACGCCGGCTCGTCCGCCTCATTGTGGCCGTGCCGCCGGTAGCCGACGAGGTCGATGAGGACATCATTGGCGAATTGCGCCCGGTATGCCATCGACAGCCGGACCGCCGTGAGGCAGGCCTCGGGATCGTCCGCATTGACGTGGATGATCGGGATGTCGAACCCCTTGGCCAGGTCGGAAGCGTAGCGCGTCGAGCGTGCATCGCGCGTGTCAGTCGTGAAACCGACCTGGTTGTTGGTGATCAGGTGCAGGGTCCCGCCGGTGCGGTAGCCGTCGAGGTTGCCGAGATTGAGCGTCTCGGCCACCACGCCCTGACCCGCAAAGGCCGCGTCGCCGTGAATGACGATCGGTACCGCGGCGGTGCTGTCGTGCTGGGCGATGGCCCCTTTGCGGCTGGTCTGCTTGGCGCGGGCGCGCCCGTCGACCACGGGGCCCACGAATTCGAGGTGGCTCGGGTTGGGCGACAAACTCACGTCGATGGTCTTGCCGGCCGGCGTGCGGTGGGTGCCCTCGGCGCCGAGGTGGTACTTCACGTCGCCGGTGCCCGCGTCAGGATCCTCTGGATGATGCTTGCTCCCTTCGAACTCGGCGAAGATGCTCTCGTAGGCGCGCCCTACGTTGTGCACCAGCACGTTGAGCCGCCCACGGTGGGCCATGCCGATGTCCACCTCACGGGCGCCCTGCTCGGCGGCGAGGTCGGCCGCGTAGTCGAGCATCGGGACCATCATGTCCACGCCCTCGATCGAGAACCGCTTCTGGCCGAGGTACGCCTTGTGAAGGAACTTCTCGAGGGTCTCCACCTCGGTGAGGCGGTGCAGCAGCGCGCGCTGCGCCTCCGGGGTGAGCGGGGCCCGGTAGCGTCCCGACTCGATCGCCTCGCGGAGCCAGACGCGCTCCTCGTGCGACGAGATGTGTTCGACCTCGTACGCGAGGGTGCCGCAGTACGTCTCGCGCAGGCGGGGCAGGACGTCGGCGAGGGTGGCCCCTGGCACCCCGACGCGGAGGACCGCGGCGGGGATCGTGCGCATCACTTCGGGGGTGAGTCCCACACTGGCCGGCTCCAGCGCCGGGTCGCCGGGGGGAAGGCCACCGAGGGGGTCGAGTTGCGCGGCGAGATGACCGTGGGTGCGATGCGCCTTTACGAGCGCCATCGCCGCCGCCACCTGGAAAAGCGCCTCAGGCGCCACGGACTGCGGACTGCGTGCTGCGGACTGCGTACCCGAGGCGAGGGATGGGGTCGCTGTGCTGTTCAGCGCCTCAGCGCCTGAGCGCCCCAGCGCAACGCCGAGGCTGGCCGCCACATTCTCGTAGAACGTATCCTGCCCCTGCAGCAACTGATCGATGGTCCGGAGGAATGCGCCCGATTCCGCGCCCTGGATGATGCGATGGTCATAGGTCGAGGTCATCTGCATCACCTTGCCCACGCCCAGCTCCGCCGCGCGGTTCGGGTCGGCCGCGAACGCGGCTGGCAACCCGATGGCCCCGGTGGCGATGATCGTCCCCTGACCCTTCATGAGGCGGGGCACTGACGCGCTGGTGCCGAGGCCGCCCGGATTGGTGAGCGAGACGGTGGCCCCGGCGAAGGCGTCGGGCATCAGCTTGTTGGTGCGCGCCGCTTCGACGATGCGTTCGTACTCGGCGTGGAACGCGGCGAAGTCCATCGCTTCCGCGTGCTTGAGCACCGGGACGACCAGGCCGCGGCTGCCGTCCTTCCGTTCGACGTCGACCGCGAGGCCGAGGAAGATCCCGTCGGGCGCCACGCGGAAGGTCTCCCCCTTCTGCTCGAGGAGGGTGTGGCCCATCACGGGGAATTTCTTGATCCCCTGGACCAGGGCGTAGGCGATGAGGTGGGTGAACGACAGCTTGGCCGTCTTGCCCGACGCCGCGAGCGCCCCGTTCAGGTCGCGCCGCCGGGCGTCGAGCGTGCCGACCGCGAGTTCGCGGAAGGTCGTCGCCGTCGGGACCGTGAGCGACTCATTCATGTTCTGCGCGAGTCGGAGGGCCGGGCCTTTGATGAGGGTTGCGCCCTGGGATCCGGCGGTCTGTGCGGTGGCGGGCGTCCCGTTCGTCACCGGAGACGGAGCGGAAGCTCCGTTCCCGGTCGCAACTGGGCGTTCGCCGACCTGACCGCTCTCGAAGAGGCGGCGCCACTCCGGCGACACCGAGGCGGGGTCGCGGAGGAAGTCCTCGTACAGGGCCTGCGCGAACCCTGCGTTGGCCGTCTCGAACACGTTGGGATGCACGTCCGTACTCCCCCGTAGGTCGCCTGGGGCAAACGTCACAGCCGGATCATCGAACTTGAGGTAAGATAGTCATCTGGACTCTATCTGGACTACAGACCATGCCCCGTACCCGACTTCTCCCGATCGCCCTTTTCCTGGTCGCCTGCGGCGGCGGGGGAGGGGAACCTTCGACCCCGCCCCTCGTGATCAGCAAGGGAACGCCGAGCGGCGACGGGCAGACGGGGGTGGTGGGCGCGGCCCTCCCCATCCAGTTGGGAGTCAAGATCACGCAAGACGGGGCCCCAGTGGCGGGCGTGACGGTGACGTTCGCCCCGGGTGGCGGGGCTGGAACGGTCCTCCCCTCCCAGGTCTTGACCGGCGCTGATGGGATCGCGTCCGCGACCTGGACCCTTGGGCAGGCTTCCGGCGCTCGGATCGCCACCGTCTCTTCCCCCGGCGTGACCGGCGGGCCGATCCAGTTCGGGGCAACGGCGCTGCCGGGTGCGCCCAACTCCGCGATCGTGTCCGGGGGACAGGGGCAGGTGCAGCAAGCAGGCCTGGCCTTCCCGCAGCTGCTCACGGTGCGTGTTCTCGATACCTTCGGGAACGGGGTCCCGGGAGAGAGTGTATCGTGGCAGGTGACCGGGGGTTCGGGGTCGGTGAGCGGGCCGACCAGCATCACGGGCGCCAACGGCGGGGCGGTGATCTCGGCGACGGCCGGGGCGACCGCGGGGCCGTTGACCGTCACCGCGACGCCGGCATCCTTGTCTGGAAGCCCGATCCAGTTCGATCTCGTCGTCACGCCGGTGGCCACCACGGTGACCGTCAACAGCAACTTCTTCCAGTCCAACGCCATCAGCATCCCCGTCGGCGGCGCGGTCGTATGGCACTGGATCTCTGGCTCGCACAATGTGACCCAGACCGGGGGTCCGGCTACCTTCCCCGGGAGTGCCACCCAGGGTGCCGGCGCCACCTACGGTCCGCTGGTCTTCGATGTCGCCGGCACGTATACCTATGAATGCACCATCCACACGGGAATGACCGGCACGATCACGGTCC
>JANMWE010000224.1:0-8433 GCA_031393795.1 Gemmatimonadota bacterium
ATCGAGTTGCGCACGATGATGCCGGCCAGCGCGATCATGCCGATCATCGACGTGGCCGTGTACTGGGCGCCCATCAGCGCGTGCCCCGGCATCACGCCGATGATGGTCAGCGGGATCGGCGCCATGATGACCAGCGGCGTCAGGTAGCTGCGGAACTGGGCCACCACCAGCAGGTAGATCAGGATCAGGCCGACGCCGTAGGCGGCGCCCATGTCCCTGAAGGTCTCGTAGGTGATCTGCCATTCACCGTCCCACTTGATGGCATAGGCGCGAAACGGGTCGGAGGGCTGGCGGATCCAGTATTCCCCCAGCGCGCCGGTATTGGGCAGGGCCGCCGCGGCCAGCTGCGCGCGGATACCGAACAGGCCGTACAGCGGCGAGTCGATGAACCCCGGCGCGGCGCCGGACGCGGGCGGCCGCAAGCCGACGTCGCCCATCACGTACGACACCGGCAACAGGTCCTTGGTGAAGCGGGTCTTGTCGATCACGCCGCGCTCCACCTGCACCAGCTCCGACAGCGGCACCAGCTGGCCGCTGGCCGAACGCATCGGCAGCGCCAGCAGCGCATCCAGGCCCACCTGGCGCTCGAGCGGCAACTGGATGCGCACCGGCAGCGGGTACCTGGACTGGCCATCGTGCAGGTAGGTGGTGTCGGCGCCGGCGAGCGCCGCCTGCACCGTCTGCGCCACGCTGGCCACCGATATGCCCAGCGTATCGGCGCGTTGCCTTTGCACCCGCAGGAAGCTGCGTGGCGCGTCGTCCTGCAGGCTGTTGTCGATGCCCACCACATGCGCGCTGTCGCCAAAGGCCTTGGTCACACGGGCGGCGAGCTGGTTGCGCCCGGCCTCGTCCGGGCCGTAGATCTCGGCCACCAGCGGCGACAACACCGGCGGACCGGGGGGTACCTCGACCAGCTTGAGCCGCGCACGGTATTTGGCCGCGATCCGGTCGAGCTGCGGCAGCAGGCGCTGTGCGATCGCGTGGCTCTGCTCGTGGCGGTGCTGCTTGTCGACCAGGTTGACCTGCAGGTCGCCCTGCTCGGCATCACCGCGCAGGTAATACTGGCGCACCAGCCCGTTGAAGGTGATCGGCGAGGCCGTGCCGGCGTAACCCTGCAGATCGCGCACCTCGGGTTGCGCCGCCAGGTAGGCGCCGAGCTCCTGCAAGGTGGCGGCGGTGGTTTCCAGCGGGGTACCGGCCGGCATGTCGAGCACCACCTGGAATTCGCTCTTGTTGTCGAACGGCAGCATCTTGAGCACCACCCATTGCACCAGCGCCAGCGCGACCGACAGCAGCAGCGCCGCGAGGATGCCGAAGGCCAGCAGCCAGCGTTTGCGCGCGCTGTGCAGCAGCGGCGCGAGCAGCCACGTGAACAGGCGCTGCACCCGGCCCGGCCGGGGCGCGCCGTTGGCGTCGGCATGCGCGGCATGGGCGGCATGGGACGCCGGTTTCATGAGCCGCAGCGCGAGCCACGGCGTGACCGTGAACGCGATCGCCAGCGACAGCGCCATGCCCAGGCTCGAATTGATCGGGATCGGGCTCATGTAGGGGCCCATCAGGCCCGACACGAAGGCCATCGGCAGCAACGCCGCGATCACCGTGAGCGTGGCCAGGATGGTCGGGCCGCCGACTTCGTCCACCGCCGCCGGGATGATCTGGCGCAGCGGCCGGCCGGGTTCGAGCTGCTGGTGGCGGTGGATGTTCTCCACCACCACGATCGCGTCGTCCACCAGGATGCCGATCGAGAAGATCAGCGCGAAGAGGGTGATCCGATTGAGGGTGTACCCCATCACATAGTACGTGAACATCGTAAGCGCGAGGGTGACCGGGACCGCCACCAGCACCACCAGCGCCTCGCGCCAGCCGAGGAAGATCCCGATGAGGAGCGTCACGCTGAGGGTGGCAAGGAAGAGGTGCAGGATCAGCTCGCTTGCTTTCTCCGACGCGCTCTCGCCGTAGTTCCGGGTCACCTCGAGTCCCACTCCCGCCGGGAGGAGTCGCGCCCGCGCGTCGTCCACCCGCGCCAGCACCGTCTGGGCGAGGGCGCTGGCATTGGCGCCGGGCCGCTTCGCCACCGTCAGGGTGACGGCGTGCTGGGGCGCCTCGCCTCGGGCCGCGTGACCCACGTAGTCCACCACTTCGGCGGGGCCGTCCACGACCGCGGCGACCGAATTGAGGTAGATCGGGTGACCCTGGCGCGCGCCGACCACCACCGAGCCGACATCCGCTGCGTCACGCAGCTCCGCACCCACTGTCACGAGGAAGCTCTGGTCGCCGGCGGTGAACTCGCCGGCCGGAAGCCGGCTGTTGGCCCCCTGCAGGGCGCCCATCACTTCCACTGGTGAGATCCCCGCGGCCGCCAACCGGGTCGGATCGAGGATCACCCTGAGCTGTCGCGGGCGCCCCCCGATCAGCGTCGTCGCGGCGACATCGGGGACGGTGCCTAGCTCGTCCGCCAGGTGCGCGGCCACCTGCCGCAGCACCTCCGGACCGTCGCTGGCGCTGTGGAGAGTGAGCGTCAGGAAAGGCACGTCATCGATGGAGTGCGGACGCACCAGGGGCGGCAATGCCCCCGGTGGTGCCCGGTCGGCGGCGGCGGCGAGCTTCGCGTGCACCGCGCTCACGCTCCGGTCCAGGTCTGCGCCCACCTTGAAGCGCACGGTGACGAGGGTCCACCCCTCGCCGGACGTGCTGTACACGTGCTCGACGCCGGGGATCTCCCACATCAGCTTCTCGACCGGCCGGGTCAGGAGCTGCTCCACTTCGGCGGGCGCGGCCCCGGGAAGGGCACTGGTCACGTCGATCATCGGCACCGAGATCTGCGGCTCCTCCTCGCGCGGGGTGGCGACCAGCGCGATCCCGCCCACCGCGAGCGACGCGAAAGTCACCAGCGGCGTGAGCTTGGAGCGGAGGAACGCCTGGGCCACCCGTCCGGCGATGCCCATGGTCAGTTCCCTTCCCTGATGCGCGGAAGGACGACCGACTCGTCCCCCTTCAATCCGGACAGCACCTCGACCAGCTCCCCGCGTACCGCGCCCAGCCGCACCCAGCGGAGCTCGGCGCGTTCACCCTGCCACACGCGGACCCCCGTCAGGTCGCCCTGGCGGGCGATCACGGCGCGCGGCACGAGCAGCGCACGACGGCTCCCGGACGGGAGCAACAACGTCGCGGCGCCACCAGACGCGAAGCGACCGTCGACATCACCCACGATCGCGTTCACGATGTAGAGCCCTCCTCCCTGCACCGGCACTACTCCTTCGACCACCGCGACGGCTGGGAGATCCTCGATCCGCGCCTCGAGCACGCTGCCGCGCTTGAGCGTGCGGGCCAGCAGCGGCGTGGTGGTCACGCTCACCCGGAGCCGAGCGCCATCCTCGATGGTGATGAGCGGCGCGCCGGGCGCCGCGAAGGCACCGGGATCGACCCAGCGGCGGGTCACCACCCCCGCGAACGGAGCGCGGAGCTCGCCGTAGCGCGCCACCGCCGCCAGTTCCTTGTCGGCCCCGCGCGCCTGCGCCAGCCCCGCCTGGGCCCGCGCCACCCCGCTCTCCGCCGCGTCGAGCGTCGCCTTCGGGGCGGCGCTGTCGGCATAGAGCGCGCGGATGCGGCCAGCGTACCGTTCCGCCTCGGCGGCCTGAGCTTCCGCGGCGCGGAGTCCCGCCTGCGCCTGCTCCCCCTTGGCCTCGAGGTCACGGGTATCGAGCCGCACCAATACCTGGCCCGCGCGAACCCGATCCCCCTCGTGCACCAGCACGCCGGTGACCGCGCCCATCAGGCGGGTGCTCAACGTGGCCTGCTGGAGTGGAGCGGCCACACCGGCCGCCTCGACCATTCCAGCCACGACGGAGTCGCGCACCGGGACCAGCTCCGGGGCGCCGCCACCGAGCGAGGCCTCGGCGAGCGGCGCTGGAGGCTTGGTCCCGCACGCGGCGGCGACCACCAGGAGAATGGGAATGGTGCGGATCAGCTTCGGGGACATCAGCGGTCCTCCACGGCGATGACGACCGCCGGGTCGGCCCCCCGCGCGAGGGCACGCGCGGCGAGGGCGGTGATCAGATCGACGCGGGCCTGGGCCAGGCCGAGTCCCGTCCGGGTCTCGGTCGCCTGCGCGCCGAGAAGTTCGGTGATGCCGGCGAGGCCGCCGGCGTACTGCCGCGCCACCAGGCGGTGCGCTTCACTTCCCTGCTCCACGGCCTGTTCGGCGATGGTGAGCCGCGCCAGAGCGACAGTCACCTCGCTTTCCCGGGCGGAAAGCTCGAGCGCGGCTTGACCCTCGGCGGCGTCGGCCATCGCGCGTGCCGCAGAGGCGCGGGCCCGCGCGCCGCGGACGTCGCCAACCTCGGCGAACCCGCTGAACGGCGTCCACGACGCCATCACTCCGAGGGTCCATGAACGCTGACCGTGGAAGGGTGTGGTCGGATCGTTCCAGTCGTATCGGCCGAAGGCATTGACCCGGGGGAGGAGCCGCCCGGTGGCGCGGAGGGCGTCGCGACCCGCGGCTGCGGCCCCGGCATTCGCGGCCGCCACGTCGGCGCGTCCTTCGAGCGGCGCGGGCGCGAGCGACTCGGCCACCCCGCGGATCCGCTCGGCGGATGGGAGCGAATCCGGCAGGGTGAAGGCGGTGTCGGTCGGGGTCCCGAGCACGAGCGCAAGCTGCCGCCGCGCGAGCCCCGCCTGGGCGCGCGCGCCGATCAACTGCGCCGCGATCTCACCGGCGCGGACCTGCGCCAGCAGGAGATCGGAGCGAGTCACCATCCCCTGCTCCAACATCGAAGTGGCTTGCCGCACGTGCGCGGCGGCCATCGCTTCGGCGGCTTCGAGGGTGAGCACCATCTCCGACGCGAGGCGCGCACCGTAGTAGGCTTGCACCACCTGCAATCGCGTGGTCCCTGCCGTCCAATCGGCCTGCGCATCGGCCGCGCGGGCGCCGGCACGGGCCGCGCTCCGACCGGCCCAGGCGTCGGCGTTGAAGAGCGGCACCTCGGCCACGACGCCGGCGTTCCAGTTGCTCCGGGCCGCGGGGTCATTGAGCCCGGCCGGATCGAACGCGGCCGGGGTGACCGCGCGCTGACGGAGGAGGAAGCCGAAGGCGCCGAGCGGGTCGGTGGTATTGACCCACCCCCCCTCGACCCGGAGGGTCGGGAGGGTCCCTTGGAGCGCGCTGAGGACGCGCGCGCGCTCGACGGAGGCCTGGGCCCGGGCCGCGCGATTGGCGTACCCGGTGGTCTCGGCCCGGGCCAGGGCGTCGGCGAGGGAGAGCCGCTGGGCGGTGAGCCCGGGAGGCGTGGCCAGGCCGAGGGCCAGGAGCAGGAGGAGGCGATAAGTCATATCAACAACTATATAGTTATATAGGAACGAAATCAAGGCCACCAGCTGCGGCCCCAGCGTCAGATCGACAAGATGGGGACTGGGGTATGAAAGTCGAAGGGACTCTGTCTGAGAGTCCCTTCACATTCATCCACTGCCGGGAAGCCCCGCGCTTGACCCCAAGGCGCTATGGCACGTCCGCGCTCCACTCCGGCGCCGCCACCCTCTTCACGTCCGCCACCCGCGGCAGCCACCTGCTGCCCACCGCGATGGTCGCGTCATAGAGGTTGAGGCGGGTGCCGACCGAGTCCTTGAGCGCCGGCGCGAACTCGACCGGCACATACAGCGACGAGGGGAGCGGCTCGGCGTAGACCCGGAAGGTCGGGGTGTGACCGGGGAGGGTGTCCGTCGGCCAACCGTCCCGGTAGACGTGGATCGTGGCGGCGAGGACCAGGTGCTTGCCGTCGTTCCACTGGCGAACGAGATGGTCCGGGTCCTGTCCCACCGCCGCCAGCGTGAGCCGGCTGGTGTAGAGCACCAGCTGCTTCAGCCGGTCCACCCGCTGCCGGAGCGCGAGGCCCGCCGCCGAATCGGGGAGCCCGCTGGCGCGGATCGAATCGATCTCATGCCGTACGCCTGCGATCTGGCCATCCCACATCGTGGTGTCGACCCCGACCACCATCCAGCCGCGGCGGCCGCCGCTGAAGCCGCACTCGTAGCGGTGGCCGGTGCAGGTGACGCCGAGGGGGACCAGCTCCGCGAGGGAGATCGAGTCGAGCTGCGGCGGCTTGGCCCAGCTCCACGTGAGCGAGACCCCCGAGTTCTCGTCGCCGTTCCACCCGACGATGAGTTCGCGGTGCGTGAGCGCGAGGGTGCCGCGCGGCGCGGCGCCCCGATCGAGCGCCACTTGGGTGAGCGGCACCCCGCTCGCGACGAGGACCAGCGCGCCGAGAACCATCCACCCGCGCTTCACGCGACCCTCCGGGCCATCGCCGTGCGCACACGCTTGAGCGCCACCATCACGCCGATCGCGAAGCCGGCGAGGATGAGGAAGAAGAGCCAGTGCGGGAGCCAGTCCCACCACCAGTCGGTGGCCTTGAGCAGGCAAAGGGCGGTGAGGAAGATCATCCCCCCGTTGGCGAGCTCGCTGTACCGGTCGCGCACCCCCCAGGCGATGATCACACCGGCGACCAGGAATCCGATCCCCTGGTAGATCCCTTCGATCAGGTCGTGGTCGAAGGGGAGCCAGCTCTGGCGCCCTTCCACGCTGAGAATGAAGAGGCCGATGAAGAGTCCGATCATCCCGACGATCCGGAGATCGACCGGCCACTTCACCCACTCCTTCGGGAACGTGGAGCGTCGCGCCAGCGCGGGCACCGCGAGGTAGAGCGCTCCCGCCACGATGAGCGCTTCCCCCCGTCCGAAGAGGTCCGGCAGCTCCTCGGCACGGAGCCACCCGGGGACCGCCGTGATCCAGAGCCCGAGAGCCGCGAGTCCGGCGAAGTGCGAAAGCCGGAGATCGTAGCTCCACCCGAGGATCAGGCCGAAGAGCCCCCACGCGAGGAAGGCGTGCGGCGTCGGCGCGAGGTTGAAGATCGTGCCGAGGGCGCCGAGGTCAAGGACGAAGGCGGCGAAGGCGGCCAGCGCAGCGAGGGTGGCGAAGTAGCCCGTCCGCTCCGAGCGATAGAGGAGGTGGGTGACGCCGATGAGGAGGAGGGGCCCGGCGACGAGGAGCGCCACCTGGGAGGCGACGGTGAGGGCGCCCCAGAATCGGTAGAAGAGGAAGAAGACCGCGCACGAGAGCGCCACCGCCCCCACGAACGAGGCGAGCCGCATTCCGAGGGAGAGCCGCTCGTCGGGGTCGGCGGCGAGGAACTGCGCCTGGTGCGCGGTGATCCGTGCCCGCGTCGCGCCATCGAGCTCGATCCCCGCCGCCGCGAGGGCCTCGAGTTCGGCGTGGAAGGTGCGGATCTGGTCGGCGCGGGACATGGCCTTAAGGTACGAGGTGGGAGGGCAAGGGGCGAGTGGGCGGCGAGCGAGGAAGCAGAAAGGGTCCCCCGATCGGAGACCCCTTCGCGCTCACCGCTTTCCGCCCACTCGCCGCTTGCACTCACCCCTCACCCCTGCTTCACATACAACTCCCCGCCCTTCTGCTTGAACTCCTCGCTCTTCGCCTTCATCCCCGCCGCCGCCTCGCGGATGTCCTGGGTGATCTTCATCGAGCAGAACTTCGGGCCGCACATCGAGCAGAAGTGTGCCACCTTGGCGCCGTCGGCCGGCAGGGTCTCGTCATGATAGGCCCGCGCGGTCACCGGGTCGAGCGCCAGGTTGAACTGGTCCTCCCAGCGGAACTCGAAGCGCGCCTTGGAGAGCGCATCGTCCCATTCCTGCGCGTGCGGGTGTCCCTTGGCGAGGTCGGCGGCGTGGGCCGCGATCTTGTAGGCGATGACGCCGGCCTTCACGTCGTCCCGGTCGGGGAGGCCGAGGTGCTCCTTCGGCGTCACGTAGCAGAGCATCGCGGTGCCGTACCAGCCGATCATCGCCGCGCCGATGGCGCTGGTGATGTGGTCGTAGCCGGGCGCGATGTCGGTCGTCAACGGCCCGAGGGTATAGAACGGCGCCTCATCGCACCACTCGAGCTGCTTCTCCATGTTCTCCTTGATGAGGTGCATCGGCACGTGGCCGGGTCCCTCATTCATCACCTGCACCCCGTACTCCCACGCGATGCGCGTCAGCTCCCCCTGGGTCTTGAGCTCGGCGAATTGTGCCTCGTCGTTCGCGTCCTTGATGCTGCCCGGCCGGAGCCCGTCCCCCAGCGAGAAGGAGACGTCGTACGCCGCCATGATCTCGCAGATCTCGCGGAAGCGGGTATAGAGGAAGCTCTGCTGGTGGTGCGCCAGGCACCACTTGGCGATGATCGACCCGCCCCGGCTCACGATCCCCGTCATCCGGTCGGCCGTGAGCGGGATGTACTCGAGCAGGACACCGGCGTGGACGGTGAAGTAGTCCACCCCCTGCTCCGCCTGCTCGATCAGGGTGTCGCGGTACACCTCCCAGGTCAGGTCCTCGGCGATGCCGCCCACCTTCTCGAGCGCCTGATAGATCGGCACCGTCCCGATCGGCACC
>JANMWE010000301.1:0-3435 GCA_031393795.1 Gemmatimonadota bacterium
CAACGAGGGGACCGTCCTCGAGCCGCCGCCGACCAAGATCCCCGGCCAGGTGAAGCTCTGCGGGTGCGGTCACAGCCTCAACAAGCCCTTCTGCGACGGAAGCCACAAGCGCTGATGCAGCTCGATCCCCTGGTCCTCATCCTCATCGTCGTCGGCACCGTCGCCGCGAGCGCCCTCTCCGCCGTCGTCGCCGCCCGGCTCACCCTCCGTCTGGCCGCCACGCAGTTCACCTCGGAGCGGTGGTGGGAGCGGAAGGCCGACGCCTACTCCGCCCTGGTGCACTCGCTCCACGCGATGCGCGGCTACGTGCAGACCCTACAGGACCTGCACGCCGGCACTCCGGGACCGATGGCGGAGGAGCACCTCAAGGTGCAGTGGCGCCACGGCCGCGAGGAGCTGGCCCGCGCGGCGGCCCAGCACGCCTTCGTCATCCATACCGACGCCGCGACCGAGCTCGACCGGGTGGCCGGCGCCCTCCGCTTCGCCACCAACGGCCGGCCGCATCCCGAGTCCCTTCCCGCCGAGGCCGCGGCCATCGAGACCGGCCTCGTTCGCATCCGCGAGATCGCGGCGCGCGACCTCCGGTAAGCACCGATGACGCGCTGGGTCTCCACGCTGGTCATCGCCAATGTGGTGATGTTCGTGCTGCAGGAGTTCCGACCCGAGATCACCGACGCGCTGATGTGGCTCCCCGCGTCGGGGATGGCGCGTCCCTGGACCGCTGTCACCTACATGTTCCTGCACGGCGGGTTCGGGCACATCATTTTCAACATGCTGGCGCTGTACATCTTCGGCCCGCGCCTCGAGGCGCGGATCGGAGGGACGAGGTTCCTCGGCCTCTACTTCACCAGCGGCCTGGTCGGGGCGCTCGCCTGTTTCTACAGCCCGGCCATCCCGGTCATCGGCGCTTCCGGGGCGGTCCTGGGGGTGGCATTCGCCTACGCCCGCTACTGGCCCCGGGACATCGTCCTGATCTACGGCATCATCCCGATGACCACCCGTATGATGGTGATCGCCTACGCCCTCCTTTCGGTCGGTGGCGTCTTCTTCGGATTCCAGCAAGGCGTCGCCCACCTCGGCCACCTCGGTGGCCTGGCGGGGGGGTGGATCTTCTGTGAGTGGATGGAGCGTTTCACCGGCGCCAACTACTTCCGCCAGCGCGCGGAGACCGGCTGGACGGTCGGACGGAAGGAAGCGGCCCCGGTGCCGAAGGCGATGGTCGAGCTCGCCACCGGCGAAGCCGAGAGCCGCGCGCGGTGGGCCCGGATCCAGGCCGACCAGCTCCACCCGGTCAATCGGGAGGAGCTGGAGCGGATCCGCGCCAAGATCTCCGCAGGTGGCGTCCGCTCCCTCACGCCGGTGGAGCGGGAATTTATGGAGCGGTTCGCTGCGCTGGCGGGATAGCATGGAGCTTGGCCGTCTCGGCCGAGAACGGTTGCGAAACGACACTTCTCGAGGAACCGTCCCGAACGGAGTGAGGGACCTAGCGTACCAAGCTAGGTCCCTCGTCGTTTCACTTCCTTCGCTGCGCTCAGGACAAGCCTCGGGACGGTTCCCAACTTTCTCCCGCCTACCCGCCTACCCGTCGGCTACGGCGTCACGTTCACTGTCGCGCTGGCGGTGGTCTGCGGAATGAAGCCCGGCAGCGCCACCGAGATTGCAGAGCTCCCCGGCGCCACCGGCCGGATGGCCACGCCCCCGACCGCCACGGAGGACGGCGAATTATAGTAACCGGCCGCAATGGTCGCCGTGAGCGGCGTGCCGGTGCCGCCGATATTGACGAGGGTCGCCGCCGCGGGGTTCCCGCTGGTGAAGGTCACTGTGAGCGGAGCCCCGCCAGCCCGGCGTTCCTGGTATGCGTTGAGCCCCGTGTTCGACACGTTCGGAACGCCGATGTAAGCGTAGATCAGTTGATCCAGCGCGGCACTCGTCATCGAGGCGGGCACGTTGGCGATCTGCACACCCGGCTGGACGATCGTCACGCCGGCCGTGGCATCGACGAACCCGTTCGCGCTCACTGTCAGGATCGGCGTCCCCGCTGAGTCATCGACTCCTTGGACGTAGAAGTAGGAGAAGGTCTGCCCGTCGGGGATGTTGATGAAGATCGAATCGCTTCCCGGCGTGAGATTGTCAGGGGCGACCAAGGCAACGGCAGGATTGGAGCTCTTGATCTTGACGCTGGTGCCACCGTGCCGCGAGGCGCCGAGGTAGAAGTAGCCATAGCTCTGCAGCCCCGCGCCGATCGTCCCTGGCGAGGAAATGGTGATCCCCGGAGTGGAGATCGTCGTCGTCCCCGTCGCCGGCAGCGTCACGTATCCCGTCGCCGCCACCGAGAGGGTCGTTGTCCCCGTCGCGAGCGCGAGATACTGGACCCCGCCCTGCGCCAAGTTCCCGGTGTAGTACTGCCCCGGCACCAGCGGCGCCGTCCGCACCAGATCCTGCACGCTGTCCGCCTTGAACAGCGCTGCAAGCCCGCTCGGCGTCAGCGTGAAGGTGACGGTCGTCCCCAGCGTGCCGCCGGGCCGGAGCCCTTGGTACGCCACGATTCCGGTATTCGCCACGTTCGGCAGGCCGACATACGCATTCACCGCGCTCGGCGGCGACAACAGCGTCGTCGCGGTCCCCGGGAAGCTCCCCAGCACCACCCCCGGCTGGCGCACCCGGATCCACGCCGTTGACGTCGCATATCCCGGTGCGCTCAACTGCACCTGCGCGCTGTCGTTGACGATGTTTTCCTTCCCGCGGATGTAGTAGTACCGGAAGGTCTCGTTCACCGCGAGCGGGAAGACCGCCGACGCTCCGCCCACCGCCGTGTCCACCGTCGCCACCAGCACCTTGGTCGTATCCAGGCTCGTGATCGTCAGGTTCCGCGCGGTCGGCACCCCCGTCTCGAGGTAGCCGTAGGCGTACGTCGCCATTCCGCTCCCCACGTCCGCCACCGTCAGCGTCGAGGTCGGGGAGGTGATCGTCGTCGTCCCCGTCGTCGTCGGGAGCGTCACATACCCCGGCGCGACGACCGAGAGGATCGAGGTGCCCGCGGTATGCGGGACGTACTGCACCCCGCCTTGGGCCAGGTTCCCGGTGTAGTACTGTCCCGGGACCAGTATCGCCGTCCGTACCGTGTCCTGCACAAGGTCCGCTTTCATCAGTCGCGCCGCACTGTCCGGTGTCGGCGTCAATCTGAAGATGACGGAATCCCCCAGTGTACCGCCGGGCCGCAGCCCCTGGTACGCCACGATGCCAGTGTTCGCCACGTTCGGCAGGCCCACGAGGGCGCTCACCGCCGTCGGCGCCGACAGGCTCGTCGTGCTCGCCGGGAAGCTCCCCAGCGCCACTCCCGGCGCGCGCACCCGCACCCAGGCCTTCGAGGTCAGGTACCCCGGCGCGCTCAGCTCGACCTCGGCACTGTCGTTGACGATCCCTTCCTTCCCGCGG
>JANMWE010000031.1:0-4652 GCA_031393795.1 Gemmatimonadota bacterium
CGGTGACGGTGCCACCAGCACGGGCGCCTTCCACGAAGGGCTCAACTTCGCCGCGGTACAGCAGTGCCCCCTCGTCTGCATCGTCGAGAACAACAGGTACGCCTACTCGACCCCCACGGCGAAGATGACCGCCGCCAAGCGCTTCGCCGACAAGGCGATCGGCTACGGCATCCCGGGGGTCGAGGCCGACGGCAACGACGTGCTCGCGGTCTATGAGGTCACCAAGGCCGCGGTCGAGCGCGCCAGGCAGGGCGGGGGACCGACCCTGGTCGAGCTCCACACCTTCCGCCGGAAGGGGCACGCCGAGCACGACAACCAGAGCTACGTGAAGGCGGGCGAGCTCGAAGAGTGGGCCGCGGAGAACGATCCGCTCGACCGCAACATCAAGACGCTCACCACCGACTACGGCTTTGCGCTCGACCAGCTCACCGCCATCGACACGCGGGTGAGCGCCGAAGTGGATGCGGCGACCGACGAGGCGGAAAAGAGCCCGCCCCCCGAGCCGCGCGATGCGCTCAAGGGGATCTACGCCGATCCCGCCGAGGCCGAGACGCTTTGGTATCGCGAAGGGGTACGGAGCGCCGTCGACAAGCACGAGCGCGCCCAGGGATGGGGGACCTACAATGGCTGAGGTCACCTATCTCGAGGGGATCCGTCAGGCGATGCTCGAGGAGATGGAGCGCGATCCCAACGTCTTCCTGATGGGGGAGGACATCGGCGCGTATGGTGGCGCGTTCAAGGCCACGGAGGGGCTGCTCGAGAAGTTCGGCGAGAAGCGGGTCATCGACACGCCGATCAGTGAGGCGGGGTTCGTCGGCGCGGCGGCCGGTGCGGCGCACATGGGGATGCGGCCGGTCGTGGAGATGCAGTTCATCGACTTCATCTCCTGCGCCTACGACATGCTCACCAATTACGTCGCCACGGCGCGGTACCGGGCGTTCCTGCCCTGCCCGATGGTGGTGCGCGGTCCCTCCGGGGGCTACGTGCGGGGCGGTCCGTTCCACTCGCAGAACCCCGAGGCGGCCTTCCTGCACACGCCGGGGCTCAAGATCGTCTACCCGTCGAGCGCGGCCGACGCGAAGGGGCTCCTCAAGAGCGCCATCCGCGATGACGACTGTGTGCTCTTCTTCGAGCACAAGTATCTCTACCGCCGGGTCAAGGAAGAGATGCCCCAGGGGGACCACCTGGTGCCGATCGGGAAGGCGCGCGTGGTGCGGCCCGGAAAGCACCTCTCGATCATCACCTACGCGGCGACGGTCTGGAAGTCCCTCGAGGCCGCCGAAGTCCTCGCGAAGGAAGATGGATTGGAAGTCGAGATCCTCGATCTCCGGACGCTGCTGCCGATGGACGACGAGGCCATCGTCGCGACCGTCAAGAAGACCAACCGGGTCCTCGTGGTGCACGAGGACACGGTGACCGGCGGCATCGCCGGGGAGATCACGGCACGGATCAACGAGCTCTGTTTCGAGTGGCTCGACGCGCCGGTGCGGCGGGTGGCGGCGCACGACATCCCGCTCCCCTATGCACCCCCGCTGGAAGATTTCGTGCTCCCGCAGACGTCGGACATCGTCCGCGCCGCGCGGTGGCTCGCGGCATATTAATGTTGCGGCGGCGCTAGCGCCGCTACAACGTTTGAATTCGACCAAGGACCAACGTATGGCAAGAATCGACGTCCCGATGCCCCAGATGGGCGAGTCCATCACCGAGGGCACCCTGTCCAAGTGGCTCAAGAAGCTCGGCGAGCCGGTCAAGCGCGATGAGCCGATCTTCGAGATCTCGACCGACAAGGTCGACGCCGAGATCCCGGCGCCCACCGCTGGTGTGCTCGCCGAGATCCTGGTGCAGGAGGGCCAGACGGTGGCGGTCAACACGATCGTCGCGCGGATCGAGACCGACGCGAATGCGGCGGTGAGCGCTCCGGCGCCTGCGGCCGCCGCGCCCGCTCCCGCGGCTCCCGCCCCGGCTCCGAAGGTCGAGGCAGCGAAGCCGACCCCGGCGCCGGTCGCCGCTCCCGCGCCTGCCGCGCCTTCCGCGCCTGTGGCCTCGATCGGCGGCCCGATGTCCGCTGAGGAGCGCCTCCGCACCAAGTCGACCCCGCTGGTGCGCAAGATGGCGGCGGAACACAACGTCGACATCGCCCAGCTCTCGGGCTCCGGGATGGCCGGCCGCGTCACCAAGGCTGACCTCGAAGGGTTCCTGGCGGGCGGCGGCACCACCCGGCCGGCCGAGACGGCCGGCCCGATGGCGCCTCGCGCGCCTTCCGCGCCTGCACCCTCCGGTGCGATCGCCCACAATGTCACGGAGCCCTGGGAAGGGGACCGGGTCGAGCCGTGGAGCCGCATCCGCAAGCTCACCGCCGATCACATGATCATGTCGCGCCGCATCTCGGCACACGTGAATACCTTCTTCGAGATCGACTATACCCGCATCGTCGGGCTCCGGGCCAGGAAGAAGAAGGAATACGCCGACCGCGGGGTGAACCTGACCTACACCGCCTTCATCGTGAAGGCCGTGGCCGACAACCTCCGGAAACACCCGGTGCTGAACGCCGCCGTCACCGGCGACGCCACGCTCTTCCGGCGCGACATCAACATCGGCATGGCGGTCGCACTCGATTGGGGTCTCATCGTCCCGGTGCTCAAGCGGGCCGACGAGATGTCGCTGATGGGACTGGCCCGCGCGATCAATGACCTCGGCGAGCGCGCCCGCACCAAGAAGCTGTCGCCCGATGAGGTGCAGAAGGGGACCTTCACCATCACCAACCCCGGCACCTTCGGCTCGGTCATCGGCACGCCGATCATCAACCAGCCGCAGGTGGCGATCCTCTGCGTCGGCACCATCGAAAAGCAGCCGGCGGTCGTGACGCTGCCCGACGGCAGCGATACCATCGCCATCCGGACCAAGGGGATGCTGTCGCTGGCGTTCGACCACCGCGTCGTCGACGGCTCCGACGCCGACCGGTTCATGGCCGACGTCAAGAAGTCGCTCCAGGAGTTCTCCGAGAGCGCCGTCTGACCGGACGATGCCCCGCACCCTGAGCGCCGCGCGGGTACGGGTGCCGGCCGAGCGTGAGGCCGAATGGCTCGCCGTCGTCGCGCGGCTCGCCGCGCTCCTGGAACGCCGCGGCCAGCATCTCTGGGTGTTCCGCGCCGAGCGCGACCCCGGACTCTGGCTCGAATTCAGCGAGAGCGCTGACCGGGCGGAACACCGCTCCGTCGCCGAGCGCACCGTCGAGGAACTGAGCCTTGAGGCCCGGCTCCGTGAGCTCGCGACCTACGAACGTGACGCTTCGGCCATTTGGGCCGAGATCCCCCTGCCCAAGGAGCGCTAGATGCCCCGTCGCTTCACCGCCGATGGCGCCGAGTGGATCGTCCTCCCGTCGGGACGCAACACCCAGTACGTCCGCGACGAGTTCGGCCTGCAGTTCACCCGGATGACCGGTCCCCGTGAGGAGCGCCTGGCGCGCTATTCTCCGGGAGGCGCCCGCGCGCGTGAGGAGTCGTTCGCCGCATTGACCGATGGCCAGCTGCGTGAACTGCTCGCCACCTCCCAGCCGGCGTATACCGCACCGGAGACGGGGTACCGCCGCTGACCGCCACCGTCGACCTGCACGTCCACTCGACCGCATCGGACGGCGTCCTCGCTCCCGCCCTCGTCGTCCAGCGGGTCAAGGAGGCCGGACTCTCGGCCTTCGCCCTCACCGATCACGACACCCTCGCCGGGCTCCCCGAGGCGCTCGTCGCGGGGGAGGGTCTGGGCGTGCGGGTCGTCGCCGGGTGTGAATTCTCCACCTCGGCCCCGTGGGGGGGCGAGATGCATGTCCTCGCCTACTTCCTCCCGGTGGACGATGCGACGGTCGAGGAATTCCTGATCCGCTGCCGCACGGACCGGAGCCAGCGCGCGGGCCGGATGGT
This sequence comes from Gemmatimonadota bacterium, assembly GCA_031393795.1. Taxonomy (GTDB): domain Bacteria; phylum Gemmatimonadota; class Gemmatimonadetes; order Gemmatimonadales; family GWC2-71-9; genus CAMLHU01. The sequence continues at coordinate 3,915 of JANMWE010000031.1, forward strand.
GGAGAAGCTCAATGCCCAGGGCGTGGCCCTGACCCTCGACGACGTCGTCGCGGTCGCCGGGACCGGTGCCCTCGGCCGGCCACACGTGGCGCGAGCGCTCGTGGCCAAGGGCCACGTCGCCAATGCGCAGGGAGCGTTCGATCGCTGGCTGGGGCGGGGACGTGCGGCGTTCGTGGACAAGAAACTCCCCACCTTCCGCGCGGTCGCCGACCTGGTCCACCGCGCCGGTGGCGTGGTCTCGGCAGCGCACTTGAAAGACCGCGCCTCGCGCGGCGTGCTGGAGAAGTTGAAGAGCGAAGGGCTCGACGCGGTCGAGACCCGGCATCCGAGCCACGACCCCGACGTGCGGAGCCGGATCACCGACTGGGCGATCGCCCTCGACCTGGGGCGGAGCGGCGGGTCGGACTGGCACGGCGACGGTGAAGAGTTCCGCCACGGCACGCTGGGCTCCCAGGAAGTGCCGGAGGAGTGGATCGCGGACCTGGAGGCGCGGAGGCCGGACTGAAGGGTCCGAAGTGCGAGGTGCGAAGTGCGAAGTGTCAGGTGGCGTGGGTCGAGGCAATTCGTCAGATTGCACCGATCCAAGCGTCCAAGCCCCCCGCACCTCGGACTTCGCACTTCGCACACCATGGTTGAAGACCCACTCCGCGTTGGTGCCCGCGCCCCCGACTTCACCCTCTCCGCCTCCGACGGTTCGGTGGTCTCTCTCGCGCGGGTACTGGAACAGGGTGGGGTGGT
>JANMWE010000109.1:0-9238 GCA_031393795.1 Gemmatimonadota bacterium
GCGCGCCGGTCCTCCAAGAGCGGAGAACCGGCGCGTCGTGCCGCGACCGATGGCGGCGAAGAACTCCAGCACTGCGGAGGTCAGCCCCCGTGCGGTGCCGGCGTGGCTGGGGCCGGGACGCCCGGGGTCCCGCCGACCCGGAGGAGCCCTTCCTGGGCCTGCGCGTATCCGGGGAACGCGTTGGTCGCCCGCCGGTAGTACTCGGCCGCCTTCGGCTTGTCGCCCCGATCTTCATAGAGGAGGGCGCGGCTGTAGAAGGTCAGCGCGTCGGTCGGGACGTTCCGGTGCTCGGCTGCCTGCGCCACCTGGCGCGGCAGGGCGGGGAGGTTGACCCCGGCCATCAGCTTGGTCGCCACGTTCTGGAAGATCTTGAACATCTGGCGCCGGTCGCGCATCGACTCGTCGTTGCTGACGACCTTGATGATCTCGCCGGTCTCGACATCGATGATGCGCGCCGTGACGCGGAAGTCACCATAGGCGTCGATGAACGAGCCGGTGACCATGTACCGGGCGCCGACCAGCTTGCCCACGCGGGCGGCCGTGGCGGCGTCGACCCGGCCATCGCGGGCCAGGTTCTGTTCGGAAATGAGGTTGTTGATGACGGCGCGGTCCACCACCCGGACCGCCGGGTTCTGGGCCAGTTCGTCGATCAGCACTGACGCGATGCCGACACGGAGCGCGTCGAAATCCTCGCGGTCGCGCCCGAACGAGCCGCCGTTCTCGAACGGCAGGACGGCCATCCCGGGTCGCGTGTCCGGCGTGGCCTGTTGCGCCAGGGCGGGGGTCGCCGAGGCGAGGGCCAGCAGAACGGTAAGCATGCGCTTCATGGTCGCTCCCTCTCAGAGAGTAAAGGTCAGGCCTTCCATCGCCGCGTCGACCACCAGGGTCGGAGCGCTTCGTACCGCGGCGGCACGGGCGCCGCTCAACAGGCGGTCGATCGCGGCATCATCGTGATCCGGCTCGTGGTGGAAGAGCACGAGCCGCTTTGCCTTGCATTCCGCTGCCAGGGCCACCGCCTCGGCGGGGCTCGAATGCCCCCACCCGGCCCGGGCACGCAGCAACTCATCGGAGTACATCCCGTCGTGGATCAGCAGGTCCACCCCGCCCAGGAAGGCGACCAGCCGGGCCCGCCAATCTGCTGGCACATCGTAAGATCCACCCGACCCCAGCTCGTTGTCTGTGACATAGGCCATACTGGCCCCACCTTCGGAAGGCGTCAACCTGTAAGCAAGGGTCGTACCGGGGTGGCGGAGCTGAATCGTTTCAACCTGAAACCCGTCCACTTCGAATTTCTGGCCCGGCCTGATCTCGGTGACGCTGAGCTCCGCCGCCAGTGCCCGGAGGGGGATGGGGAACACCGCAGGGTGATTCTGCCGCTCGAGGATGGTCTCGAGTGAGACATCTTCCTGCGACGTCCCAAAGATCCGCACCTTGTTCCCCGAGCGGAAGAGCGGCTTGAAGAACGGGAGTCCCTGGATGTGGTCCCAGTGGGTGTGCGTGATCAGGATATCGAGATTGAGCGGACCTCGGGAGGCTCCGTCGATCGCGAGCCCGAGCGGCCGCACCCCGGTCCCCGCGTCGAACACGACGAGTCGGTCGCCCCCTGCAGCGACGCTCACGCACGGCGTGTTGCCGCCGTAGCGAGCAGTGTGTGGACCCGGGGTCGGGATCGACCCCCGGGTCCCCCAGAAGGTCACAGTATAGGGCACGGGATCGGGGTGAGGGCCAAACCACCAAGATGGCACGGCAGCCCGGTCGGCGCCGCGCGAAAGGTCACGGTGCTGGGGTGACCCCCCTCACGACCGACGCGACAGGCCTTGCAGCCCCGCGCGGTCGGTGAGGGTGATGTCCTGCCGGGTGACGGCGATCAACCCACGATCCTGGAGCTCGCGCATCGTGCGCGAGACGGTCTCGCGGCTCGAGCCGATCATCTGGGCGATGGTCGCGTGTGTGAGTTTGCGGGTGATGCGGTCGCCCCCCTCTTCGGTCGACAGGCGCACCAGCAGTTCGGCCACCCGCCCGTTGACGTCGAGCAGCACGAGGGAGCCGATCTGATCGTCCGCGCGGCGGAGGCGGCGCGAAAGCTCACGGAGGAGGGCGATCCCGACCTCGGGGGAGGCGCGGAGCCGAGCGCGAAAATCCTCGCGCCGGAGGGCGAGCACGACGCTGTCCTCCATCGCGATGACGTGCGCCGACCGCGGCTCGTCATCCAGCAGCGACATCTCGCCGAAGAAGGACCCTTCGCCCAGCACCGAGAGGATCACCTCACGGCCATCCTCGCCGATGAGGACCACCTTCACCTGCCCGCTGACGACCAGGTACAGGGCATCCCCCGGGTCATCCTCGAACAGGATGACGCTCCCCTTGGGGTAGCTCCGTTCCCGCATCAGTTCGCCGAACGGCACCAACTCCCCCTCGGGGAGGCCGGCGAACAGGGGGACCTTCTGGAGGACGGAGAGCGGAAGGACCGGCAAACACACCTCGTCGACAGGGTGGAAGTTGCGGGCATTACGTTACTTAGCCCACGGCGGGGGGGCAAGGAGGTGGGGGAGGCGCGATAGGCGCTGGAGGCGCGAAAGGGGGCCTTGGGACGCGCCTCACGCGCCTCACGCGCCTTGCGCGCCTCCCAGCCCCGTCCCTACCAAGGAGCGACCTAAGTCGTTATAATACCCGACTCTACAGCCCTGCCGGACACCCCGCCCCAACGGGGGCGAGGGCCGGTGGACGACACAGGAGCAGGTCATGAAGCCGAATATCCATCCCCAGTACAAGGCGGTCACCGTCGTGTGCCAGTGCGGCAATAAGTTCGAGACGCGGTCGACCTCGGACAACTTGCACGTCGAAGTCTGCGCGCTCTGCCATCCCTACTTCACCGGGAAGCAGCGCCTGATGGATACGGCCGGTCGGGTCGACCGCTTCCGTCGGAAGTACGCCGGCACGGCCGAGGCGCCCAAGGCCTGATCCATGGACGCCCGACTCCGCCAGGCGCTCGCCCGGGCGGAGGAGGTCGCCCAGCGGTTGGCCGACCCCTCGGCCGCCAAGGATCCTTCGGCGTTCAGGGCCCTCGGTCGGGAGCACTCCCGGCTGGAGCCGATCGTCAGGACCGCGGGGAAGCTCGCCCGCCTGCAGGATGAACTTGCCCAAGCTCGGGAGATGGCCCAGGAGGCCGATCCCGAGCTTGTCGCGTTGGCACGTGCCGACCTTCCGCGTCTCGAGTCCGAGACGGGCCGGCTCGAAGCGGAGCTGCGGAGCCTCCTGATCCCGCGGGATCCCCTCGACGATCGCGACGCCATCGTCGAGATCCGCGCCGGCACCGGCGGGGATGAGGCGGCGCTCTTCGCCGCCGACCTCGAGCGGATGTACCGTCGCTTCGCCGAGCGGAAGGGGCTCCGCCTCGAGGGGATCTCGGCGAGCGAGAACGAGCTGGGTGGGTATCGCGAAGTGGTCTTCGCGGTGCGGGGGGCCGACGCCTTCGGTCTCTTCCGGCGCGAGGCCGGGGTGCACCGGGTGCAGCGCGTCCCTTCGACCGAGACCCAGGGCCGGATCCACACTTCGGCCGCCAGCGTGGCGATCCTGCCGGAGGCCGAGGAGGTGGATGTGCAGATCAATCCACAGGACCTCCGCATCGACGTGTTCCGGTCGTCGGGGCCCGGCGGACAGAGCGTCAACACCACCGACTCGGCAGTGCGCATCACGCACTTGCCGACCGGACTTGTCGTGTCCCAACAGGACCAGAAATCGCAGCTGCAGAACAAACTGAAGGCGATGGAAGTGCTCCGGGCCCGCCTGCTCGACCGGATGATCGCGGAGCAGGAGGCGATCCGTTCCCGCGACCGCAAGGCGATGGTGGGCACCGGCGATCGCTCGGCCAAGATCCGGACCTACAACTTCCCGCAGAACCGGGTGACCGACCACCGCATCGAGCTTTCGCTCCACGATCTCGACGACGTGATGGACGGGCACATCGATCCGCTGGTCGAGGCGCTCCGCGCCGCGAGCCGCGAGGAGTCGGCGGCCGTTGCCTGAGACCAAGCTCACCGTCGGTGGTCTCCTGACCGAGGCCCGGACCCGCCTGCGCGAGGCCGGGGTCGAAGAGCCGTCGCGCGAAGCGGCCCGCATCTGGGCCGGCCTCCTCCGGATCCCCACCGGCGAAGCGTGGCTTGGCCGGGAGCGGCGGGCCACGGAGACCGAGGCGGTGCGGTTCGCGGAGGCGGTGGAGCGCCGCACGCAGGGGGAACCGCTGGCGTACGTGACGGGGTGGACCGGCTTCCGCCGCCTGACCCTCGCGACCGACCGTCGCGCGCTGATCCCGCGCCCCGAGACCGAGGGGCTCGTCGAGCTGGTCCTGGCGCGGCAAGCGGACGGGGTCGTGGCCGACGTCTGCGCCGGGACCGGCTGCATCGCCCTGGCGCTAGCCGATGAAGGGCGATACGAGACGGTGCACGCGGTGGAGCTCGATCCCGAGGCGTACGCACTCGCCCAGCAGAACATCCGGACGACGGGGCTCCGGGTCCGCCTCCATCGCGGGGATCTCGTCGCCCCGCTCAGCGGGCTCGGGCTCGACGCCCTCGTCTCCAATCCCCCGTACGTGACCGAGGCCGAGTGCGAGGCGCTCGATCCGTCGGTGCGCGACTGGGAGCCGCGCGCCGCGCTCGCCAGCGGCGGGGACGGACTGTCTCACACCCGCCGCCTGCTCGACGAAGGGCGCGGAGTATTGCGGGCGGGAGGGCTGGTGGCCCTCGAGCTCGATGCGTCACGCGCGGCGGCGAGTGCCGCCCTCGCGCGAGACCTGGGGTGGACGGACATCGCCGTCCACCGCGACCTGTACGGCCGAGAGCGGTACCTGACCGCCCGGCGCAGCAAGGAGTGATATCGATGTTGTTCGAACGTGCGGAAGAGCTCGGCCGCCTGATCGGCCAGACCAACGAGGCCAAGGCGCTGCGGCGCTCGGAAGAGGCGCTGCGGAACGACGAGACTGCGCGCGGTCACCTCGAGACGATGCAGACCCTCGCCCGCCAGATGGACCAGGCGATGGCGCAGGGCCAGATGCCCGAGGAAGGGGCGGCCCAGAAGTACGAGGAGTCGGTGCGTGAGTTCGAGCTCTCGCCCGTCGGCCAGGGCTACATCGTGGCCCGGACCAACTTCGAGAAGGTCATGGCCCGGGTCAACGAAGAGATGGCCAAGGGGATCGAGAAGGGCGCCACCAGCAGCATCATCACGCTCGGATGACGGTCGCTCGCGGCTGTTTCGTCGTGATCGAGGGCCCGGAAGGGGCGGGGAAGTCCACGCTGATCCGGACCCTCTCCGATCGCCTGATCCGGAACGGAAAACGGGTCGACGCGCAGCGCGAGCCGGGGGGGACCAAGCTGGGCTACGCCCTGCGGCAGATCGCGCTGGATCCCGGCGAGTCGCCGAACCCCGAGACCGAGCTGTTCCTGATGCTGGCCGCCCGCGCCGATCTGTGTGAAAAGTGGGTCCGTCCGGGGCTGGCCGCGGGCACCACGTTGCTGCTCGACCGGTTCGAACTGTCGACCTTTGCGTACCAGGTCGCTGGTCGCGGGCTGGCGCGCGACGTGGTGGCGGCCGCGAACCGGCTCGCGACCGGCGGCGTCGTGCCGGACGCGGTGATCGTCCTGGACATCGAGCGCACCGTGGGTGTCGCGCGGCAGGCGGCCCAAGGGAAGGGGCTCGACCGTCTGGAGCAGGAGGAGTCGTCGTTCCACGACCGGGTGCACGCCGAGTATCGTGCCTATCGCGGGCCCGGGGTCGTCCATCTGGACGCCTCGGCGACGCCCGAGGCGGTGGCGGTGTCGGCGTGGCGCGCCCTCGCTGCCGTCCGTCCTGATATCTTCGCCTAGACACCCCAGGCCTCCCTATGCGTCCACGCTGGTCCTCGCTCCTCGCCGTCGCCCTGCTCTCCTTCTTCCTGGGGGGATGGTTGCTCGGTCGCGGGGTCATGAATCCCGCGCTGCAGGGGGCCCGGCTCTTCGACGACGTGATGGCGCGGGTGCGCGACGCGTACGTCGATTCGTTGCCGCCGGGGGATCTCTATGACCGGGCGGCGAACGGACTGCTCCGCTCGCTCGACGACCCGTACACCGCGCTGCTGCAGGGGGCGGACTACAGCGACCTCCAGGAGAACACCAGCGGCAACTTCTCCGGGATCGGGATCCAGATCGACGTGCGCGACGGGTGGATCACCGTGGTCGCCCCGCTTCCCGACACGCCGGCCGACCGGGCCGGCTTCACCACCGGCGACCAGCTGGTCGAAGTGAATGGCGAGACGACCCACGGATGGACCAGTGACCAGGCGCTCCGGCACCTGCGGGGCACCGCCGGGACCAAGGTCCGGGTCGGGCTCCGGCATCCGGGGCAGTCCACCACCATCGAGTATGACCTGACCCGGGCCGAGATCCACGTCCACTCGGTGACGCCGGGGGTCGTGCTCGACGGCCGCGTGGGGTACGTGGGGCTCAATCCGGTGGCCGACTCCTCGGCGTTCGAACTCGAGGCGGAAGTCTCCAAGCTCCTCGCGTTGGGGGCGAAGTCGCTGGTGCTCGACCTCCGCAACAACCCCGGCGGGCTCCTCAACGAGGGGATCGCGATCTCGGATCTCTTCCTCGACCAGGGCCAGGTGCTCCTCACCACGCACGGGCGCGCGCCGGGGATGTCGCAGAGCGTGTCCGACCGGGCGGCGCAGCGGTGGCCCGACCTGCCGGTGGTGGTGCTGGTGAATGAAGGAACGGCGAGTGCGGCCGAGATCATCGCCGGGGCGCTGCAGGACCACGACCGCGCGGTGCTGGTGGGCGAGACGACCTACGGGAAGGGGCTGGTGCAGACGGTGTACGACCTGGGGGACAGCACTGCGCTCAAGATCACGACGTCGCGCTGGTACACTCCCTCGGGACGCCTGATCCAGAAGGCGCACGCGATCGACTCCGTGCTCTCCGATACATCGCGGATCGCGCGGGACACGACGACCCATCACACCGACGGCGGCCGTCGCGTGCGCGGCGGCGGCGGGATCGCGCCCGACCTCACGGTCGAGGACCGCACCCTGGGCGCCGGCGCCCGGGCCCTCGCGACGGCACTGGGGAGCCACTTCGGCGACTTCCGCGACGTGACCACGGCGTACGCGCTCGAGACCCGCGAGCACAAGACGCTCGCGCGGGAAGATTTCGTGGTGACGGACGCGATGCGCCGGACCGTGCGGGCGCGGCTGGCGGCCCGGGGCGTGACCATCGATGACGCGGTGTGGGGGGCCGGCCGTCCGCTGGTCGACTCGTGGCTGGAGACCGACTTGGCGCGTTACGTCTTCGGGCGGGAGGCGGAACTCCGCCGCCGGCGCGCCAGCGATCCCCAGCTGCAGGCCGCGCTGATCCTCCTCCGGCGGGCGTCCACGCCGCGGGAGTTGTTGCACCTCCTTCCGGCCGACTCGACCGTCGGACGGTGAGCGCCACCCCGCGCGTCGCGATCATCGGGCCGGGGCGGCTGGGGAACGGCCTTGCCCGGGCGCTCGATAGCGCAGGATGGAGCGTACTGACGCTGGGCCGGAGCGTGGTGGACGAATGGAAGGGCCATCTCGCGGACCGCGACCTGGTCCTCCTTGCTGTACCCGACGACGCGATCGCCGAGGTGGCATCGACCTTGGCTGCGGCCGGCGCGGTCGGGAAGGGTCAGGTCGTCCTGCATACTTCCGGCGCCCGCGACCGGCACGCCCTTTCCGCGCTCGACGGGCGCACCTCCGGGCTCGGATCGTTCGCGCCGGTCCAGACCGTGGTCGACCCGGCGACGGCCGCCGAGCGGCTGCGCGGCGCGTACGCCGTGATCGAAGGAGACCCGGAAGCAGTGGCGCGCGGGCTGGCACTGGCGAAGCGGCTCGGGATGATCGGCCTCCAGCTCACCTCCGAGGCCAAGGTCGCCTATCATGCCGGCGCGGTGATGGTGGCCAACCTCGGCGTCGCACTCGATGCGATGGCGGAGCGGGTGGCAGTCACCGGCGGCGTGCCGGCGGAGGCGGCCGCGCGGATCTACCTCCCGCTCTGGCAGGGGATGGTGGCCAATCTCGCCGCGATGGGAGCCGCCGATTCGCTCACGGGGCCGGTGCGGCGGGGGGACGTGGAGACCGTGCGACGGCATTTGGGAGTGCTGGAGGGGGACGAACGGAAGGCCTATGTGGCGCTGTCGCGGGAGGCGCTCAGGATCGCGAAAGCGGTGGGATTGGCGAACGGGCTGGCGGCGGAGGTGGAGAAGGCGCTTCGAGAGTAACGAGGGGCGAGTGCAAGGGGCGAGTGGGCAACAAGTTCAACGCGTGAAAGAGATCCAGTCGCTTCCGCGCTTTGAACATTCTCGCCCGCTCGATACTAGCACTCCCCCCTCGTCGCTGCCGTTCGCCCCTCGCTACTGATCGACGACCCGCACTCCACGCGGTACATCGAACCGGAACACCCGTACGGGGATCTTCCTGCCGCTTCGCACGCGGGTCAGCGTAAGCGTCCGCTTGGCGCCGCCCCGCTCGGTGATCTCGATCCGGCGCGGCAGCCCGTCCGCGCGCGCGAACGAGACGACGGCGGCACGGAAGGGAAGGGTCGAGTCGCGCGGGGTGAGCGCCAGGAGATCGGTGCCGTGGGTGGTGTCGGCGGAGAGCCAGCGCGCGCCGTACCGTTCCGTCGGTCGATCGAGGAGCCAGGCAACGAGGTTCGGCGCGCCCGGTCCGGTCGGTTGCGCCATCCGGATCACCTGGCCCGGTGTGGTGCTCGGCGTGTAGACCCAGAGCCTGGTGCCATCCATCACGAGCGCTTCCCCCGACGGATCGGTGAAGCGCATCGCGAACTTGTCGGCGCCCTGCTGGGCAAGCCGCCCCCGGCTCCGGAAGGTGCCGATGTTCTCGTCGGCGATCACCTGGCGGAAATCGGCCTCGAGGCTCCCCGCGGCGCTGTAGACGGACGCGGCGCGGGACAGGATCGCGGCGGCATCCGGAGCCTGTGCAGACAGGTGGACAGGCAGACAGGCTGACAGGATCGCGACAACGAGTCCCGCCAGCCGAATGTGGTCCTGTCCACCTGTCTGCCTGTCGATCTGTCTCACCGCCGCGCCGCCGCCGGCTCAGCCACCCGCCGCCCGATCACCTCGGCGATGGCGCGCACCTCGCGCATCATCTTCTCGAACTGCTCGGGGGCAAGGGTCTGCGCGCCGTCGGAGAGGGCCCGCTCCGGCTGGGGATGCACTTCCACCAGGA
>JANMWE010000130.1:0-11319 GCA_031393795.1 Gemmatimonadota bacterium
AAGGATCGTGTCTCGGAGGTCAGGCGCGGCCAGCACTACCAGCCTCTCAATGAATAATCCGCTTGACGCCTAACGGTTGGCGGTTCAGCGGCGAGGGCGGCGAAGCCGACCGAGTCCGCTGCAGCCGCGGGTTAGACGGCCTCGCCCAAGTGATCTGTGCGCGCGTCGGCCGCCCGGCCTTGCTACTTGCTCGGAAGCCGATGCTCACGAAAGAACGCCCACATCTGACTCGTTGCGTCGATGCTGCGGCTAGTGGGCCCGACCATCCACTCCGGCAACGGCTTGCCGCCAGGCCAGGAATGGCCTCCTCCCCGGAGCGTGTAGAGCACCACCGTCGCGTCGTTGGCACATTGGGTGTATTCGAGCCGCGTGACATCGGCAGCCACAGAGGAGTCGCCAGGGTCCGGCCCGCACCGATTTCTGCGAGCCCAATCCGCTGTCCAGGCCAGAACGCTCGGAAACGGCTTGGGGGACGCCCACACCCTGCCACCGTTGTACGGAACAAGGTCGGCGGTCCCATGAAAGTTGATCAGCGGCATCGGATGGGGGTCGGCACACCAACTCCACGGCTGTTGATCTTGCGCCGCCGACACCGTTCCGACCGCCGCAATGCGATGGGACAGCCTGCAGGACAGCGCAAAGGCCATGGCTCCACCATTGGAGAAGCCATTGGCATAGATCCTGGTGGAGTCGATGTTGTAGCCCACCTCCAGCGTGTCGATCAATTCCGAGATGAATCGGACATTGGCTGTCACAACCGCTTCCGGCCTCAGGAGCCAGATCTTGGGCCACACACCAGTGCCGGCGCCCCACGGCGTCATTCCGGAGGGGTAGACGACGATGAACCCGTGCTCATCGGCGAGGCTGTCCCAGTGGGTCGTTTCCCGCTGATGGGCCGGCCACAGCATCGCGGCGTGCAGACTGATGACGAGGGGAGTCGGCTTGGTGCGGTCATAGCTCGGCGGGACATGGAGCAGGTACTCGCGTTCCTGGCCCGAAGAGACCATCGTGCCGTTGGCCCGATTCGCGGAGTAGAAAGAGAGATAGAAAGCCACCACCGCGATCAGTACCAACACCACGGGCAGACCGATGACCACCACCACCGCGCCGACGACGATCTTCTTGATACTCATTGACGCCCTTCAGTGTTTGGCCTTCTGACGGTCGGCGCTTCAGCTGCGGCGAGCGAGCTCCGTCGCAAAACCCGCTACCGCGGGGAGCGTTGCACTTCAAGGTTGATATCACAGACGAGACGGTGAGGCCGCTCCTGCCGAGGGTGCGTGTTCTCATCGTGCCACCGTTCCTATGATCCCGTGATCCCCTTCACCGGCGCCGCCGCTACCCGAGCCCGTCCAGCTTCCTCGGCGCGGCTTGCCGCGCCTTAGCTGCCGGCTGCGACGATCGCGCTTGCGGGGCTTAGGCCCCTCCTCGGCGTCCGCGCTGCATTCATCTCACACGGCCTACCGTGGCACCACCGGGAGCAGCACGTGCGTCGGGTGCGCCGCGTCGTGGAGCACCCGCTGGTGCGCCACCACGAACGTCGAGTCCCGCTCGTTGTTCCCGCCGGTGTTCAGGTTCCGGTCGTACTTCGGGAACAGCGCTGACGCGATGCTGACCCGAAGCCGGTGCCCCGCCGGGAACACCAGCGACGTGAACCACAGGTCGATGTCGTAGCGCTCGATCCGCCCGGGCACCAGCGGCACCTCGCGCTCCATCCCCCGCCGGAAGCGCGCCCGCACCAGGCCGTCCTGCACCCGCTCGGCATGCCCGTCCGGAAAGACGTCGAGCAGCATGACCGTCCAGTCGGTATCCTTGCGGTCGCTCACGGCCCACACCTGCGCGGTCATTTCACCCGTGACCTCGAGCGGCCGAGTCAGCGGCGCCGAGGTGAACACCAACGCGTCCCTCCGCGTGGCGTTGAGTTGCGTATAGTCCTCGTTGAGCGACTCTTCCAGCTCGCGCGAGTCGATGAGATACGGCGTCGGATCGGCCGGATCGTACGTGAACGTGTCGGCCGCGGCGCCCCTCGGCGGCAGCGAATCGAGCACGCCGTCGCCGGCGCTGGTCTGGGCGTGTCCGCCCGAGGAGACATACCACCTGGTCAGGTGCTGGCGCGCCAAGGGCCACTCGTTCTCTCGGCGCCACGTGTTGTCGCCCTGGACGAAGATGTCCAGGTGCGGCAGCGTGTCCACGCCGTTGTTCCTGCCCAGCAGGTAGTGGTCGAACCAGCGCAGCTGGAGATCGCGGTACTGGTAGCGCGCCTGCGGCCCGAAGTCGCCGGCCACGTAGTCCACGCCCTTGTGCGCGTGCACGCCCATCACGATATGCCAGTTGGGGTGGTGCGGGTGGTTCAGCAGCGAGTCGGTGTAGTGGATCGGCCCGCGCGAATCATCGTGCCAGCCGGCCATGGAGAGCACCGGGGCCCTCACCTTGTCGAGGTAGGTGGTGGCGGCGTGCTGACGCCAGTAGGCGTCGAGCGTAGGATGCGCGATCCAGCGGTCCCACATCGGGATCCGGCCGCAGCCCAGCCGCTGGGGGAGATCCGCCAGCGGCAGATGGGTGATGGCCTCGCCGATGTCCAGCTCCGCGGTGTTGGGATCCATCGTGCGGCCGCGCATCAGGCAGGCCCAGTCCACGTTGATCGGCCCGAACGCCATCGCGGCATAGGGAACGACCACCCACGGATCCGGCGACGCCGCCGTGGGCGAGAACGCCGCGAGGTGCGGCGGGTTGCTGACGGCCGCGAACCAGGCCAGCCGGCCTTCGTCCGAGTGACCGATCAGCCCGACCTTGCCGTTGGAGCCGGGGAGTGCCGCCGCCCACTCGACCGCGTCGTACCCGTCGTTGATGTCGGTGCTGTAATCGCCGAAGTCGGCGACGTCGCCGCTGGACTGCTCGCGGCCGCGCACGTGCTGGCCGATGAAGATGTAGCCGCGCGAGGCCCACCAGCGCCCGGGACCGTGCAGGATGCGGCGATAGGGTGTGCGTTGCATGACCACGCCGAACGGCCCGTTGCCCACCGGCCGCGCGATGTAGGTCGCCAGCCGCGCGCCGTCCCGCGTCGGCATGAACACCAGCGTGTCCTCGGTGACCGCGTACTGCGAATCCGAGGCCGGCATCGTCCACACCTGGTAGTCGTGCTCGACCACCGCTGGCGTCGCGCGCCGGACGAGGCGGAAGCGGCGATCGAGCGGCCGATCGTTGTTGAACTGGACGCCCACCAGCGTGTCCCCGTGCCAGGCCGCGCGCATGACCACTCCCGCATCCTGGGTCAGCAGCACCGAATCGCCATTGGCCGAGACCTGGGTGACGTTGAGCATCGTCTCGCCGGTGCGGCGGCGCAGGAGGCCCACGTTCCCGGAGTCGGCCCCCGCGAAGTGGGCGAACCCCATCCGCCTCCACCCCTCGAAGCCGAAATGCGGCCGCGCGCTGAGGGCGATGTAGACGTCCCATTCGCCGGCCAGGCTGGGGGCTGAACGATCGGCCACGAAGGCGCTCGCCGCCAGCGCCAGCACGAGGACAACGACCAGCGCGCCAGCGCCGCGGACACGTGAAGCCGAATGCATCATCTCAGATCTCCATTCTTGGCTGCAATTGGGCTCGCCGCCGGGCGGCGAGGAGGATTCCGACTCCGACCAGGTTCATCACCACGATCATCGATGCGATCTTCAGGGCGAAGCCCGCCACGTTCTCCACCTTGATGATGGGGAACATCGACAGCGCGATGTAGAGCAGCGTCATCACGAGCCCCGACACCGAGGCGATGCGCAGCCAGAGCGATGGCCTCGGCTGCACACCCCGGAGCCCGACCAAAGGTATCGCGAACATCACCACGTACGCCAGCGCGTAGAAGGTGCCCCCGGCGTTGAACAGCAGCTGGAACGCTTCCGCCTGACCGACACCGATCAGGCTGAGCAGCGACACCAAGAAGGAGCACACGGCGACCAGCAGGATCGAGTTCACCGGTGTCCGAAACCGCGGGTGCAGCCTGCTGAACGCGGCTGGAAGCAGCCGGTCCCAGCCGGCCACCATCGGGAGGCGCGTCACGGCCGTGAAGCTGACGCTGACCTGGGCCACGCGCATCGCCAGGGTCATGAGGATCGCGATGGTGACGAGCGGACCGGCGATGCCGAACGGCCCGAAGCCGGCGCGCAGCACCTGCGGCATCGGTCCGACGAGGTCGATCTGGTCGGTCGGGACGTACGCCACGACCGTCGCGGTGCCCATGATGAACATAAGGGCGATGATCGGCGCCGCGATATACACCGAGCGCCGGACCGCGCTCGAGGGGGCGTGGGTCTCGCCGGCGAGGATGGCGATGTACTCGAATCCGCCCAGCGCCCCGAACCCCAGCTTCCCCAGGATGTTCAGGTTGAAGAGCGAGAACGCGGGCAGGCTGGTGCGGAAGGGATGGAATTCACGCAGGTGGCCGGTGGCCAGGCCGACGAACGGCAGCACCATCAGCACGGCGAAGATGATGAGCATGAACACGCCGCCGATGTTGTGCACCCACTTCCCCACCGCCAGGCCGATCGTGGCCGCCACCGCCATCAGCGCCAGCACCAGCGCCGAGGAGAATGCCACGAATACGGTGCTCGACGTCATCCAGGCGGCGCCCGGCCCGAGGGCGTACGACAGGTACGTCGCGCACTGGATCCCGATCTCCGAGGTGTAGAGGATGACGTACAACCAGAGGTTCCACGCCAGCAGGAAGCCGACGACCGGATTGAGCCCCAGCTTGGCCCACTGGTACAGCCCGCCCTCGAGCGGCATCAGCTGGTTGAGGTAGATCACCACGGCGGCCATCGGCAGATAGAAGAGCACGATGGCGAGCAGCCACAGGACGACGTGTGACGGCCCGAGTTTGCCCGCCACGCCGATCCAGGTGAGGCCGATGATGAACAGGATCTGAGTGAGGGCGAGATCGCGGACGCCGAGCTCTTTCCTGAGCGCGCCACTGTGTGCCTCGACGCGGGCTTCTTCCTGCGCGAGGGTCATGACGCCGCCGGCCGGCCGAGGGAGTCCCACAGTCGCGTCCAGGCCGCGAGGCCCTCATGGAGGCGGCGCACCCGGAAGAACTCGTTCGGCGCGTGAAAGTCCTCATCGCCCGTCGAGAACGAGAAGTACACGGTGTCCAGTCCCAGGAGACGCTCGAACATCTCGGCGACCGGCAGGGTGCCGCCCATCCGGACGATGAGCGGTGCCATGCCACAGGTGGCCTCGAGTGCCGCCGCCGCCGCCTTCAGCGCACGGTGGCCGCGGTCGATGTGGTAGGGCCGCGCCCCATGATCGCCGGGCGTGATCGTGAGCTGCGCGCCGACCGGCACGACGCGCTCCAGGTGCCGTGCCACCAGGGCGACGACCTCGTCCGGATCCTGGTCCGGGACCAGACGGCAGGTGATCTTGGCGTGCGCTTCGGACGGGACGATCGTCTTCTGTCCCGGACCCTGGTACCCTCCCCACAGTCCGTTGACTTCCAGCGTGGGCCGGGTCCATTGGCGCTCGAGCGTGGTGTAGCCGGGCTCACCGATGGCCGCGGCGGCGCCGACCTGCCCAAGATACGTTGCCTCCTCGAATGGAAGCGCCGCGATCTCGGCGCGCTCGACGGCACTCAGCTCGCGGACCCGGTCGTAAAAGCCGCGCACGGCGACACGGCCGTCCGGCTGATGCAGCGACGCAATGAGGCGTGCCATCGCGTGCAGTGGATTGGCGATGCTGCCGCCATGACGCCCCGAGTGCAGGTCCTTGGCAGGCCCGCGCACCGTCAGCTCCAGCCCCGCCAGCCCCCGGTTCGCGACCGTGAGCGATGGCTCGTCGATGCGCCACATCGCGCCGTCGGCCGAGATCACCATGTCGGCCCGGAGCAGCGCGCGGTGTTGCGCGATGAACGGCTCGAGGTGACGGCTGCCGATCTCCTCCTCGCCTTCGATCAGAAACTTCACATTGATCGGCAGGCGGCCCTGTGCCGCAAAGAACGCCTCGGCGACCTTGATGGGAATGAGCATCGGTCCCTTGTCGTCGGACACCCCGCGCGCGTAAAGGCGACCATCGCGCACGGTAGGCCGGAACGGCGGGCTGTGCCACAGCTCGACCGGGTCCGCCGGCTGTACGTCGTAGTGGCCGTAGATCAGCGCCGTGGGTGCCCCCGGGGCACCGAGCCACTCGGCGTACACGACGCTCGCACCGGGCGTGGCGATGGTCCGCACGGTGAACGGCCCCGCGGCCGCGAGCTTCGCCGCGACCCATGCCGCCGCGGCGTCGAGATCGGCCACGTGCGCCGGATCGGTGCTGACACTCGGGATGGCGGCGAACTCGATCAGCTCCGCGAGGATCCGGTCGTGCCGTTCCCCGAGCCAGGCCAGCACCGCGGCGAGGCCCCTCACTTGCCACCGTCGATCGAGAGCACCTGGCCCGTCACCCAGCCCGCCGACTCGGACGCGAAGAACAGCACGCCGGCGGCGATATCCTCCACCGTCCCCAGGCGCCTGAGCGCAATGCCGTCGAGGAGCGCTCGCTGCTGCTCGGCGCCGTAGGAGTGCCACTGCCGCTCGGTCGTCGGATTCGAGCGGACGAACCCGGGCGCCACATTGTTGACCGTGATGCCCCAGGGTCCCAGCTCGTGGGCGAGCTGTCGGGTGAGCCCGATCTGCGCCGCCTTGGCCGCCGCGTAGGCCTGGATCCCCGTCAGGCTGATCCCGAGACCGGCGCCGCTCGAGATATTGATGATGCGTCCGAAGTGCGCCACCTTCATCCCCGGGGCCACCGCCTGCGAGCAGAGGAACGCCCCGGTCACGTTCACGTCGAAGATGGCCTGCCACTCCGCCGGCGTGACCTCCTCGAGGGGCCTGCCCACCTGGCCCAGCACGCCGCCGGCATTGTTCACCAGCAGATGCACGCACCCGGCCGACCTCGACGCCTCGGCCACGAAGCGCCCCACGGCATCCCGGTCACGGACGTCCACGGTCTGCACCGTGCAGGCGCTGCCCGCGGCCTGGCAGAGCCGCTGCGTTTCGGCCAGCTCGTCCTCGAGCACATCGCAGGCCCACACCACCGCGCCACGCGCCGCGAACGCGAGGGCGATCGCGCGGCCGAATCCGTGCGCGGCGCCGGTGACGATCGCGGTCCGGTCCGCAAAGTCGCGATTCACGAGGCGAGCGCCTCGAGATTCTCGCGGGCCAGGGGGCGGATGCCCCGCTCGATCTCCTGGATCAGCGTGACCACCCGCGCCGTCAGCGGCGTCGGCACACCGGCCTCCGCGCCGAGCCGCACCACGATCCCGAGCTGGGCGTCGACCTCCGTGGGTCGCTTGCGGACCGCGAGGTCCCGCCAGATCCCGCTGTGGGTCTTGGCCGACTTCCGATTGTGGGCGACCAGGTCATCGAGCGAGCGAGATGCGGCACCGGGAGGGGCATCGGGCAGGTACACCGCGGGATCGAAGCCGTCGAACGACTCGGGCCGTACCCCCTGCGCCAGTGCCACGGCGAGGACTTCCCTGGCGAGCGCGATGTAGAGCGCGCGATACTCCTGCGCGGCCAGCGCATCGGCGATCGAATCGTTGGTGAGGGCCGTGGCGAACAGCATCGCGCCGTAGGCCTCCTTGGCCCAGAGGTACCCGAAGATGTTGGCGGTCGCGGTGGCGCGCTCGTCGAAGTCGCGCCACAGGTCGCGGATCCGGAGCGCGCGGGAGGAGAGGCGGGAGTCCGGCGGTCCGAACGCCTCTCCCACCGCCACGGTCCCGCGCCCGCCGTAGAGCACCACTCCCGGCTCCAGGTAATCGGCGCCGAAGTTCACGAACGCGCCGACCGTGCGCCCCTCGCCGACGACCTCGGCGATGGTCAGCTCATTGAGTCCGTTCTGGGCCGAGATCACGCACCCGGCGGGGTCCAGGTGGGGGAGCAGGGCCCGCGCGGCGGCCGCAGTGTGATGCGCCTTGGTGGCGAGGATGATCGTGTCCCACGTCCCGGTCAGCGTGTCGGGAGTGAAGGCGCGCATCGGTGTCGAGAACTCGGCGATCGGCCCGGTGATGCGGAGCCCGGAGCGACGGATGGCGGCGACGTGCTCGGGCACGGTGTCGACCAAGGTCACGTCGTGACCGGCGCGCGACAGGAACGCCCCCATGGTGCCGCCGATCGCGCCCGCCCCCCAGACGAGACAGCGTCCCTTCGGCGCCGCTACGATGGGCCCCCCCACGGACCGTCCAGCAGCGCACGGGTCTCCTCGACGGCGACCTGCCACAGGGAGAGCATGTCGGCGTCGGACCGCTCGTAGAGGCCGCCGTAGTTGCCGTCGGGAATGTAGGCCCGCATCGCGACGGGATCGAGCATCCGCACCTTCTCCAGGTCCACCATCGGTCGCTGCGTCTTGGGGATCTCGACGCCCGGGAGCCGCGTCCATGGAAAGTTCTCCATCCACGACCCGTGCGAGGCCACCGGATCGATGGCCTGCACCCTGGCCAAGGTCTTCGGTGCGTTCCACCAGTTGTGGAAGAGGACCTTGCAGCCAGGATGGTCCGCCGCCCACTCCTGGGCGCACTGCTGGGCGGCACCGTTGCCGCCGTGGCCGTTGCAGATCATGATGCGCCGGAAGCCGCTGTGCGCCATCCCGCTGAGGATGTCGCGCACGACGGCGAGGTGCGTCTCGACCCGGAGCGAGATCGATCCCGGGAACTCCCGGAAGTACGGTGTGACGCCATAGGAGAGGACGGGAAAGACCGGGATCCCCAGTGGTTCGGCCGCCTCCGCCGCGACGCGCTCCGGGAGGATGCAGTCGACGGTCAGCCGGAGATGACTGTGCTGCTCGGTGCTGCCGAGGGGCAGCACTGCGCGGTCATCGCGGGTGAGGTTTGCCTCGACCTGCATCCAATTCATGTCGCTGATGCGCATGTCGCTGTCCCGCCCCGGTCAGTGCTGAACGAGAATACCCCGCGCCCGCTCCGGACGTCAGGAGCTTCCGGCGCGCGCTGCACGGCCAAATCTGCCCGAACGCGGCGCCGATGCCAAGGCGCAGCGAAAGTCCGGACCCTCCCCAGGCCAGGGTGCCCGTCGTGGCGCGGCAGGGTACCGATCCCCCGTCCCACGGGAGTCGACGACTCTCCGCATTCACAGCACCCGGCCCCGCAAGCGCCGCGGCTACCACACCCCGGGGGAATGCTATGCCCGCTGTCACCCCTCGACGCAAAACCCGCTACCGCGGGGAGCGTTGCACTTCAAGGTTGATATCACAATTCGAACCCAGATGGGCTCGAAAGCACGCGCTGCACGAGTTCGTCCACTCGGCCGCTGTCTTCGCGCGCGTCTCGGGCCAAGGCCCGCACCGCGTCGCCTATCGCCGCGAGTTCTTGCACGTACCGCCGGCATGACCGGCACATCATCAGGTGGAAGCGCACGGTAACGCGCGTCCACAGCGGCGCCGTGCGAACGTCATCGCTCGCTGTGAGCTGCGTGACCTGATTACAGCGTAGCATTGTCGCCCCCCGCGAATCCCTTTGTCTCAAGGCACTCCCTCAGTCCGTTGCGGGCGCGAAAGAGGAGCACTCCAAGGTTATTGGCAGACACTTCAAGAATCTTACAGGTCTCCGCCGTTTCGAGGCCTTCCACTTCACGAAGGGTGAAAGCCAGCCGCTGACGGGGCGGCAGCCCGTCAAGACACGACTGTAGCTCCCGGCGGAACTCACCGCGTGCCAAGGCTTCGGCCGGGCCGTGTGGCGGGCGGATCCAGCTCCCTGCCGTATCGAACCGGGACTCGACGACACGGTCAATGTCTTCGTGCTCCGCGTCGTGGCGCCCGCCGCGTCGCTCCTCCCAGATCTTCCTGACCAGAATGCCGTGAATCCAGGTGCAGACGCGGGCACGACCGTCGAAATCCGCAGAGCGCTGAAGAAACACAAGAAGGCTGGCCTGGACAGCGTCCTCAGCACGGTCGCCTGCAAGCCCCGCGGCCCTCGCCGCCCTCAGCAGCCCGGGGATGCACGCTCGCATTAGCCGCTCCAAGACCACCGCATCACGGCGCTGGACAGCTGCCACGGTGTCAGGGGATTCGCGCATGCAGCGCTGCCGCTCCGTTCTGTGGTGTAAGGAACAAAGACTTACCGACAATAACCCATGGGCCGGACGATACGCCATCAGCGCGCGGTCCTCGTGCCGGCAACCAGACGGGTCGGAACTGGTACTTCACCACTTCGGAGGAGATCACGATGCAACCACGTATCGCACGCGTCATTGGAGCAGGCCTGCTCGGGACCCTCGTGATGACGGCCGTCGGTCTGTACGCAGCCCCGATGATGGGGATCCCAGCCATGAACCCGGCCTCAATGCTCGCGAGCAAGATGGGCGGTATCGCGCTCCTCGGGTGGATGGGGCACCTGATGATCGGCGTCATCCTTGGGCTAGTCTACGTTAGGTTCTTCCTGAAGCGACTCCCGGGCCCTACAGTTGTGCGCGGCGCCATCTACAGCCTCCTTCCCTGGCTCGTTGCACAGGTGATGGTGATGCCAATGATGGGAATGCCGCTCTTCTCGGGTTCGGTAGCCATGGCCGGAGGGAGTCTTATTGGACACCTGATGTATGGGGGAGTGCTCGGCGGCGTTGTCGGTGAAGGAGCGGTGCGCTCCGGCGCCTGAGTGGGTCTGCCTCTGTTCCCCTTGCGAACCTCGAGCTGACCGAAACCGCGCTCCCAACGTGGATGGTACGGTGTTCGGTCAGCCAGTTCGTCGCTCGAGAGCGTGGGGCGTTGGTGACGGCAGGCGTTGCGGTCTAACGGTTGGCGCTTTAGCTGCGGCGAGCGAACCCCGCCAAAGCACAATCCTAAATGATTCCGCAGCGTGGCCACGGGGAGGCTCGTGGAGCACGGAGCCCTGGCCGCGGAGCAGAGCCTGCCCCGAGCGAAGCGAGGGGACGGCTACAACCGCAGGTTAGGTAGGACGTTCCTAGAGGTCGTTCGGGGTGAGGCCCGTCTGCTTGGCGACCTTGGCGAGCATCCGAGGACCGATCTCTTCATCATCGTGAAAGGCAAAGACGAAGTCCGGCCAACCCGCACGACTGAGTGTACGATGGGAGCCGAACTGACGCTTGATGATCCACCCGACGCGCAAGAGCGCAGCGAGGACGCGCCGCGCTTTCGCGGCGCCGAACGAGCTCACGCCGCGTCGAAGGAGACGGTCAGAAGCTCGGGAACGGCTTCCCCGTGCTCCAGGCGCTCGGCGAGCACCCGCAGTGCGAGCGCCTGCACCTTGGCCGTGGCATCAGCCGGCGTGACGCCGTAGGTCATGACGCCGGGCAACGCAGCGACCTCGGCCATCCAGCGGCCGTCGGTTTCCTGATC
>JANMWE010000133.1:0-26011 GCA_031393795.1 Gemmatimonadota bacterium
TGATCGCGGGAGAGGGCGAGCTCCCGGATCGGTGTGATCACCTCGAGGTTGGCGGCGAGGACGCGGAAGGCGACGTCGAAGCGGACCTGGTCGTTGCCGGCGCCGGTGGAGCCGTGCGCGACCGCGGTGGCGCCGATCTTCCGCGCCACCTTGATGACCGACATCGCCTGCTGGGTCCGCTCGGCCGCGACGGAGAGGGGATAGACCTCCCCCCGGAGGACGTTCCCCTGGATCAGGAAGCGGACGAAATCATTCCAAACCTCGGTGCGGGCGTCGACCTCGTGATGCTCGACGGCGCCGACCGCCTTTGATTGCGCGCGGATGGCGGCGCGGTCCTCAGGGGTGGTGCCGCCGGTATCGACGAAGACGGTGTGGACGGCGAATCCCCGCTCGGTGAGGTGCGGGACGCAGAATGAGGTGTCGAGCCCGCCGCTGAAGGCGAGGGCGAGGGTGCGCGGTTGCATAGTGCATAACTATGCATTAAGCGCCCGGTCAACGCAAGAGGGTAGGAAGGTACGAGGGGAGGAAGGGAGGAACGGAGGAAGGCAGGAAGGGAGGAAGGGAGGAAGGGAAGAAGATCAAAGAATTGGAACCTTCCTGAGCGCAGCGAAGGACCTGCCCAATGTCGAGAAGGTCCTTCACTTCGTTCAGGAAGGTTCCGACCAGGCCCCTTCTACCCTCCTCCCTTCTTCCCTTCCTACCAGCTCGTCGCCACCGCGCCCACCATCCGCGCCAGCCCCACCAGGTCCTTCAAGTCGATCACCTCCGCCGGCGAGTGCGAGTACCGGAGGGGCCACCCCATCGCCGCATCGGGGACGCCGTAGGAGGCGAAGGTGGACCCATCGTTCCCGCCGTTGGTCGCGCCCACCTGGAAGGGGATCCCTCGGCGCCGAGCGAGTACCACCAGCGAATCGACCAGCGCGGGGGGGGTGACATTGGAATTGTCGACCGCCCGCGACACCGGCCCCCTGCCGAGCGGCGCCAGCGCGAAGTTCGGGAGTTCGAGCGGCGAATCGGCGGAGACGAAAGTGTCGATCGCGAGGACGACCGCGGGTCCGTCCTTGAGGGAGTCGGCCACGACCTGTGCTCCTTCGAGCCCGGTCTCTTCGCGCGTGCTCCAGACGAAGGTGACCGCGTGGCGGAGCGCGCGGGGATCGAGCCGCCGGACCGCCAGCACCAGCGCGGCCGCCCCGACCCGATCGTCGAAGGAACGACCGGTGGCGCGGGTGCCGACCAAGCGCGCGTACGACTTCGGCATCGTGAGGGTCGAGCCGATCTTCACGCCGAGTGCTTCGGTCCCGGCGCGCGACCCAGTGCCAGGGTCAGCTCGGAGCGCCCCCGGCGCTCGCCGCGGCGAAGTCCCCATCGAATCGCGCGGTAGGAAGACCGCTGGCACGATGGCGCTGCCAGTATGGATCAGGGCCGGCTCCGCTTCATATAGAGAGGTGAAGAAACCCCCTCGGTTCTTGAGCTCCAGCGTCCCGTCGTCCCGGATCGCGGTCACCTCCCAGCCGATCTCGTCGAGGTGCGCGATGAAGACCACCTTCGGCGCTCCCGGCCCGACGGTCAGCCAGAGATTCCCGGCAGCATCAGTGGTCGGATGCGCCCAACTTGGCAGCATGCCCCGCACCGCGTCCCGCACCGGCCCTTCCATCCCCGACACGCCGTAGCTCTCGACCAGCCGCGAGACTACCTGCTGCGCCTCCGCGACCGTGATCGCCGGCGCTGGACGGCTCTGGGCGAAGAGCGCAGGAGGAGCCATCAGAAGTCCACCGACTACCGACCACCGACCACCGACTCTCATCGCCCACCTCCCGCGATCACCGTCGTGATCCTGGCCCGTAGCGTGTCGACGTCCGCGAGGGAGACTGTCTCGACCGGTGTGCCTGTATTCCGTGTCGGTAGAGTGAGTCGACTCACTGCACCCAGCCGCGGGAACAGCCGCGAGGCGGTGGTGTCGCTCCGTTCGGCCACGGTGCCAGCAGCCCCGGCGGCGCCATCGACGATGATCGTCCGCGCGAAGGGCCCGGCGTTGTTCATCAACGTCCGCAGCCCCCGCTGCCCCTGCTCCTGCTCCACCGCGAAGGCGACGACGATCCGGCCGGGCGCGGCAGTGGATCCCTGTACCGATGCGGCCGCGAGTGCGGCGCAGGCCGAGCGCCGTCCTGATGAGGGACCGGCGAGGAGATCGGTGCCGTAGCGGGTAGTCTCTTTCATCCTGGCCACGGGGTCCAGAACACCGACTCCAGCGGCCCGCACTTCCGCCGCACTCGACGCGCCGATATCCACGAACGCGTCATCGACCGTGAACGGCGCATCGTTGGTGGTCCGTCCCCGGGTCAGGTGGGTCGAGCGCACGCCGACGACTGCCGGAAGCGCACCCCGCCGCCCCCACACCGTCACCCGCTGCCCCTCGAGATACTGATCGAACAGTGCGCTCGGCGCCCGCGCGCCCACCCGCCGGAGCGTGAGCCAGCCGTCGTCGCGGATCCCCCCCACGACATAGCCGACCTCATCGAATGGGCAGACGATGAGCGTCGCGGCGCCTTGGCCGCGATCCACCACGACGTTCCCGGCCCGGTCCCGATGCGCGTCCGAATAGAGCCGTTGCACCGAGTCGAGCGCGGCGCGTTCGAACCCGGTGACCGCGGTCATCCGGGTGAGGCGTTCCGAAAGGGTCGCCGCGTCGGGAGCTTGGGCAACGAGCGGTGCCCCACACAGTGTCATCCCGAGCAGAGCGAGGGATCTTGCCCGTATAGACCGGGTCATCCGATCCAATTTCGAACTGAACATAGTAGATCCCTCGCTCCGCTCGGGATGACCGCTTGGGTGCCTTCCTACCTTCCTACCTTCTTCCCTTCCTACCAGCACGTCGTCGCCCCCTCCTCGACCACCTACAAACGCATCCCGAGCCCGATGTTGACATGGAACGCCGCGTTGGGCACTTCCGCTTCACCATCGCGCACGCGGGTGGTGACATCGGACAGCGTCACTTTCAGGAGTCCGCTCGTGAACAGCGGCCCGTGGATCTTCACCTGCCGCCCCACGGCGCCCATCACCGACACTCCATCGAGATAGTAACCACCTCCCAGCGTCCCGCCACTCACGGGATCCAGCACCAGACCACGCACGGTGTTCTCCGGATGGGTGAACACGACGCCGCCTCCCGCCGAGAGGATCCACTCGTGCGTGCGCCAGACCTTGGAGAGGTGCAGCAGGTTGTACCCATGGGAGATCACGAAATGCTGCACCTCGGCCGTCGTGTTCTGGAGGTAGAGTTTGTGGTGCGTATAGTCCAACGCCCACCCCTTGTCACCCTTCCAGCGGGTCACCCGGACCGCGTAATACTTCGCGTTGTAGAAGGGGCGTGTCGTCCAGTGGGCGATGAAATTGATGTCGGGCTGGCCCGTCTGCTCGATGGTCAACGGCGAAGGCGCATTCCACCCGTTGCCGCTGAAGAATTCCAACGTCCAGCGCCGAGCGCCGGTCGGGGCCGGGGCTTGGGCAATGGCGGGACGGGCGACCAGAAGGGTGAGGGAAGCGAAGAGGAGGGATCGGGTCACTCGACTACCACCTCCACGCTGTCCCGCTCGTTCTCACCGGTCACGGCGAGGATCCGGTGTTGTCCCGGCACCAGCACCCACCGATCCCCCCGCACCCGTCTCCCATCGACGTACCAGTTCGCGCGTCCGCTCCCCTTTCCGCCCGCCCCCTGCAGCGCGATCGACGCGTACGCCGAGTCGACCCCGGGAGGGACACCCAGTCGGTCTCCCTGTTCGGGAGAGACTATATGGAAGGGCCCCGGTGCGGCGGGCTTCGCCTCCGTCACCGCCGCAGCCACGCCCACATCCACACCGACCCCTGCATCGACGCTGGACTGCCGCGCCCACTCGGCGTACTGGGCCGGGAGATGAAGCCCGTCCGCCGCGTGCCAGTCACACGGGGTGAGCGGCGCCTGATCAGGGAAGACCCACTCCTCGAGCGTCGGACAGTGTGCCCCCGCCAGGTGGCCCGAGACCCGGCAGACTCGGACCAGCTCCCCACCATAGAGAGCGGGGGATGGGAGCCCCCTCGGCGCCACCACCTTCGACGTCAGGAGCGCCACCCGGTGCAGGAGCGGCCCGGCGCCACTCACGCCGCTCACCGCGTCCATCGGCCTGCCGGTAAAATCCCCTACCCAGACGGCGACGGTGAATCCCCCCGCGACCCCCACGGCCCAGTTGTCCGTGTAGTGCCGGCTCGTGCCGGTCTTTACCGCAAAGGGAAAGGGGAGATCGAAGGGAGTCTCGAGCCCGAAGCCGGGGATCCGCGCCGCTGGATCTGAAAGGACGTCGAGCACGAGCGCCGCCGCACGCGGGCTCATCACCTTCCGCCCTTCCGCCGCACTCCCCGGCCCGTCCAACGGCAAGCGCATTCGCACCGGCCGATATTCCCCCGCGCTCGCCAGCGCGCGATAGGCGTCGGCCAGCTCCAACAGCGTCACCTCCCCGTTCCCCAGCGCCAGCCCCAACCCATACACTTCGGCCGGGCGATCGAGCGAGGCAAATCCTGCCAGGTGCATCGTGCGGAGGAGGTTCTGGTAGCCGAGTCGCTCGGTCAGCTCCACCGCGGGGATGTTGAAGCTCGACGCCAGCGCTTCGCGCGCCCGCACCGGTCCGTGGAAGCGCTGGTCGTAGTTGTTGGGCCGGTACGGGCCGGTGACCGTCGTGTAGGTCACGGGGAGGTCGGGTAGGACCGATCCCGCCGAATAGCCCCGGTCGAACGCCATTCCATAAAGGAAGGGCTTGAGGGTCGAGCCAGGCTGGCGGCGGGAGGCGACCATGTCGACCTGTCCGGTGCTGTCGGCCCAGAAGTCGGGGGAGCCGACCCAGGCGAGGACATCGCCCGTCAGGTTGTCGAGCACGACCGCCGCCGCCTGCCGACCGCCGCGATCAGCGAGCTGTTCCACCGTATGCCGCACTTCGCTCTCCACATCGGCCTGCAAGGAGAGGTCGAGCGTGGTCCGCCACGTCCCGCCGAGCGAGTCGAAGGGAGTGCGGGCGAGGAGCTGGCTGGTGAAGTGAGGGGCGAGGAATCGTGCGCCGGGATCGAGGAGTATCACCGGCTCGGTCAAGGCACGCGCGGCGGTGGCGCTGTCGGCATAGCCGCGCTCGACCAGGGCGCGCAATACTTCCGCCCGACCGAGGCTCGCGCGCGCGGGGGCGGAGAGCGGGTCGGAGGTGGGGAGCTTTGCAAGCCCGGCAAGGAGTGCGGCCTGCCCCAGCGACAGGTCCTCGGCCGAGCGACCGAAGTAGAGCCGCGAAGCCGATTCGACGCCGAGTGTGGCCTGACCGAGCGGGACGCGGTCGAGGTACTGCTCGAGGATCTGCTGCTTGGAGAGGTGGTGTTCGAGGCGGAGGGCCCAGAACGCCTGTGCGATCTTGCCTGGAAGGGAACGCGGCTGGTCGCGAAGGAGCCGAGCGAGCTGCATCGTGATGGTGGACGCGCCCGAAACGACGTGGAGTGAAGTGACGTTATCCCGCACCGCTCGGCCGACCGCGAGCCAGTCGACGCCGTGATGATCAAAGAACCGCCGGTCTTCGGCGGCCACGAACGCCGCGAGGAGATCGGGATCCATCTCGCCGAGCGTCAGCCAGCGCGCACGCGAGCCGTCTTCGGCTCGCGTGGTGCGAAGCACGGCGCCGTGGCGATCGGTGAGCGTCAGCGACGGCGTGGCGGCGGGGGCGAGGAGGTCCCAGGGAAGGGGAAGCCAGGTCCAGACATACGACCAGGCGATCCCCAGCAGGAACAGTGCCCCTACCACCTTACCGCCGTACCGCCTGACCGCCCACCTCACCGCGGCCGCACCGTGAACGTCCCTCCCTCCGTCCGTCCATTCACTGCAGGGTTGTACATCTCCTCCGCGTACGCCGGCGCCCGCTTGAACGTCCCCGAGGTGGTGGCACGCGCGATGTAGCTCATCGTGTATGTCCCCTTCCAGAGCACGCTCGCCACCCAGACCACCCGATCGTCGCGCAGTTCCTGATGATCGAACGGACTCCACCAGCACCCTTCCCAGGAACCGTAGTACCAATCCCACCCACTGTTGCTCTGGTCGGTGTTCTCGTCGTTCTCCGCACGCTGACCATACGAACAGTCGTTTCCGCTGAAGCCGCGCGCTTCAGTCGCGAGGCTGAGATCCACCGCCTCAAGCCCCGCCGGGAGCGGATCGTCCACGACCACGAACTGCCGCTCGGCAGGGACCGTGATCCGCAGCCGCACCCGCACGAGCTCCCCTTCGGTCACCGACCCGATGGGGGTCTTCCGGTCGAGTGGCTCATACCAGCGCTCCACCCTGATCCCCCTGTCATCCGGCGTGACTGGCAGCGCCTGCGGCACATCCTTGACGGTCACGAAGTAGAAGAGCGCGGGCCCAGGTCCCTGTGCCGTCAATCTGAGCGTGAGCCGCACGCTGTCGCGCCCCACCGCCGTGAGGAGCGCCGGGACATTCACGTCACGCTCCGCCCCCTTCGCCCCTGGTGCGAGGGTCATGACGATCCGCCCTCCTCCATTCACTACCACCCCTCGCTGTCCCGCCACGCCCTGCCGCCGCGCGAACTCGGCCAGCGCCTCCGCACTCGACGCGGCGTCCTGCGTGTTCCACCACCAGTACCACCCGTGCTCGGCCCTGCCTCTCGCGACCAGGGTCTGCACCAGCGGCCCGATGAGCGGGTTGGCCGAGTCCACCGCCATCGTGGCCTGGAGGAGCCGGGCGGCGGGACGGATGCGGGAGTAGAAGTAGAAGTCGTGCGCCGCCGAGTCCGGCACGATCGCGCGGTTCCCTTCGACCGTGACCGTGCGCCAGATCGGCTCGAGCAGGGCCCGCGCATTCCGAGTCGCCCCCCTCCGAGCCAGGATCTGCGCCAGTCGCACCCGGTCCTCCCAGCTGAGCAATCCGGCCGTACGCACCAGTTCATTTTCGGCCGCAAGGTCGGGCTGACCCATCCGGCTCACGAAGTCGGCGGCCGCCACCCGCTCGCGGAGCTTGATCTGCACGTCGTTGTACCAATACGCCACCGGCGAGGCGATCACCTTGGGATCCCGCAGCTTCCCGCTCAGCCACGTCGCGGCGCGGGTCAGCACTGAGTCGTTCACCACGAGCCCCGCCTTCTTGGCATCGGCGAGGAAGGCGCCGGCGTAGGCCGTGAGCCAGGGAGAGGTCCAGTTGTCCGAACGATTCCAGAGCCCGAACGACCCATCCTCCTTCTGGCGCCCGAGGAGCATCGACACGCCCCGCTCAAGGCGCCCTTTGGCGTCGCTCCCGGCCAGCGAATCGCCCCCCACCTGCTGGGCGCGATAGAGCGCCAGCAGCGGCGTCATCGTGCTCACGACCTGCTCGGTGCAGAGCCAGTCGTAGAGCCGGAGCTCGGAGTCGAGACCGCGGAGCACAGAGAGCGGCGTGGTACCGGTCGAGATCTCGAGCCGAGTGAGACTGAGGTCGAGCCCGGCGGGGAGCATGAGCGAGATCGTGGCGGTGTCGGTGAGCATCCCGGCGACCGTCGTGGCGCGCGGATGATACGCGGGTCGAATGGGGAGGCGGGTGAGCACCGCGTCGCGGTCACCATTGCCGGCCACGTCGAAGCGGAACGACGCCGAGTCGCCCGGGAGGCCACGCACGGGGAAGCGCACTTCCTTGCCGCGCCCGGCGTCGAGCGTCGCGTTCTGGTGCTGGGTGCCGCTGAACGTGATCCCCTGCCCCGTCGCATCGACGGTCACGGTCGGCGTCCCGCCGGCGCGCTGGTTCACCACCACGCCGGCGAGGAAGTCATCACCGGGGCGGAAGAAGCGCGGGAGCGAAGGACGAGCGAGGAGAGGTCGGGTGACGAGCATCGGCGCCTGACCACTGCCGTAGCGATCGCCGGCGGTGACGGCCACTGCCATCACCCGGAAGGTGGTCAGGTTGTCCGGCAGCTTGACCTTGGCCGTCGCCCGACCGTCCACCCCGGTGATCACCGATCCGAGGAAGAAGGCGGTGGTCTGGAACTGCGACCGGAGCACGTCGGCCCCTTCGCGTCCTCCTCCCTGTCCGGCGTTGGTCATCCCCTTGAGCGACCGGCTCTCCCCCTTGAGCACCTGCGGCGCCACGTTGACCAGGCCGCTCGAGAGCGTGAGCCCGAGTCCGCGCGGCTGATAGAGCAGATCGAGGGGATCCGGCGTGAGATACCCGGTGAGTGACAGCACTCCCTCGTCCACGGCCCAGAGCGTCACTTCGCTCCGAGCCGGCCCCCGGGTGCTACCTGTCGTGAGCCGCACTTCGGCGCTGTCGCCAGGGCGGTATTCCCCCTGCGCCGGCTCGACGGTCACCTGCAGCCGCTTCACTTCCGGCGTGACCACCAGCTGCGCGTACCCGACGCGGATCGCCGGGCGCCCCGGATCATCGAGCGTCCCCTGCGGCCCGCTGCGCCCCCGCATCACCACGACCGAGACGAAGATGTTGGGCGCGTGGCGCTCGGTGATCGGAAGGCGGATGCGCGTGGCCCCATCCACGATCCGGATCCGCCGCTGTTCGAGGATCCCCTCCCGCTCCACCGTGAACCACGCCTCGGCGTTGGTGAACGGCGACGCGATCAGGATCGTCGCGGTGTCCCCCGGGGAGTAGCGGGTCTTGTCGGGGATGAGGTCGAGCTTGAAGCGGGAGTCGTCGTTCCAGGGCACCCACCCGCGCCCGGTGGCCCAACGATAGAACGACGTCACTACATCGCGCCCCGCCCCGTCCTTGGCCGAGAAGCGCGCGATGTAGCTGCCGCCTTCGGCGGGGGTGAAGTCGCAGGACACCGGTGCGGCGGCAGTGCGCACGGCGCAGCGCGCCACGGTGTCCTCCACCCATTGGCCGAAGGTCTCGCCGTAGCCGCCCCGTTCGCGTCGCACCTGGTGCCACTCGCGCCGGATGATCGTTCCGTTCACCGCCACGTCCGCCACGTGCTGGCCGCTGGGGCGCACCGCCAGCAGCTGGATCGACTGCAGCTTCCCACCCACCCAGAAATATTCTCCGCCCGGTTTCGCGGCGATGTAGAAGGCCGACGGGTGCACCACGGCGGTGGCGGAGCTCGCAACGCTCTGGCGGTTCACGTCGGTGACCACCGCCTCGATGGTCACCTGTCCCGCGCGCCCGCGCGCCGGTGCGCTCACTGCGGCGCCCACGGTAAGGTGACCCGTCGCATCGAGCGAGTCGATCCCTTCGGCCAGCACGGTCGGCTCTCCGGCGCTGCTCGACTCATTCTCTTCCCACCAGTATCCGCTGCTCCCCACGTACCAGCCATCGCCGAGGCCGGTGATCTGCCAGGCCCCGAACCAGCTGGGGGCGAGTCGCGCGGTCCAGTGCACGCTCGCGCGCGCCATCGGCGCGCCGAAGAGGTAGCGCGCCTCGATGGTGGTGCGGAAGGTGTCGCCCGGGAACCGCGCGGCGGTATCGCCGCTGGTGGTCACGAGGAATTCCGGCGCGCGATACTCGGCGATCCGATAGCTCGCGTCCGCGGCCGAGAGCCACGCCCCCTGCCGGTGCACCATCACCGACACCGAGTAGGTGCCGAGCTTGGCATCGGCCGGGATGGTGAGCGAATCGGCCGCAGTGCCGAAGGCCGACAGGCGCACCACGCGCGAATGGAATTCTCCGCCGTCGCGGTCGCGGAAGACGATCTTGGCCGAGTCGCCGCTGCGCGGAGGGGTGAGGGACCCGAGCGTTCCGTTCCGGACGATCGACTTGGCGAAGACCTTCTCGCCCGGACGATAGATGCCGCGCTCGGTGAAGATCGCGGCGGCCATGGGAAGCTTGCCGACGCCGTACGCGCTGTATGCGTTGAACTGCCAGGGGGAGAGGTCGTTGGCCGATTCGTTGATGCCGAGCAGGGTGCGATCGGCGCCGAGCCGGACCGAGACGTACGCGCCGCCGGTATTGCCGCCGCCGCCGCAATCCTCGCACTCGCCGCCGTCAGAGCTCTCGTCGTTCCCGCCGAGGCCGCGGATCGACCGGAAGCGGGCCAGGCCGGTCGAGTCGGTGACGCCGTGGGCCAGCAACTTTCCCTTGCCGTCGTGTAGCTCGACCTCCGCGCCGCGCCGGGGAGCGCCATCTCCATTCCCCATCACCCACACCGTCGCCTCGCTCCCTCCCGCTCGGCTGGTGACGCCGAGGTCGGTCACCTGGGCCACCGCCATCGGGGCGCGCTGCCACGCCTGCTTGATCAGCTGGACCGGGACCACGCCGCGCACGCGGATCGCCCAGGCGGCGCGGGTGCCGGAGCGGCTGGCATCCGGGATCGGCAGCGGGATCCCGGTGATCATCATCTGGTCCTGCGGGTGCGGCACCAGCATCGGTGTCGCGCCGGAGGTCGAGTCGAGCTTGTCCCAGAGCTGATCCCACCCCCACGGTCCGCGGCGGAGGAATTCAGGATAGAGCGAATCGGGGATCGGGCGGATCGCGACGAAGAGGGTGTCGAGATTGACGTGCCGCACGGCGAGGGTGTGGAACCCCGTCCGCTCGACCAGCATCCGTCCCCCCTCGTAATCGAGCGACGGGGTGTACCCCGTCGTCGCGATGGTCGCGACCGGGTTGCCGGTGAGCCGCTGCCCGAAAACGTCGCGGAGGCCGGTGTCCACCACGACCGCGTAGCCGGTGCGTGGCTTGAGTGAAGCTTCGCTTAGTGACCACTGCGTCCGTTCATCGGTCGTGTCGTCGACGACCACGGGGATGGCGGGGAGCAGTTTCACGTGCCGCTGCACTTCGGCGCCCTTCACGGGGGTGCTGAAACGGACGTAGGCGGGGCCCACCGGGCCGACCTGGCAGGCGGGGGCGCAGGTCATCCCGGCGATCTTGAACGCGCCATATGTATGGAAGGGATACCGATCGGGAAGCTCGGCGCCGAGTTCATCGAACCAGGTGGGGAGAACGAGTGCGGCGGGGCAGTCGAGTGGGACCGCGTCGGCGGGAGTGAGCGCCACGACGCGACGGAGGGAGTCGGCGCGACGGTCGCGATCCCACCCCCCCGCTTCCCGGATCTGCCAGGGAGCATCGGTGGGGATCGGCTTCTGGTCGAGGAGCTGGAGCCGGATCACCTGTCGCCCGGCGGAGCAGCTTCGCTCCGTTTCGATGAATCCCCAGCGGGTCACGAGGGCCGGGGTCACCGCCTGGCTCACGACGATCCGAAAGGTGTCGCGGGCCTGGATCAGGGTAGGAGAGAGCCCGGGGCCGGCCGGCATCCCGGCCAGGATCTTGGGCCCCCGGACCCGGAATTCGAAGTGATACGGCTCCGGCAGCTTCGCTCCATCCAGCGACTGGAAGGCAGTATCGACCGTGACCTTGTAGGTGGTGCCCGGGGTGAGGGGCTGGGCCGGGGTGAAGCGGATGGTGACCGGATCCCGCCACTCCGCTCGGCCCGGGACGGCCGGCAGGATCTGGAGGAGGCGGGCCGGATCGGCCGTCACCCCCTCCAACGAGGCCGCGATGGGGCGATCGAAACTGACCGAGACCACGGCCAGCGGGCCGGCGTCCCCCTGGGGGAGGGCCCGCAGGACCCTGAGCTGGGCCGGGGGGTCGGCCAGGAGGCCGACGGAGACGATGGCGAGCCCGAGGACCTTGGCGCGAAGCATGGGATCGGGGGTGGGGGTAGCGGGGAAGCGGGGTAAGTGTATAAGGTATATGGGCGCAGAACTCCCGCGACCCTGGCCGGGAAGGGGAGTACGGCGCTCCCGATCCAATACACCGGCGGGCTTTCGAGCCCGCGCCCGGCTGATATATTCGCTGGGTATGCCGAGTCATTTCGGCACCCCACTGGGGCATTGGTGCCCCGAGTTCTTCCCCTGAAGGAGAATCCGCATGCGTCGTTCGATCCTCGTGAGCCTGGGCCTCGCGCTCACTACGGCCGGCACCCTGGCGGCGCAGGCGCCCGGGAAAGGCTCGGTGGACATCGGCCTCTTCGGCCGCTACGCCATGTATCCCAGTGCTCTGAACCTCACCAGCGGCGTGGGTGGCGGCATTCGCCTCGGCGTCCATCTCGGCGGCGGAATCGCGCTAGAGGCGGATGCGAGCCTCCAGAAGAGCAAGGACAAGAACGTCAGCTCCAATTACACCATTGACAGGCCGGTCCGGTTCCGCCTTGCGTACCACCGCCCGTTCGGCGCCGGCAACAAGGTGATCATCGGCGCTGGGTACACGAAAGAGACCTTCGATTCGAAGTTCGGCGCTCCGGCCTCGGCCAGCGGCGCAGGATTCCTCTTCGGCATCCAGCACGACTTCGGCTCGATGATGGGTCTCCGGGTCGAAGGGACCTACGACAAGTTCGGCACCGGCGGCGCGTTCAATACTGCTACCGGTTACGTCGCCGGTGTTGACGCCGGCCTCAACTGGTTCTTCGGCACCGCCACCGGCCCGAAGGACAGCGACAAGGATGGCGTGCTGGACGAGTCCGACGCCTGCCCCGGTACTGCCGCGGGTGAGCGAGTGGACGCGCGCGGCTGCGCCCTCCCGAAGGACGCGGACGCCGATGGCGTCACCGATCCGAACGACGCCTGCCCCGGCACGATGGCGGGTGATCGGGTCGACGCGCGTGGCTGCCCGCTTCCGAAGGACGCGGACCACGACGGCGTGACCGACAACAACGATCGCTGCGCCGGGACCCCGATGGGTGTCGCGGTGGATGCGAACGGTTGCCCGCGCGACACCGATGGCGACGGCGTGACCGACAACAACGACCGCTGCGCTGGCACCCCCGCCGGGACCCCGGTGGACGCCAACGGCTGTCCGCGTGACAGCGATGGCGACGGCGTGGCCGATACCGCCGACCGCTGCCCCGGCACTCCCGCCGGCACCGCGGTGGACGGCAACGGCTGCCCGCTGCCCGACACCGACGGCGACAAGGTCGTCGATCGCGATGACAAGTGCCCGAACACCCCCGCCGGCCTCGAAGTCGATTCCAACGGGTGCCAGCGCCTGTTCAATGCCGCAGCCGGCAAGACCACGCTGGTCCTCTCGGGCGTGAACTTCCGGACCGGTAGCTCGGCCCTGACCCCGACCTCGCGTCCGATCCTGGATCGCGTGGCCGAGGCGCTGGTCAACAACCCGACCGTCAAGGTCGAGGTGGGTGGCCACACGGACAACAGCGGCTCCGCGGCCACCAACCGCCGGCTGTCGCAGGCCCGGGCCAACTCGGTCCGCGCCTACCTGATCAGCAAGGGCGTCGACGGATCGCGGGTCACCGCGGTCGGCTACGGTCCGGATTCACCGTCGGTACCGAACACCACGAGGGCCAACCGCGCGACCAACCGCCGGGTGGAGCTGAAGCAGGTCCCCTGATCGATCTCCGGATCAGGACCGTGAAATGAGCGAGGGGCCCCGGAAAGTCAGGGGCCCCTTTCTCGTTCCCTCCGGGCACGCTAGGCTCCTTGGAGATGAGCGACCCCGTCCTCGACCTTTCCCGCCTGACGCGCCTCGAACGCCTCGGCGGAGCCACACTGGTCAACGAGATGATCGACACCTTTGCTGCGGCCGCGACGGCCCGACGGGTGGCACTGCAACAGGCCCTCGCCACGGGTAACCTGGTCGCCCTTGCCGACGCCGCCCACACCATCGTGGCCGGCGCCGGGCAGCTCGGCGCCGCCACGCTGATGGCGGACGCCCGCCAGGTGGAAGAGGCCGCCCGCCGGGGAGATGCGGCGGCGGCCCTTGGGCATACCCCCACCCTGCTCTCCAGCTATGACACTGCCCTGGCCGCCCTGCGCCAGATACGGGAGGCCCGATGAGCCAGCGCCGGATCGCCGTGGTCGAGGACAATCCCGACAACCGTCTGCTGCTCCAGGCCCTGCTCGCCGAGCTCTACCAGATCGACGAGTACGAAGATGGCGCGAGCGCGCTGGACGGGATGACCGCGTCCCCTCCCGACCTCGTATTGCTCGACATCTCGCTGCCAGAGATGGACGGCCCCGAGGTGATGAAGCGGATGCGCACCACGCCGGCGCTCGCCTCCCTCCCGGTCGTCGCCCTCACGGCCCACGCGATGACGGGGGACCGCGAAAAGTTCCTCGCGATGGGGTTCGACGGCTACGTGACCAAGCCGATCCTCGACGAGGAGCTCCTCTTCGCCGCCATCCGCACCCTCCTCCCGCCCGCCTGACCCCCGTGGAACGCGGCACCTCCCGCACCATCACCTACATCGGCTTCCTGCTCGCCGTCATCCTCGTCCTTGGAGCGGCGTTCGTCGCGTATCGCAGCCAGAAGCTCTACCACCAGACCGTGACGGCCGAGGCGCACACCTACATCGTCCTGGAGACCGCCACCGATTTCCTCAACCGGATGCTCCAGGGCGAATCGAGCGCGCGCGGCTACGCCCTCACCGGTGACCGGGCCTTGCGGCTCGACAGCGACAACTCGCTGGCGCGGGCCTGGCCCCTGCTCGACTCCCTCCTCTCGCTGACACTCGACGACCCGGTCCAGCAGCAGCACCTCGCCCGGATCGGCCCCCTCGCCGCGCGCCGGGTGGCGCTGATCCAGGAGACCCTGGCCGCCCGCGACTCGGCCGGGGGTGTCACGGCACGGATCTCGGCGATCGTCCATTCCGGTGACGCCGTGATGCACCAGATCCGGAAGGAATTGGTGGAGTTCAAGATCGAGGAGCTCGGCTACCTGGACGCGCAGACCTCGACCGCCGAAGAGACGGGTGCGCGCGCCCTGACCACGGCGGCCATCGGGATCGGGCTGGCGCTCCTGATCCTCCTCGCGGCGATCTCGATCACGTTCAAGGAGCTGCGCGAACGGGAGCGGGCCGAAGGGGATCTGGTGCACGAGGGGGAGCGGCAGGCGGTGATGATCGAGATGCAGCAGGCGATCGCCACCGCCGCCGTCGGGGACCAGATGGTGCTCGAGCTCATCGTCGCACAGGCGATGCAGCTGACTGGCGCCGACGGAGCGATGCTCGCGGTCGTGGACCCGGACGGGGACCATTACACCGTC
Organism: Gemmatimonadota bacterium; assembly: GCA_031393795.1. GTDB lineage: Bacteria > Gemmatimonadota > Gemmatimonadetes > Gemmatimonadales > GWC2-71-9 > CAMLHU01. The sequence goes on from JANMWE010000133.1 coordinate 14,978, forward strand.
CGGAACTCCCTCGGGAACGTGGCCCAATGGCGCGGCCAGCGGATGGACCTCCACACCTCGATCATCGGGTGGGTCACGCGCCACCGTGAGGCCACGATGATCCCCGACGCCTACGCCGATCACCGGGTGGACCAGAAGCTGGTGCGCACCCTCACCAACCGGTCGCTGGTGGTGCTCCCGATCCTCGAGGGGGAACGGGCCATCGGGGCGCTCCTGATCGCGTCGATGCCTCCCGATGCCTTCACCCAGCGGGAGTTCACGGTCCTCAAGATCATGGGCGGCATCCTCTCCGCGGGGCTTACCAACGCCGCCGCCTACGAGGCCAACGAACGCCTCCTGGCCGAGCTGCGCCAGAGCCGCGACGCCGCGGAAGACGCCAACAAGGCCAAGAGTTCCTTCCTGGCGACCATGAGCCACGAGCTCCGCACGCCGCTCAACTCGGTCATCGGTTTCGCCAATCTCCTGATCCGCAATCGGGCCGGCAACCTCACCGCGCAGGACCTCCAGTACCTCGGCCGCATCAGTGACAACGGCACCCACCTGCTGCACCTGATCAACGATGTCCTCGACGTCTCGAAGATCGAGGCGGGACGGATGGAGGTGCACCCGGTGCCGACCGACCTGGCCCCCCTGGTGCGCGACACCATCGCCCAGCTGGGCGGCCAGGCCACCTCGCGCGCGGTCGACCTCCGCGCCGAAGCCGCCGACGGGCTCCTCCCGGTCGAGGTCGATCCCGCTCGGCTCAAGCAGGTCCTCATCAACCTGATCGGCAACGCGCTCAAGTTCACCGAGCAGGGGAGCGTCACGGTCAAGGTCGTCGCCGACATCGGCGGGCGCCCGCTCCGGATCGACGTGATCGATACCGGGATCGGCATCGCACCCGACCGGCTCGAGGCGGTCTTCGAAGCGTTCACCCAGGCAGAGGCCACCACCGAGCGTCGATTCGGCGGGTCCGGGCTCGGCCTCACCATCTCCCGCTCCCTCCTCCGGTTGATGGGCGCCGACCTGACGGCCAGGAGCACCCCCGGCCTGGGCTCCACCTTCAGTATCACCTTCCCGGCCTCTGCCGCCCGCGTCGCGGCCGACCTCGTGCGCCGGGAACTGAGCCCCGCGCCCGGCTCCCGAACCGGGATGCCGCCCCTCATCCTCATCGTGGATGACGAGGCCGACGCCCGGACCCTCCTCCGCAGCTACCTGACCGATGACGGCTATCGCACCGCCGAGGCCGTCAACGGCGCCGACGGACTGGCGCACGCACGTACCCTGCACCCGGCGCTCATCACCCTCGACCTCCGGATGCCGGGGCTCAACGGCATCGAGTTCCTCCGCCAGCTCCGGGCCGATCCCTCGATCAGCCACATCCCGGTGCTGGTGATCAGCATCGAGGCGGGTGAAGACGCTGGGTCACTGATCGGGGCGATGGACGTGCTCGCCAAGCCGGTGGAGCGCGACGAGCTCCTCGGCGTGGTCCAACGGATCCTCCCGGTCGGCAGCCGACGCGTCCTGGTGGTGGACGACGACGTGCACACACGGCAGCTCTTCGCCGCCGTGCTCGGCGCCGAAGGGTACCAGGTGCGGACCGCGCGGGATGGGCTGGAGGCGTTCAGCGCGCTGGAGAGCGAGGTCCCGGACCTGGTGCTGCTCGACCTGATGATGCCGGTGATGGACGGCGGGACCTTCCTGGCCGCGCTCCGCCGGAATCCGCGCTACTCCTCGCTTCCGGTGGCGGTCGTGACCGCGCTGGACACCGACAGCGAAGCGGTGCGGCGCCTCGACGGCGCCGCCCAGGCGGTGGTCCAGAAGGGACCGGCGCTCGAGCAGACGCTGCGCGACGTGCTGCAGAAGGTGCTTGGTTCCTAGCGCAGGATCAGGTCGCCGACCGCCGCTCCATCCGCACCGCGAACCAGAGCAGCACCAATCCCATCCAGAAGAGCCAGCCGAGCCAGCCGAGGGGAGTGAGGCCGTTGTCCTTCTCGATCCGGCCGACGGCGTCCTGCACGTAGGTCATCGCCCACTGATCGAATGACCGACCGGTGAGCCGTTCATAGGTCGCGGGCACCGGATCGTCGCTTCGCCAGAGCTGGCCGAACCGTTCCGGGCCGAGGTCGGCGAGCAGTGCAGAGGGCAGATTCCTGGTGCCGAACCTGCCACGAAAGTTGTCCCACGGGGGCGCGATCCGTCGGGTGCTCCCCTCATGGAAGCCGAGCCCCTCGGCGCATTGATCGCGGCGACCGCCGGCGCACGCTTCCTGCTCCCGGATAAGTGACCAGCTGAAGCCGTCCACTCCCAACATGAGGTCGAGCGATTCCCACGAGGTGAGCGTGTGGATGACCCCGCGACCTCCCTGCGGGAGGTTCGCGCCCGGGAACGAGACCGCGCCGACGCTGTCGAGCCAGGTCCGGATCCCCTGGCCCGGAGGGCCGAACCGGGTCGCCAGCGCGCAGGCTCCCGCCGACCGCCTCAGCGTCCACATCCGCGGACCCTTGGTCGAATCGAAGGCGGTGATGCATACGCCGTCGCCGAGACCGTCCCATTCCTTCCATCGCCGAGACAGAAAGGCCTCGACCAGGATCACACGGGGCGCGTCGGCCGCCCGGGGGAGCAATCGCCAGAGCGACTCGGCCGCGGCGGTCATCGGGACATCGATGATGGCCGTCGTATCCCGGAAATGGACCACGACCGGCATCGGGCCCTTGGGCACCACCGTGCGCAGGCTGCGGCGCCGGAGTTCCGTGTTGAGACCCTCGCGGGCACGATAGAGCGCTCCCTCGTTGGCCGCGTAGAGCCCGGCAGCCCCGGACGGACCCGGTTCCGCCGAGGAAGTGATCGTCCCGAGGATCGTAGACGGTCCCGGCGGAAGGGTCGCTGCGAAGACCGCGACAAGGCCGAGCCCAGTGGCCACGGTCCAGCGGGTCAGGCGTGATGCCACTTGACCCTCCACAGGAAAAGGGACGCAAGGACCACCGCCCAGCCGACACCGGACGCCAGCAAGAGTGTGAACGGGACGGCGGACGCCTCACGCGGGGTGCGAAGTGACTCGACCCAGCGCGCTGTGATCGAATCCATCGAAACACCTGCGCCGCGGACCAGCGCCTCCTCGACGGTGCCGCCCCCCGCCATCTTGCCCCAGCTTTCCATCCCTCCCCGATCGATCACGCTCGCCACCAGGCTCACGCGCAGATCGCGTGAGATGCTCGATTCGTGCGCCAGGAGCGCCCGGCACGTCACGATCTCCCCTTCGAGGCAGCGAACGCCGCGTCCGGTCGAATCGGCGAGGAGCGCGTTGATCCCTCGCACCCGCTCCCCCTCAGCGTGAAGTGCTGGCAACCGGCCGCCGATCCAGGGAACGAAGCTGTCGGGGAGCTGGCGGCCGACCCGCGCCTCCAGCGATTGGCCCACCGCGAAGCCGAGCCGGCTGATGAGATGCGACGGCGCCTCGAACGGACCCGCACCACCGGGCCTGTTCGCGTCGGGGTCGAGCCGGACCGTGAGCGTTTCGGGGGGAAGCTTGTCGACGAGGCTGCCAAAGTGCGATCGCGCGGTGGCCACCGCCTCGTTGATGATCGGTCCTGCGCTCGGGGCCCCAGAGGCGGGGACCATCACCTGGAAGGGGGGCGCGCCGACCATCTGAAGCGCCTGCGAGGCGAGGGCGAGGCTGTCCTGCCGCGCCACCGCGCGCGCCAGCACCTCCCGGTGCGCCTCGAGATTGGCCACCCGGCGCCGGAGGAGCGTCAGGTCGTCCTGCGCCGCGAGCGGTCGCGCGACGAGCGCGAGCGCGAGGATCAACAGCCGCCGCTCAGACATCGAGGAAGAGCCACTGCCCCGCAAAGACGTGCAGCGGGCTCAGCGGATGGAGGAAGAGGATGTCGGTCAGCGACACACCGAAGTGCACGCCGAACCCCTGCACCACGACCAGCACGATGAGGGCAAGACCGAGGTACCAGACTCGCCGCCCCATAAGCACCAGGAGCGAGGTGAGCGCGTAGCTCACCAGGGTCGCGGCACCGAACCGGAGCGCCAGCGCGCCGGGATGCGCCTCCACGACCGAGGGGAGGCTCGCCACCCGCGCTCCGACCATCCCGGCGATCCAGAGTGCCAGCACCGCGGGGGTCATCAGCACGATCCCCGCCGCCAGCCGGAGCAGCGCCACCCGCGACCGTGAGACCGGCAGGGTGAATACGTAGACCCACCGGGTCCAGACATCCGGCAGCCAGTTGGCGGCGGCGAAGAAGATCCCGAAGGAGAGGGCCACCGCCGGATAGACCGGGGCGAAAAGCCGGGACTGTTCGAGCAGGAGCTCGGCCCGTCCCCCCCACCAACGGACCTGTTCGTCGACCCCCTGAACCGTCAGGAGGGGAATGAGCGCCGCCACCACGACCGCGAGCGCCAGCACCGGCGCCAGGTAGCGCGCCTGCGCGGCGAGGGTGACGCGGAACATCTTGCCGTTCATGCCGACCTCCGATCGAACCGGGCCCAGCGGAGCAGTTCCACGAAGACATCCTCGAGGTCGAGCGCCACCACCTCACGCACCGCGCTCCCCTGGGTCACGAACCACTGTTCCATCCCGTCGGCCCAGTCGCGCACCAGCCACTCTTCTCCGCGCCCCACAGGCGTTTCCCGGGCGAGGAGGGTGAAGGGGGCGCCGTCCGGCACCGGAGCCTTCCCGTTCAGCCGGATCCGCCGGACCCCTGCCTTGAACCGTCCCATCGGCATCTCCGCCACCAGCCGCCCGGAGTCCATCAGGCCGACCCAGTCGCAGATCCGCTCCAGCTCGTGCACCAGATGGCTGGAGATGAATACGGTCGCCTTCCGCTCATCCACATACTCGACCAGCGCCGAGAGCACGTCGCGGCGCACCACCGGATCGAGCCCGTCGGTCGGCTCGTCGAGGATCAGGAGCTCGGGACGCTGGGCCAAGGCGAGGAGGATCATCAGTTTCCCCATTTCCCCCTTGGAAAGCCGATCGATCCTCCGATCGACCGCCAGCCCGAAGCGCATCCGCTGCGACTCGGCCCAGGCCGCATCCCAGCCGGCGTGGAAGGCGCCGTGATACTCGATCGCCTGCGCCACCGTGAAGTGGTGGTAGAGATGCGGGCGCTCCGGCACATACCCGGTGCGGGCCAGCGCGCGCGGAAGCTCCGACGGGATGTCGTGCCCGAGGACCGCGACCTTTCCCTGGGTGGGACCGAGGAGGCCGAGTAGCGCGCGGATCGTGGTCGTCTTGCCAGCGCCGTTGGGGCCAAGGAAGCCGTAGACCGCGCCGGCGGGGACGCGGAGATCCACCTGGTCGAGGGCGAATCCCTTGTCGGCGCGCCAGGTGAGGCCGTCGGTGCGGATGGCGAGGTCGCTCACGCGGCACCCCCGGTGTGGGTGAGGAAGGCGGCGCGGAGGAGGTCGATGTGGATGCCGCGGTCCCCAGCCTCCTTGACCAGGGTCCGGACCAGCTGTTCCGCCTCGTGCCGCTGTTCGCGGGTGCGCAGGTCGGAGGCGATCTCCTTCACGTAACTGCCGCTCCCCTGCCGCATCTCCACGAACCCCTCCGTCTCAAGTTGTCGATAGGCCTGCACCACGGTGGCCGGGTTCACCCGGAGCCGGATGGCGAGCGCCCGCACCGAGTCGAGCAGGGTGCCGGGCGGCAGCTCACGGGCCACGATCGCGACCTTCAACCGGTCGGCGATCTGGGCGTAGAGCGGGATGGGACTGCGGGGGTCGAGCCGATCGAACACCGGGGCCTCAAGTGTATTGGTGTGCCCACACAGTATGACACAGAGCCGATTTCGTCAAGAGGGGCCGGCGGGGCCGCTCGTCCTTCCCCGGGCCGTCCGTTGTGTCGTGGCCAGCCGCGCCACAACGGGTCCGATCGGGTGCCTGGAGGCCCCCGCCCCCGAACACTCCCCGGTGTGACCCTTGACCTAGCACCCTCTTCATAATCCCGTATATTTGCGGGCCAGTCTCTGTGACTCCCCGGAGGCTTCATCAGCGTCGATATATGGCCCCGTTGGGGCCTTCTATTTCGACCGGGACGGTCCCCTGATCCGCCCGGTGTTCGAGTCCTGACCTTCGCCTTTCGCCCACCCCGCGGCGCGAGGTAACGGTCGCTCTCCCGACGCCGATGCCCTCCGAAAGCACCACCCTTCGCGCCGCCATCTCGCGCACCTCTCGCCGCATCCTGCCGTGGGCGTTGGCCCTCGCCGTCGCGACCTGTTCTCAAGACCAGAACGGGCCGTCGCGAGGCGGGGTCGGGTACTTCGCCTTCAATCCGGTGTACGGGCTCAGCAATTCGCTGAGCCAGTTCGGGGTGGTGGCCGACAGCGTGCACGTGCTCCTGACCCGGCCGGTGGACCAGGTGGTGCTCGACACCACTGTCTTCTTCAATCCTGACAGCTCCGCGCTCCACCTCGCCCTCCCGATCCTGCTGCAGACCAGCCCCGAGAGCCTCTCGGCGGTGATCGAGATCAAGGCCGGCCCGACCCTCCTCTTCATCGATTCGATCGACGTGCGGGTCGTGGACGGCCCGCCGAGCGCGGCCAGCATCCCGACCGTGATCCTGAACTATGTCGGGCCGGGCAGGAACGTCGCCGCGATCACCATCATCCCCGGCGACACCACGATCTTCCTGCGCGACACCCTCTTCTTCACCGCCACCGCGATCGATTCGTCGGCCGCGCCGGTCGCCTCGTTCTACACCGCCTGGAAGACCAGCGACAGCACCATCGCCCGCATCAATGCCCAGGGACGGCTCATCGCGCCGAACCGGCGCGGCAGCGTGCAGGTCATCGGCTTCACCCCCACCGGGATCGCCGACACGACCCGGGTGACGTTCGCCCCGGTCCCGGTGGTCATCACCGCCGACAGCGGCGCGGCCCAGAGCGGACTGGTCGGCGACTCGCTCGCTGCGCTCTTCGTCGCCCGCGTCAAGGGGGCCGACTCCCTCGGCGTCAGCGACATCGCCGTCCGCTTCGCGGCGGTCACCGCCGGCGGCGCCGTGCGCGACACCTTCACCCTCGTTACCGACGTCAACGGTCGCGTGCGCACCCGCGGTGTCCTCGGCACCGTCAGCGGGGCGTACAACTACACCGCGACCGTCGTCGGCACTGCGATCAGCCGCACCTTCAGCGCCACCGCCACCGCCGGGCCCCCGACCAGCATCGCGATCCAGTCGGGCAACCTGCAGGTCGACAGCGCGGGTCGGCCGCTCCCGCTGCCGCTCACCGTGCGTGTCGCCGACGCGTTCAACAATCCGGCCGCGGGGGCCAAGGTCTACTGGCTCCGCACGGTGGGCACCGGCACGCTCGCCCTCGACTCGTCGCTCACCAACGGCACCGGCCTCGCCACGACCGGCTACACCCTGAACCAGGTCGGCGTCGACTCGATCACCGCCACGCTCGCCGGGACCAGCGCCACCGTGACCTTCCAGGCCACCGCCATCAATGGCGCCCCGGCCACCGTCTCCAAGAACTTCGGTGACGCCCAGACCGATACCGTCGGGCGGCTCCTCACCGACTCGATGATCGTGATCGTCCGGAGCGCCACCGCCCGGCCGGTGGTCGGGGCCTCCGTCACCTGGACCGTGGTCCGCGGCGGCACCACCAGCAGTGCGACGACGTTCACCGACGCCGCGGGCCAGACCGCGGTGGCCTACACCCTCGGCACGACCTCCGGGATCGACTCGGTCCGCGCCCAGGCCGGAGGAGCGGCCGCGACCTTCACCGCCACCGCCCTGAACGGCGCCGCGACGACCCTCGCCATCAACTCGGGCAACGGCCAGACCGACACCACGCGGACGGCGCTGCCACTCCCGTTCATCGTGCACGCCACCGATACCTTCGGCAACTCCGTCGCCGGGACCGGGGTCCGCTTCCAGCGCACCGCCGGCACCGGCACACTGGCCGCGGACACCGTCTTCACCAATGGCGCCGGGCTCGCGTCGGTGGGATACACCCTCGGCAAACTCCCGGGCACCGACAGCATCTCGGCGACGCTCCTTTGCGCCTGCAGCACCGTGACCTTCACCGCGACCGCGGTGCCCGCGGCCCCGGCGTCGATCGTCGTGGTGCAGGGCGACAGCCAGACCGTCGTGGTCAACACCACCCTCGACACATTCGCCGTGCGGGTGCGCGATGGCAGCAATAACCCCGTGCCCGGGGCCAAGGTGGACTGGATCTTCATCCCGGCGGTCGGGAGCTTCACCCTGATCCTCCCCGCCGGGGTCCAGAGCTCCTTCACCGACTCGCTCGGCGTGGCGCGCGGGATCTACACCGCCGGCACCCAGGCGGGCAGCGTACTGGTCGAAGCCTCCGTCGGCGGCATCGCCGACAGCCTCCACGTGTTCGCGACCGCGGCGGCGCCGAGCGCCATCGCGATCCAGAGCGGCGACGCACAGGTCGATACCGCCGGTCGTCCGCTCACGCTGCCCTTCGTGGTACGGGTGGCGGACGGGTTCAACAACCCGGTGCCCGGGGCCAAGGTGTACTGGACCCGCGTCGTGGGTGGTGGCGTGCTCACCGCCGACTCGACCTTTACCGACGGGGCCGGCCTCACCAGCGTGAACTACGTGCTCGGACCGTCGCCGAGAAGTGACACCATCACCGCGACCATCGCGGGGACCGGCACCTTCGCGACCTTCAGCGCCACCAGCGTGAACGCCGCGCCCGCCTCGATCCAGGCGTTCAGTGGCAACCTCCAGGGTGACAGTGCGGGCAAGACCATCGCACCGCTCGTCGCCCTCGTCCGTGACGGGAGCTCGGTCCCGATCGTCGGCACGCCGGTGGTCTGGACCGTGATCCGCGGCGGGAGCGTCAGCACGGGCACCGTCCTCACCGACGCCTCGGGCCTCGCGCAGGTCACCTACACGCTTGGTACCGTGGTCGGCATCGACTCGGTCCGGGCGCAGGCCGGCAGCGCGACCGTGATCTTCACCGAGGCGGTCTCGAACGCCGCGGCGGCGACCATCGCGATCCAGTCGGGCAACAACCAGACCGACACCACCGGGCGGACGCTGGCGGCGGCGCTGGTGGTGCGGATCGCGGACCTTTACAACAACCCGACCCCGGGCGCCCGGGTGGTCTTCACCTTCCAGTCGGGCACCGGGACGCTGTCGGGCGACACGGTCCTCACCGACGCGCTCGGTCATGCACAGGTGACCCTCACCCTTCCCGGGACCCCGGGGGCGATCCAGGTCCACGCCCAGCTGGTCGGCGGGGCCGGCGCCGTCGTCTTCGATGAGACCGCCATCAGCGGTGCCCCGACGCTCCTCGCCAAGGTCTTCGGCGATGCCCAGGTCGATACCGTCCTCAGCACCCTGACCGACTCCCTGATCGTGCAGCTGAAGGACGGCGTCGGCACCCCCATCCCGAACGCCTGGATCTTCTGGCAGACCGCCGGGATCACGCTCAGCGCCGACTCCGCCAAGACCGATGCGAATGGCAAAGTGGCGGTGCAGGCCGTCTTCGGCGCCGTTGCCGGGACCTTCCCGGTCGCGGTGCGGAACTTCGACACCACGCGAGTCGCGGTCTTCACCCTGACCGCCCACGCCGGCGTCGCATCCCAGATCACCAAGATCCTCGGCGTCGGCCAGACCGGCCCGGTGAACACTCCGCTGCCGATCGACTTCGGCGTCCACGTGCAGGACGCGCACGGCAACCCGGCCCTCCTTGGGACCAAGGTCACCTGGACGAACCTCACCGGGTTCTCCCCGGCCGGCCTCCCGGACACGACCGCCACCGACTCCCTCGGTGTGGCGAAGCACCTGAGCCCACTGCCGGGTCCGGTGGCGGGCCAGGACTCGCTCATCGCGCATATCCTCGGCGGGACCGCCTCCGACACCTTCACCGTCACCGCGACGGCGGGTGCCGCCGCAAGCCTCGTCTACGTCTCGGGCACCGGCCAGTCCGACACCGTCTCGGCGACGCTCGCCGGCCCCCTCAAGGTCCAGGTCCGCGATGCCGCGACCAACCCGGTCGCCGGGGCGTGGGTGCACTTCACGCGGATCAGCGGGACCGGCATCGTCCTCTCCGACAGCGCCCAGTCCGACCTCTCGGGCGCGGCCCAGACCCTCTACGTCCTCGGCACCCTCGTCGGTCGCGATTCGATCATCGCCACCCTCGCGGGCACCACCGACACCGTGGCGTTCTACAACGTCTCGACACCTGGGAACCCGAAGACCCTCGCCAAGGTCTCCGGTGACTCGCAGTCGGTGTCGGTCAGCAGCGCCCTCCCCGCTCCCTTCGTGGTGCGGATCACCGACCAGTTCGGCAACCCGATCCAGGGCCCCACGGTCGCGTTCGACACTGTCGGGACCGGCGCGACGATCGTCGGCACCCCGGTGGCAACCAACGCCAGCGGCCTGGCCACCACCGGCACGGTGACCCTCGGCGCCAGCGCCGGAACGATCACCTTCCGGGCGACCAGCTCCTCGATCCCGGGCGACACGGTGTTCTTCACCGCGGTGGCGCTCCCGATCGGCACCTCGAAGCAGTGGCTCGGGACGCTGAGCTCCAACTGGGGCACCGCGGGGAACTGGAGCCCCGCCGTGATCCCGACCTCGGCGGACAACGTATTCGTCCCGGCCGCCGCACCCAATGAGCCGGTCCTCGATGCCTCGCGCACCATCGGCGGGCTGCAGGTCGAGTCGGGGGCGAGCGTCACCATCAACGCCTTCAACCTGACCCTGAACGGGAACACACAGATCGACGGGACGATGAACCGCACCAGCGGCCTCACGATCCTCACCGCCGCCGCCGGGACCGCGCGGGGCGCGCTGGCCGGCGTCCGCGTGACGGGCAACATCGCGCTCAGTGGTACCACGACGGTGGCGGACTCACTGCAGCTGACGAGCGGCTCCCTGGTCGTGAATGGACAGGCCCTCACGATCAACGGGGCCTTCTCGAACAACGGCAGCGGCGCCCTCACGATGCAGAACACCGCGGACAGTGTCGCGGTCCTCGGGGCCACCCTGTACAACGGCTCGACCGCGGCCGGGCTCCTGACCGCCGGCAAGCTGGTCTTCCTCGGCAACTTCAATGAACCGAGCGG
>JANMWE010000139.1:0-14830 GCA_031393795.1 Gemmatimonadota bacterium
GCCGGGGACCACGTCATCCTCAACTGGGCCCCCGCCTGCGGCAGCTGCTTCTATTGTCAGCACGGCCGCTCCAACCTCTGCGGCACCTATACCGCACCCCTCTGGGCCGGCACGATGCTCGATGGCACCACCCGCCTGCACGAGCACGGCGCCGATGTCTACCACTACTGCGGCCTCGCGACCTTCGCGGAGTACGCCGTCGTCCCCGAGCAGAGCGCCGTGGTGATCCGGAAGGACGCCCCCCTCGACGTCGCGGCGCTGATCGGTTGCGCGGTCGCGACCGGCGTGGGCGCGGTGCTCCACACCGCTGGTGTGAAAGCCGGGGAGAGCGTGGTGGTGCTCGGCTGCGGCGGCGTGGGGCTCGCGGCGGTCCAGGGGGCGGTGCTCGCGGGGGCGGGCCCGATCATCGCGGTGGACAACCATCCCGCCAAGATGGCCATCGCCAGGCAGTTCGGTGCGACCGAAGCGCTCCCCTCGGACCATCAGCTTCTCACCCGCATCCGCGCGCTCACCGAAGGGCGGGGCGCCGACCACGTGATCGAGGCGGTGGGGCTTCCCGCCCTGCAGGAGCTGGCATTGGAAGCAGTCCGCCCCGGCGGCACCGTCACCCTCGCCGGGCTCTCGGCGATGGGGACCGCCACGAACCTCCCCGGCGCGGTGCTCGTGCGGCAGGAAAAGACGGTGAAGGGGAGCTACTATGGCACCGTCCACGCCCCGCGCGACTTTCCGATGCTCCTCGACCTCTATATGTCGGGCAAGCTCCCCCTGGGACAGATGGTCTCGGCGCGCTATCCTCTCTCGGCGATCAACGAGGCATTCGACACGATGCTCGCCGGCGCGACGGTGCGTGGCGTGATAACATTCGAGTGACCTCGCCGCTCCCCATCGATGAGCGGCGGATCCCCTCGGATCCCTGAGTCGCAACAAGCAGGCCCCCTTGGCAGGCCGGGAGGAGAGGTCACTATGGAACCTTGGAGCGTTCTCGCCCTCATCGCAGGGGTCGCTTCGACCTTCATCGGCTTCACCGGCGTGATCTTCGCGCTGGGCCGTTCCTCGCGCGAAGGGTGGAATCCCGCCGAGCGGACCGCCCTCATCAACCTGCTGATGCCGTCGCTGGTGGTGCTCTTCCTGGCCCTCCTCCCGATCGTGGCGGGGACCGGGATCGACTCCACCGAGCTGATCTGGCGCGGTGCGAATGGACTCCTCGCTGCGATCCACCTCGTGCTCGTCACTACCGCGTTCCGCGCGGCCCTCCGGAAGACCCTGATGGAACCGGTCCCGCTCCGCTGGGTGCTGATCCCCGGGGGGTACGCGAGCGGGATCCTGAGCGCGCTCGCGGCCTTCGGTCTCTTCCCCCGATTCTGGGTGATGCTCTTCCTGGCGGGGCTGGTCTGGAGCCTCTTCATCGCGGCGATCCAGTTCGTGATGCTGATCGTCCCGCGCCCGGCCGCCTGATGCCGCGGCGCGCGGGCGTCCTCCTTGTCGGTGCGTTGTGGGCCTCCGCACTCCCGGCGCAGACCTCGATCTCGCGTCCGCCCGTCGACCTCCGCGCCGCCGCCGCCCTCGTGGCACGGGTGGTCCCCGGTCACGCCAGCGACTTCACCCTTGCGGCCATCCCCGACAGCGCCGGCCTCGACGTCTTCGAAGTGACCCAGCAGGGCCGCCGCATCGTCCTCCGCGGCTCCTCCGGCGTCGCCCTCGCCTCGGCGCTCAACTGGTATCTCGAGCACATCGCCGGAGTGAACGTCTCCCTTCCGCTTCGGCCGATCCACCTCGCCACCCTCCCGCCGGTCCCGGCGCCGGTGCGCATCAGCACTCCCTATCGTCTCCGCTACTTCTTCAACTACTGCACCTTCTCCTACTCGATGGCGTGGTGGGACTGGGCCGAGTGGCAGCGGATGATCGACTGGATGGCGTTGAAGGGGATCAACACCCCCCTCGCCGTCACCGGACAGGAAGCGGTCTGGCGCGCGACCCTCACCGACCTCGGCTTTTCCCGCAAGCAGGTCGCCGACTTCCTCGTCGGCCCCGCCTACCTCCCCTGGGGCTGGATGGGGAACATCGACGGGCTCGGCGGCCCCCTCCCCGACAGCTGGATCGACGGCCACATCGCGCTCGAACGCCGGATCCTCGCGCGCGAGCGCGCCCTCGGGATGACGCCGGTATTGCAGGGGTTCACCGGGCACGTGCCGGAGTCGATCACACAGGTCTTCCCCGGCGCACGGATCCACCGGACCGGCGATTGGTCGGCCGGCTTCAGCGGGACCTGGTTCCTCGATCCCCTCGATCCTCTCTTCCAGCGCTTCGGCCACCGCTTCATGGCGCGCCAGGCCGAGCTCTTCGGCACCGACCACCTCTACGCAGCTGATCCCTTCAACGAGATCGACCCGCCATCGAACGACTCCACCTTCCTCGCCGGGATGGGCCACGCCATCTACTCCTCGATGGCCACGACCGACACGCAGGCGGTGTGGCTGCTGCAGGGGTGGTTCCTTTACTATCAGGCGCGGTTCTGGCAGGAGCCGCAGGCGCGCGCCCTCCTCGGCGCGGTGCCCGACGACCGGATGTTGGTGCTCGACCTCTGGGGCGATCGGCATCCGGTGTGGCAGGCGCGCCAGGCCTTCTATGGAAAGCCGTGGGTCTGGAACGTCCTGTACAATTTCGGCGGCAAGATCAGCGTCAATGGGGACCTTCCGTCGATCGCCCGGAATCTCGACACCGCGCTCAGCAGTCCGGCCCACGGACGGCTCAGCGGCATCGGGATGATGATGGAAGGGCTTGGCACCAACCCGATCGTCCCCGACTTCGTGCAGGACCAGGTCTGGCGTCAACACGTGCCCGCGATCGACGGGTGGACCCGTGAGTACGTGGGGCGTCGGTACGGCGCGCCCAACAGCGCCGCCTGGTACGCCTGGCAGCGGCTCCTGGCGACCGCCTTCAAGTCACCGGCCCAGACCGGGAATTTCCTGGCCGAGCGGCCGCAGTTCTACACCAAAGGGACGGCCTATCGGTCGGAGCCGGTGGCGCCGTACGACGGCAAGGTGTTGACCGAGGCGCTCGACTCGCTCCTTGCCGCTGCGCCCGCGCTCGGCACCAACGACAACTACCGCTATGATGTCGTGAATCTCACCCGACAGGTGTTGGGGCAGCTGGCGATCCCGCTGGTGACGCAGGTGCAGGACGCCTACACCCGTGGTGACCGCGCCGCGCTCACCGGCGCGGAGCAGCGTGTGACGGGATTGCTGAGCGACCTCGACACCTTGGTGGGCACGCGGGAAGAGTTCCTCCTCGGCCGCTGGATCGGCGACGCGCGGCGGTGGGGCCGGACCGACGCCGAACGCCGCCTCTATGAGTACAATGCGCGCGGCATCATCACCCTCTGGGGCGCCAAGTGCACCGAGGGCCAGAACGACGATCTCAATCTGTACGCCTTCAAGGAATGGGCGGGGATGTTCTCGTCGTATTTCCTGCCGCGGTGGAGGGAGTTCTTCGTTCGGCTCGACCGGTCGCTCGCGACCGGGGTACCGTTCGACCGCGCGCCGTTCGCGGCGGAGATGTGCACCTGGGAACAGGAGTGGTCGCACGGGAGCGGCTCCTTTCCGAGCGAACCGCAGGGGGATGCGATCGCGACCGCGCGGCAGCTGCGGGCGGAATACCAGGATCTGCTGCGATAGGGAGGGGACCGACCTTGCGAGCACCATGGAAGGCGCGCCTGGTTCATTTGTTCTTCGATATCAGCGTCATCGGCAAGGGCGTTGACGGCGTCCTCGAGATCATCGGTGGCGTGGCGCTATTGTTCATCAGTCCGATGAAGCTCCACGGCCTCGTGCGTGTCCTGACCCAGCACGAGCTGAGCGAAGATCCCCACGACCTTCTTGCGACGTACCTTCTCAACGGCACCCAGCACCTCGCGGAGGGTGCCCAGGGATTCGCGGCCTCCTACCTGCTCTGGCACGGCCTCGTCAAAGTAGTGCTCGTCACGGCACTGCTCCTGAAGCGGCGCTGGGCCTACCCTTCGGCGATCCTGGCCTTTGTGCTCTTCCTGGTCTATCAGCTCTACCGCTACTCGCACACCCGCTCTCCGGAACTTCTCGTGCTGTCGGTCGTTGATGTTGTCGTCATCGCGCTCACCTGGCTCGAGTATCAGCGGCTACGCCGGGCGCACGCGTTTGCTGAGGAGGCGGGACAACATCCCGTCTGACCGGTGCGGGCAGCTGATGGCGCCGCGCCGGGGCAGTCAGATCCGCCCTCGCTCCGCCCGGACCCGGGGCGCAGTCGTTGAGATCTCGACCGCCGGCGGCTCCAGCCGCGCCTGCGCGCTGCGCCCCCGCGAACGCCCCGTATATTCCCAGGACCACTCACCGACAAGACATCATGCGCCTCACGCCCCTCTCCACCCCCCGGTCGCTGCGACTGACCGTCCTCTTCCTCCTCGCTCCGGTCGCCGCTGCCGCCCAGGGCGTCAACACCCTCCCCGCCAACCTATCGGCCAAGGTCCAGGCCGCCGTCACCGACATCGTGGCCCGCACCCACGTGCCGAGCGCGTCGGTCGGCATCGTGCAGGGGGGGCGGATCGTCTATACCGCCGCCTTCGGGCAGGCGCGCCTTGCCCCGGCATTGCCCGCAACGCCGGCGATGCACTACGCCATCGGCTCGATCAGCAAGCAGTTCACCACCGCCTGCGTGATGCTGCTGGTGCAGGAAGGGAAGATGTCGCTCGACGATCCGGTGGCGAAGTATTTCCCCGAGCTCACCCGCTCGAATGAGGTCACGGTCCGGAACCTCCTGTCGCACACTTCCGGGTACCAGGACTACGCCCCGCAGGACTACACCATCCCCGACTGGACCCGGCCGACGACGGCGAACGCGATCATCCACGCGTGGGCCACCAAGCCGCTCGACTTCGACCCCGGCACCCAGTACCAGTACAGCAACACCAACTTCAACATCGTGGGGCTCATCATCGAGAAGGTGAGCGGCCAGCCCTTCTGGAATTTCCTCTCCACCCGGGTGCTCCGCCCGCTCGGCCTGACCAACACCATCGACCTCGACACCCAGCGCGGGCAGCTCGAGCCGACGGGGTACATGCGGAACGCGCTGGGGCCGCTCCGTCCGGCGATCCCGGAGGCGCCCGGCTGGTATTTCGCCGACGGCGGGATGGCGATGCCGGCCAGCGACCTCCTCACCTGGGACATCTCGGAGATGGATCGCTCCCTCCTCGCCCCCGAGTCCTACCGGGAGATGGAGACGGAGACCAAGCTCCGGAACGGGCAGGGGATCGGCTACGGCCTCGGCGTGGCCGTGGGCTATCGCAACGGCCACCGTGTGGTGGCACACGGTGGTGAGATCGGTGGGTTCGTGGCGTCCAACACCGTCTTCCCCGATGACAAGATCGCGGTGGTGGTGCTGACCAACCAGGAAGCAAGCTCCGCCGCCGGCGCCATCGGGCGCGCGATCTCGGCCCTCCTCCTTCCGCCGGCGGTGACCAGCACCGGAGACCCGGGACCGGCCGAGTCGCAGGCGAAGGGGATCCTGAGCGGACTGCAGCAGGGGCAGATCGACCGGTCTCTTTTCACCGCCGACGCCAACTTCTACTTCGACGCCACCGCCCTCGGCGACTTCCGCACGAGCCTGGCCCCGTTGGGCGCGATCAAGACGCTGCGGCAGAACGGCAGCTCCCTCCGCGGCGGGATGACCTATCGCGGATTCGACGTCGAGTTCGCCGACGGTACCAAGGTGACGCTCAGCACCTACACCACCGCCGACGGCAAGATCGAGCAGTTCCTGGTGGACGCGCCGGGCTGATCGCTCGACGATCCTCCCTGGCCCGCGCTGGTCGTCGATGGCGCGTGCCGGGCCACGATGACCCTTCTGCCAGCTGAGGTCCGCACCATGACCGACCGCGCCGAACTGTCACCCGAATTCAATGGCGAATGCGCCTTCGCACTGAGTACCGGCAAGAAGGGGGTTGCCGGGCAGCGGGACTGCTCCAAGGTCGAGAGCGGCAAGATGTATCTCTTTTCCAACCCGATAGCCAAGGTCCTCTGGTCCGTGCTCCCCGGACGGCGGGCCAGAGCGGAAACGACCTGGTCCCGCCCTCAGCCACCCGCGCCGCTGAACACGTAGCGCGGATAGGCATCCCGCGCCCTGGTCGACGCGGCCAGATCCAGGTCGATCGTGGCGAATGGCTCCGTCGCGGATGTCGTCGCCAGCATATCTCCGTCCGGGCCGATGATCCATCCGAAGCCACCGTAGGCCCCTGTCGGGTCCACCCGGTTCGACGACACGCTGAAGGCCCCGGTCCGCACCGCCGCAACCAGCCCCACCGACAACCACTTCGAGGTGGTGGCCGTCGCCGTCGCCCGCGGCGACAGGATCACCTGGACCTGCAGCGCGGCGTACCCCGGATAGGTCTCCAGCGCCCAGAGCTCGGTGCAGATGTTGAGGCCGAACAGGAGGGACCCGGCGTGGAAGGCCGGGAACTCCGGATCTCCTCGATCGAACCAGCTCCCCTCCCAGTTCCCCGGCCCCTCCGGCAGGAAGTACTTGCGCCGCAGCGGGACCAGCCCGGCGGTCGCGGACCAGAGGTACCCCTGATTGAAGGGGCGGCCATCGATGGTGACCGGTCGCGTTCCCACCACATACTCGGACCGGAGTTCCGGGAGGCGTTGCAGCCAGGAATCGCTCAACGCCTCCGCGGCGGCCCAGCGCGCAGGGTCGACCCGGTGCGCCTCCCACACCGGCTCGACCATCGCGAACTCGGGGAGCAGGACCAGCTCGGAGGCGTGACGCCGCGTGTGCGCCCACAGCCCGGCCCAGGCGGTCGCCAGGGCGCCGGGTTCGTGGGGGAGTTCACAGACGGTGACGCGCATCGTCGCTACCAGATCCGCACCCGCGCCCGGGGCTCGAGGTACAGGCGCTGCCCCGGCCGCACGTCGAACGCGTCGTACCAGGCGTCGAGGTTCCGCACGGTGGAGATGCGGTACATCTCGGGCGCGTGATCGCCGACCGCGGCGGCGCGCATCGCGCTTTCGCCGAGCCTGACGCGCCAGCTCTGCGCGAAGGCGAGGAAGAACTCCCGGTCCTGCTGGCGGACGTACGTGGTATCGCTGGCCCGCGCGCCGAGCGAATGGCGATACGCGTCGAACGCGGCGACCAGCCCGCCGAGGTCGGCGATGTTCTCGGTCTCGCTCGCCTTGCCGTCGACCGCCAGGTCGGGGAAGGGGCGGTAGCGGGAGAACTGATCGTCGAGGGGTGCGACCATCTCGTGGAAGCGCAGCGTGTCCGCGGGGGTCCACCAACGGCGCATCGCGCCGGTGGTGTCGTATTCCGCACCCAGCCGGTCGATGAAATGGGTCACGTCGTGGCCGATGAGCGCCCCGATCGCGCCGTAGCTTGCGGCGTCCGAGGCGGTCGGGTCGTACTTGGGGGCCTGCAGCAGGGCCGCCGCAAAGTCGTAGGCGTTCAACTGGAAGATGAGGACCGCCCCCACGACCTGCGGCGCGATCCACCACTCGGTCCGGTCGACCGGGCGGCCCAGCCGGGCGAGGGCGCGGCGGTAGTTCCGTGCCTCGATGCGACGGAGGTCGCCGACCGGGTCGCGCGGGTCGATCGTGAGGTCGGAATAGTCCTGCCACCGTTCCGGATAGCCGACGCCGACGTACAGTGTCTTCACTTTCGTGAGCGCGACCTGCTGGGTGCTCGGCGCCATCCAGGTCGCCGAGCGGACCCGTTGCGTGAACGCCGCAACGACGTTGTCCACGATCCCGCGGACCCGCGCCTTCTGCTCGGCGGGGAAGTAGCGTTCGGAGTAAAGCTGGCCGATGGCGTCGCTCATCTCCCGCTGGGTCACCGCGAGCGCGCGGTCCGCGCGGGGCGCGGGTGCGTCACCGGTCACGGCCCCACGCATCGCCTGGGCCGCCGCGCTGAAGGCGCGGGGCAGCACGTCGGCGTAGCGGTCCAGGAGATGGAACCGGAGATAGTCCTGCCACGCCGCCACCGGCTGTGACGCGACCAGCTTCGCGAGACCCCGCACGGCGGAGGGCTGCCAGGGGACGAACGTCGCCTGCCTTGCCAACCCGGCGGCGGCGAAGAACTGGGACCACTCCATTCCCGGCGCCTGGCGCGCGAAGTCGGCGCGGGTCCAGACCGTGTCGGCGTTCTGGTCGCGCGCCGAGCCCTCGGGGGCGGCCTGACCCTCCGCCAACGCGGTCTCGAGGGCCATCACCGTCGCGGCCCGCTGCTCCGCGCGGTCGAAGCCGGCCAGCGCCAGCACTCGGCCGATGTGCTGCTGGTATTTGGTGCGGATCTCCACCATCCGGGGCTCGGTGCTGACGTAGTGCTCGCGCTCCGGGAGGCCGAGCCCTCCCTGTACCAGGAAGGGGACGTTGTTGCGCTCCCCGTGGATGCTCTCTTCGACCGAGAGCCCCAACAGGTGGGACGACCGGTAGAGGCCCCAGTTGAGGGGGTCGACATCGGTGCCGAGCCCGCGACCGAGCAGCAGGGTGAGGGCGAGCTTGTCGTGCACGCG
This sequence comes from Gemmatimonadota bacterium, assembly GCA_031393795.1. Classification (GTDB taxonomy): domain Bacteria; phylum Gemmatimonadota; class Gemmatimonadetes; order Gemmatimonadales; family GWC2-71-9; genus CAMLHU01. The sequence goes on from JANMWE010000139.1 coordinate 8,531, forward strand.
GGCGATGCTGTCCAGCGACGCCCGGATCGGCCCGAGCCCCGCGGCCTCGATGGCAGACTCGTCCAGGTAGGCGGCGCGGAGATCGGCCACCTTGCGCGCGAGCGATCCCGCGGGCGCGGCGTTGGCGTCGTCGAGGAGGGTCGCGAGGCGTTGGCGGGTCAGCGCGTTGATCTCGTTCCGGGGACCCCACCGTGCCATGCCGGCAGGGATCTGGGTGGCCCTGAGCCAACTGCCATTGGCGAAGGCGAAGAAGTCATCCCCCGGCGCGATGCTCGAGTCGACGCCTGCCTCGAGCGCCGAAGACCGGCGCGCGAGCGGGCTTTGGGCCCGGGCCGTGGAGGCCGGCCATCCGAGGAGTGCGGTGGCCAGGAGGGCGCTGCCGCACACTGTGCTCAGTCGAGTGCTTCGCATCGGTGGACCTCTCAAGGGGTCGGCGGGGGTCGCGGACGGGGCGTCCGGTATGGGAGCCTCGCAAAGCTACGGTGCGCGCCGGCCCTCGGCGGCGCCTCCGGCCGACAAGTTAGGAGCACTTTCGGACATCCCCCTGTGGGACTCTGTCCTTTGTGTCTGGCGGGGATGTATCCTTGTGTCCGGGAGGTTATGTCCTGGAATGATCGCAAGCGCCCATCCGATCGACGTCCTGTTCGTCATCGCACCGCACTCGCTGCTGCTCGACATCGCCGGCCCGGCGGAAGCGTTTCGCCTCGCCGACCTGCACCGGAAGGCAGGTCGCCTTCCGCCGCGCTTCCGGCTGCGCTACGCCGGTCCCCAGGCGCGGGTGTCGACTTCCGTTGGCCTCGCGCTCGTCGACCTCGAGCCGTTGCCCGCCGGATTGACGACACCGACCTGGGTCGTGCTCGCCGGGCAGCCGAGCGCGAACCTCCGGCAGGTCACGCCGGCGATCGCGGTCATCGCGAAGTGGCTGCGGCAGCGACTCCACGAGCCGCTCCGCACCGAGGACACGCCGCACCGCCTGGTCGCGATCTGCTCCGGTGCGCTGCTCGCGGCCCGGGCGGGCCTCCTCGGCGCCCGCCGCTGCACCACCCACCACGAGCTCCTCCCTGCACTCCGGGCGCTGGCGCCAGGGGCGCAGGTGCTCGACAACCGCGTCTTCGTCATCGATGGCCCGGTGGCGTCCAGTGCCGGGATCACAGCAGGGATCGACCTCGCACTGCACCTCATCGCGGACGAATGCGGCGAGGCGCTGGCGGCCACCGTCGCCGAAGACATGGTGGTCTACCTGCGCCGCTCCCAGCGCGATCCCGAGCTCTCCCCCTTCCTGGTGCATCGTCGCCACCTGCACGCCGCCGTGCATCGGGTACAGGATGCCATCATCACCAGGCCGGAACGGGACTGGGACATGGCCGAGCTCGCGGCGGTGGGCCACGCCACGGGACGCCACTTGTTGCGCCTCTTCGTGGACCACGCCGGCGTCACCCCGATGCAGTACCTGCGTTCCATCCGGCTCGAGCGGGCGCGGCAGTCGCTCGAGCACGGCGAAAGCGTCACGCGGGCGGCGGAGGTGGCGGGATTCCGATCGGCGTTGCAACTCCGCCGGGCCTGGAGCCGCCAGTGGGGCGGGTCACCGCGGGACGCGGTGCGTGCAGCTCGGCCTGCCGGCCCTGCGCTACGATCAGAGCAGCTCGAGCGACCGCGCTCCGACCGGTAGCCGTGGCCTACGGAGCCGCCGCCGGACATTCGACCGCCCGGAGGCTTCTCCCCCGCTGGGTCGACCTCGAGCCGTGCCGGGCCTCCCGGTGGTGGGCATCGCGTGGATCCTCGGATGCTGGGCCTGGGGTCTCCGGCGAATGGCACCAAGTAGGTAGACCCTTCGGACCACGACCGCCGCCTTGGCGGTCGTCCTTCTTTCACCCTAACGTGCGATGGTCGGCGCGGGGCCGCGGGGCGAGACTTGGGTGGGGTAGCAGCGTCGCAGGTCCTCTCAAGGAGTCCATATGTCGCAGACGTTCCGCACCAAAGCACGCATCCTCGTCCTCCCCGCCCTCGCGCTCGTCCTCCTCGGCAATTGCGCCACCAAGACCCAGACCGGTGTCCTCATCGGGGCCGGCACCGGCGCGGTCGCGGGAGGTCTGATCGGCAAGGCGGCCGGCCACACCGCCACCGGGGCCATCTTCGGCGCCGCCGTGGGCGGCATCGCGGGTGGGATCATCGGGGCCCAGATGGACAAGCAGGCCAACGAGATCGCCCAGAACATCCCCGGCGCCCGCGTCGAGCGGATCGGCGAAGGGATCGCCGTGACCTTCGCGTCCGGGATGCTGTACGACTACAATTCGGACAACCTCCGTGCCGAGGCGCAGTCCAACCTCCGCTCGCTGGCGGCGAGCCTCGGCAAGTATCCGGGGTCCGACATCCTCATCGTCGGTCATACCGACGGCACCGGCTCGAACAGCTACAACCAGGACCTCTCCGAGCGGCGCGCCCGGTCGGCGGCGAACTACCTGATCTCGCAGAATGTGAGCTCGGGGCGGGTCCAGACCGTCGGCCGGGGTGAGTCCGAGCCGGCCGCCACCAACAGCACCGAAGACGGACGTCAGGCGAACCGCCGGGTCGCGGTCGCGATCTACGCCAGCCAGGCCGCGCGGGCCCAGGCGGCGTCCGGCGGGAATTGATCGACCGCAGGAACTGATGGGCACGAGCGCCTTCGTCACGATGGGTGGCGGAGGCGCTCGTTGGTTTCGTCTGGTCGCAGACACCCACCGAGGAATTGATCGTGCCACAGCCGACAAGCAACGCCAAGCATGACGCGGCGGCGGACGGAGGAGCCCACCGTGGCGCACCTGCGCGCCGACTGCTGGCCACCTTCCTGGCGGTGTCGGGTTTCGTGCCCGGGCACGCCACACTGGCCCGCGTCGCAGTCATGTCCGCCTCGGCGGCGCTCGTCTATTACCTGGCGCACTCCCGGGCGGGCGATCAGACACTGGCGATCGGCTACGCCCTCGGCAGCATCCTCTGCTACGTCGGGTTCATATTCGTCGTGTTGCGCCAGAACGGCCTCCGACACTGGTTCATCAAGCGGTGGGGGGAAGCGCACGGGTATCTGGCGTTCGAGGCGACACTCGCGTTCCTGTTCTTCCACAACGCGGCGGCCATCGGGTACGTCGCGACCTCCTCTCCCGGCACGATGTTCTCGTTCATCCCCAGGGCCGTCGTGGTGGCGCTCGCGACGGCGCTGTTCGTCGTGGGGATCGTCACAAAGCTCTGGGCCGCGATGGCCGTGTCCGTGGACATCTACTATTGGAAGGACATGTTCCTCGGGCGAGGCGTCTGTGCCTTCGTCGAAACGGGGCCGTACAAGTATCTCAGCGCTCCCATGTACGGCGTGGGCCAGCTGCAAGCGTACGCCATTGCCATCTGGTTCGGCTCGCCGACCGGCCTCGCCATCGCCGCGCTCAATCAATGTTGTGTGTTCCTGTTCTACTTCGCGGTGGAGCAGGGGTTCATCCGGCGCACCTACGTCCAGGGGACCGGGGTGGCGGCGGCCTGAGTTGCGCCGAGTCTCATCAACGTCGCCGCGGACCCGTGGCGCCAGGATCTGCTATGAACAGAATGCCCGTGCTCGTGACGCTGGTCCTCCTGGGATGCGGCCGCGGCACCCCCCGCGAGCCGGCCACGCTGCCAGACCTGATCGTGCTGCGGACGCCGCTCCCCGATGCGATCCTCCAGAGCCCCCTCATCATCGCCGGCAGTGCGCGGGGCCCTTGGTTCTTCGAGGCGTCATTTCCGGTCTACCTTCTCGATGCCGAGGGCGACACCATCGCCCGGATCCCCGCGCACGCCGGCGGGGAGTGGATGACCACCGAGTTCGTCCCGTTCAGCGCCACCCTGACATTCACGGCCCCCGCTTCTCCGACCGGGACCTTGGTCCTGGCCAAGGACAATCCCTCGGGCCTCCCCGCGCATGCGGCCGAACTCCGGGTCGCCATCCGGTTCCATTGACCCCGCAGGCTTGACGATTGCTCTCCCGGTGGCGCATCTTCTGTATGCGCCATCGGAGCGCATCCGGTCCGCGGGAAGGGATGGTCCCATCCGACGTGGTCGCCTGACCCAGACAACTCGCGCATCTCTTTTCGGGCCCACGACGCGGACGGGGCCGCCACGAAAGGAGATCGTATGCCCGCCTACCGCACGCTCCCCGCACGCCCCAGCCTCGAATTCGAAAAGAAGGAAGCGAAGGCACTCCTCCGAGCCCTCCAGGGGGGAGACGCTGACGTGCTTTCGCGCGCCCGCGAACGACACGCCCCGTTCGGAGCGCTGGCTCCCGACGCCTTCAAACTCGCCGATGCCCAGCTCATCCTGGCCCGCGACTACGGCTTCGCGAGCTGGCCCAAGCTGGTCCGGTACTTCGACGACCTCGACCGCCAACGCCGCGGCCGGCGCACCATCCAGTCGGCCCCGATCGCGCGACACGTTCAGATGGCGCAAGGCCTTCTCCACGCCCACCGTGATCAGCGGGTCTGGGCAGGGCGCGCCCTGGCGGCGTATGCGCCGCGCTTTTACGGACTCCCGCTTGCTGAAGTGTTCAAGACGGCCCCGACGCTGGAGGAGGCGTATCTCGTCGAGGCGCGGACCCAGGGAGAGCCAAGCTGGGAAGCGCTGAAGGAGCGCCCGGACATTGAACAGGTTCGCACTGTGGGCGGGAAGGAAGCGATTGAGGCGATCGGTTCGGCAGATTTGGCGGGATTGCAGCGCCTCGTCGCCGAACATCCCGACCTCCTCAACCGCCCCGACCTCTCGGCGGCGAACCTCTGGCGGATCGGGCTTCCCCTGGTACATCACGACCGCCGGATGGAGCCGGGACGGTTGTCACCGATCTTCAACTGGCTCGTGACCCAGGGATTCGACTACCAGCGCGAACTGGACCTCCAGCTCTGCGGCCACATGCACATGAAGGCCGAGAAGGTTCGCTGGCTTCTTGAGCGTGGGGCCGACCCGAACTGGGTGGCACCGAGCGGGATCCCGGTGCTGGAGCACGCGCTCCTTCTGTACTGGAATGGCGCAGCCGTCGACCTCCTCGCGGCGCAGGCCACTCCTCGCCGAGCCCTCTGGATCGCCTCCGGTCTCGGCGACCTCGACGGCGTCAAGCGCTCGCTCGATCAGCGGGGCCGCCCGACGTCTGAATCGACCACACTCCGTCCCCCCTACGACATGGTGGGAGGGCCGCCCATGCTCCCACACTCCGAACCCGACGATGACGAATTGCTGCTCGAAGCGTTCTTCACGGCAATGACCAACGGCCGGACCCAGGTGATAGAGTACCTGGCCTCCCGCGGCGCACCGCTCAACTCGCTCGTCTGGGGCAACTCACTCCTGATGGTCGCGGTCGGGAACGGCTGGGCTCCGGTCGTGGAGTCGCTGCTCAAGGGGGGCGCCGACCTGGATCTCCACGGGTGGATGCCCGACACCCCCCCTCGCGAGATCGCGCGCGACATGTACGCCCAATTTCCCGACCAGCCCGCGCGTCGCCGCATCGCCGAACTCTGCGGAATCAGAACGACCCCCTGAGCACGTGGCGGAGGCGGGCTCGGGCCGACATATTCTCGACGCCCCGCTCCAACCCCTTGAGGACCCCCTGATGCCCACCACCGAACGCCTCCGCCTCGTTTTCCACGGGGCCATCGTCCTGCTGATCGGCCTCCTCTGCGGCGTCCCCACCGTGGTCGAGTCGACCAACGGTGCGGCCCGCCATTGGCACACCGCCCACGAGGCGCTGATCATGGTCGGCGTCTGGCTCCTCGCCGAGTCGTCGGTGATCCCGCTCCTCAGGCTCGAGGCGCAGGAGATGACCGCCCTGGTCTGGTCCCTGCTGGTGCTGGCATATGGGTTCACGACCGCGCTCATCCTGGCGGCGATCGTCAACGCGGAGGCCTTCGCCCCCGGTGACACCCCCGCGTCGATCGCCGCCTTCGTGGCGGCGGTGATCGGCATCTTCGGTGCGGTCGGCGCCGCCGGGATCACCATCATGGGCGCCCACGCCGCCCTCACAACGAGTCGCACACCCTGACACGCCACGTCCTCCTCTACGGCCTCCTCGGCGGCGCGCTCATCGTCGTCTTGAAGGTCGTCGAGTACCGCTACCTGGTGCTCTCGCATTCCTTCGAGATCTACGGCGGGATCGTCGCCCTCCTCTTTTCGGCCCTGGGGATCTGGCTCGGCCTCAAGCTGACGAAGACCCGGGAGTTGGTGGTAGTGCGCGAGGTCCCGGTCGTGGGGCCCTTCACCCGGAATGAGGCGCGTCTCGCACAGCTCGGCATCACCCCGCGCGAGTTCGAGATCCTCGAG
>JANMWE010000147.1:0-5378 GCA_031393795.1 Gemmatimonadota bacterium
TGGGAAATCCTACAGACTCCCGGGATACGAAGGAAGGGGGCGGGGTGGAGTCCAAATTGGAACAGGTTCTAACCTCCCACTCCACGCCCCTCGCCTCTTCAGACCTCACCCCCCAACCCCGTCTCCGAAAATCGGAGAGGGGGAGGACCGGCGGAGCCGCGGCTCGATCCACGCACGGGGTCGTCCTGAGGGAGCTTCAGCTCCCGAAGGATCTTGCCGGCCTTGCTCCGTCGCCCTCCCCATGAGGACGGGGCAATGTCGAGTAGATCCTTCAGGCCCTGAAGGGCCCTCAGGATGACATCACGCCGGAACCCCTCCCCCTCTCCGGTTTTCGGAGAGGGGGACGGGGGGAGGTCTGACCTAGGGGGACGGGGGGGACTCTGAACGGACGAAGCACGGGGCCTGGTGAATCGACCGCGCTACGCCGTGCCGTACCGCGCTTGCACCAGCTCCGCCATCACACTCAAAGCGATCTCGTTCGGCTGCTTCCCGCCGAGCGGCAGCCCGATCGGCCCGTTGAGGCGCGCGATCTCGGCGTCGGTGAATCCTTCCTTAGAGAGGGCCGCGCGCCGCTTCTCCTGGTTCTTCTTCGACCCGATCACCCCCACGTAGCGCGCGGCTGACCGGAGCGCGAGGCGGACGCAGGGTTCGTCGAGCTTGGGGTCGTGGGAGAGCACGCAGACGAAGCTCGCGGGCCCGAGCCGCTTGGCGATCTCGTCGGCGGGCCAGCCGAGCGCCATCTCATCAGCGTCGGGAAAGCGTTCGGAGGTCAGGAACGCGGCGCGCGAATCGAACACGACGGTCCGAAACCCCATCCGCTTGGCGAGCGGCACGAGCTCCTGGGCCACGTGGCCAGCACCCACGATGAGGAGTTCCGGCGCTCGGGCAAAGACCTCGAAGAAGACGCTATCGGCTATCGGCCATCGGCTATCGGCTGGGGAGGGGACGAGTTCCGAACGCTCGGCGCGCAGTGCCAGCAATGCGGTCGACACGATCCCGGTCGGCAGCCCGGCCCCTTCGACCAGTCCATCCTCCAGGATCCGCCACCGTGCCGACCCGTCGAGCGCGGTCACCACCACACTCCCCCGGACTTCGGACATCGCACTTCGTACCTCTGCCGACACCGATGGCTCCGCCAGCACCTCGATCGTCCCACCGCAGGCGAGTCCCACGCTCCACGCGGTCTCGTCGCTCACTTCGTAGCGCAGTCGCTTGGGCGTGCCGCGCGCGCGCGCGGCGGCGATCTCCTCGATCACCGCGTTCTCCACGCACCCGCCGCTCACCGACCCTGCCATCCGGCCGTCGGCCGCGGCCAGGAGCACCGCCCCCGCGGGTCGCGGCGCCGAACCCCAGGTGCCGAGCACCACGGCGCGGGCCACCGGGCCGGCGGCATCGAAGCGGGCAAGGTCGGGAACGAGGTCGCGCATCAGCGGTCGGTGTCGCCCTGCGGAAGGAAGAAGAGATGGAAGGCGAGGAAGAGCGCCTTGGCGATCGGATAGAACAGGATCGGCATCAGGATGCAGAGCGACACCGCGCCGTACTGCACCCGGTCCCACGGCACGTCGGGCCAGGTCCGGAGCACCCAGGTCACCATCACCAGCGCGAAGATGAGCTCGCTGGCGACGAGGTTGAACATGTAGGTGCCGACGATGTACCCCTGCTCCCCCCGTTCGAGGTGGATATCGCAGGTCGGGCACCGCTCCTTGTACTTCCAATAGTTCCTGAACACCCCTCGGCCACCACAGTTGGGGCAGGCGCGGGTGAGGGCGCGCCAGAAGAGGGCAGGGACGCGGGAACCGTTCGTCATCGCTGGCTCGCCTTGGCGAAGTCGTTCCAGAACGCTTCGATGGTATGTCTGATGATCGGCTCCACGAGGGTGGCCCCGAATTCGGCCAGCCGGCCATGGACCGTCGTCTCGGCAGTCCAATGGAGACGGGTCCGGTCCGCGGTCAGCGGTTGCAGGTGCACGGCCGAGCGCCCTTCGAGCCCCGTCCCCGGCCCGGTGCCGCGGACCCGCATCTTCCCGGCGGTGGGTGCGTCGAGCTCATACATCTCGACTTCCAGCGTGATCGGGAGCTTGAGGAAGAGGATCCCGATCCGGGTGGTCACGGCGTACCGTCCGTCGGCGAGAAGGCGCGCGCCGTCATCCGCGCCCGCGCATCGCGCAATGGCCTGCGGATCATTCAGCGTGCTCCAGACCCGCGCGATCGGGGCCGACACCTCGCGCGTCCCCTGCCAGGCGAGCTGCATCAGCGCTCGTCGAGCCGAGCGAGGTCTTCGGGGGTGTCGATGTCGGGGTTCATCCCCTCCACCGCCACCGTGGTCACCAGTTCGGGACGCTCGGAGAGGAGGGGGCCGAGCCCGCTGTCTCCGGAGAGCATCCCCACGAGCGGCCAGGCCGAGCGGGCGAGGATCACCGGGTGCCCCGGCGCCCCTCCGTCGGCGGCATACGAAGGACGCACCACCGGTCCCGCCCCCTCGCGCCACGCTTCCACCACCTTTTCGATCGCGGCGATCGGCACCCGCGGCTGGTCGCCGAGCAGCACCAGCACCGCATCGGGGACCGGGTCGATCGCGAACAAGTCCATCGATTCGAGGCCGAGCTTGAGCGAATGGGACATCCCGAGCCCCGGATCGCGGTTGTTGGCGACCCGCAGCCCGCGGTCGCGCGCCAGTTGGCGCAGCGCGGTGTTCCGGTCGGGGATGACGGCGATCCCCCCCACGATCAGCCCCCGGGACTTCGTCTCGGCCAGCACATCAAGGGCATACGCCACGAGGGGGCGGCCACGATGGGGGCGAAGCAGCTTACCCCCTCCGAAACGGCGCCCCTCGCCCGCGGCGAGGAAGAGTGCGTACAAGTTCATGTCCAAATCTAGTCGGTAGTCGGTGGTCGGTGGCTGAGAGTCGGTAGTCGGTAGTCGGTCGCTGATGCGGTTCGATGGGAGGACTCCTCTTCGTCAGCGACCTCTGGCTCCGCCCAACATCAGCTACCGACTACCGACTCCCTTGTCACAACCCGCTCCCGGGGGTAGCGTGGAGTCTGCGACCGGCCTGTGCCGAACCTGTCGCCTGCCCGTGACGCCCCCTGTCGAGGTTCCACCGCATGCGCATCGCCTTGTTCTCAGAGGTGTACTGGCCGATGGTGAGCGGCGTCGGGGTCACCCTCCGGAGCCTCACCGGGGCCCTCGAGGCCCGGGGGCACGAAGTGCGGGTGTACACCGCGACCTATCGCGCGCCTGACGGCACGCCGGTCCCGCCCGAGGTCCACCAGTCCCCCAGCGTCCCGCTCTTCCTCTATCCCGACGTGCAGTGGGCCTTCCCGCGGCAGCGGGAGCTGCTCCGCGATCTCGAACGATTTGCCCCCGACGTGAGCCACGTGGCCACCGAGTGGGCGATGGGGCTCGCCGGGCTCAAGGCCTCGCGCCAGCTCGGCATCCCCCTCGTCGCGAGCGCCCACACCGACTACGAGAAGTACGCCGCCCGCTACGGGGTCGAGTGGGCATGGCGGATGGGGTGGACCTACCTGAAGTGGTTCTACGGAAAGACCAGTCGTGTGCTCTGCCCGTCGCGGGTGTATGAAGAGCACCTGCGCAGCCGGGGGATCAAGCACACCGAGCTCTGGACCCGCGGGATCGACACCGAGGTGTTCAATCCTCGGCACCGGAGCGCGGGGTACCGCGAGCTCTTCGGCGTCGGGCCGGACGATCTGCTGGTGACCTACGTCGGCCGGTTGGCGGCGGAGAAGGACCTCACCGTGCTGCTCGATGCGTGGGCGAACCTGGGTGCGCGCCGGGGTAAGGCGCAGCTCGTCCTCGTGGGGCAGGGGCCGATGGTGGGGGAGATCCACGCCCGGAAGATCCCCGGCGTGCACCTCACCGGACTCCTGCGCGGGCAGGACCTCTCGGAGGCATACGCGTCGTCGGACATCTTCACCTTCCCGTCCACGACCGAGACCTTCGGCAACGTGGCGCTCGAGGCGATGGCCTCGGGACTCGCCCCGGTCGTGGCCTCGGCCGGCGGGATGCTCGACTTCTGCGAGGATGGGAAGAACGCGCTGATGGTGCGGCCCGGGAGCACGAGCCATTTCGGCGAACAGTTGGCGCGCGTGTTGAACGATGCGTCGCTGCGCGCGCAGCTGAGTGCCGGGGCGCTCGAGACCGCCAAGGGACGGCGGTGGGACGCCATCTGGGACGGCGTGGCGCGGGTGTACGAGGACGCGGCGGCAGGAGTGGGGCGGACGCTTATCCAGGCGGCGTGATCTCAGGCGGGCAGGCGGATAGGCAAACAACGGAACCTTCCTGAGCGGAGCGAAGGACCTAGTCGACGATGAGTAGGTCCTTCGTCGCTTGCGCTCCTCAGGAAGGTTCCTGTTTTCTCCGCCTACCGGCCCGCAAGTTCGACCAGCTGTTCCGGTCGCTCCAGCCAGTGGTCCGGCTTCGTCCCTTCCAGCTCCGGCCTCGTGAACGGCCCCCAGAGCACCGCTGCCGTCCGCACCCCCGCCGCCCGACCCGATTCCATGTCGTGCACGCTGTCGCCGATGAACACCGCCGCCTCGCGCGGCACCTTCATCGACTCCAGCGCCTTCAACACCGGCTCCGCGTGGGGCTTGGGGTTCACCACGTCGTCCGAACCGATGATCACCTCGAATTCCCGCTCCAATCCCATCAGCTTGAGCCCCCGCTCGGCTCCGGGGCGATTCTTGCTCGTCACCAGCCCGAACCGGATCCCCATCGCGCCAAGGCGGTGGACGACATCCACCACGCCGGGATAGGCCGTGGCCATCGCATCGTGATTCGACAGGTTGAATTCGCGGTAGGTGGCGACCAGTTGCTCCATCGACAAGTCGGGATGCACCGAATCCCGGAACTGGACCCGGAGCGGTGTGCCGAGCCCGGCCAGCCATTCCGCGTCGGTGCGGCGAGGGAGGCCGTGGACCTCGGTCGTGTAGTGATAGCTGTCGAGGATGAGGCGGACGCTGTCGAGCAGCGTGCCATCGAGGTCGAAGAGGAAGGTGGTGAGTGGCGTCACAACCGACATTCTAGCGGGGTCGGTGTCGAGGCGCACCTCGGCGCTTGCGCACCGCTCCCGCGATTGCTAGCGTTGCGCACCCCTGCATACGCTGCACCCAGGAAGTCCATGGCCGTCCGCGGTCGTGCGTCCGCCAGCTTCGCCGCCCTCCTCGCTTCGCTCACGCTCGGTGCAAGCCTCGCCGCCTGTGGTGGCAGAAGCTCGGGGGTCACGATCGTCATCGGCGTGACTGGCCCCTTCAGCCAGCCGCGCGGCGTGTCGATGAAGCTCGGCGCCGAACTCGCGCGCGACGAGATCAACAAGGCGGGAGGGATCGACGGCGCGCCGATCGAGCTCGTCTTCGCCGACGA
>JANMWE010000157.1:0-5061 GCA_031393795.1 Gemmatimonadota bacterium
AAGGGCAAGGAGGTGCGAAGTGCGGGGTGCGAAGTGCGGGGCTGGCCCATCAGATCCCCGCACTTCGGACTTCGCACTTCGCACCCCCAGCATTCCCGGCCTACATTTCCCCCGTGCAGCCACCCCCCCGCATCTTGCTCGTCCGCTTCAGTTCGATGGGCGACATCCTCCTCACCAGCGCCCTGGTGCGGGCGCTCCGGACGCGGCACCCCGACGCCCACATCGCCTTCCTGGTGAAGTCCCAGTTCGCCCCGCTGGTGAGCGAGAGCCCGCGGCTCTCCGAGGTCATCACGTACCACGACGGCGACCCGCTCCTCCCCCTGGCGAAGGAACTGCGCGGCCGGCGCTTCACCCATCTCCTCGACCTCCACGGCTCGCTCCGCTCCCGCGCGCTGCACCTCCTGGCCCCCGGGCGGTGGCGGGAATACTCGAAGCGCCGGGTGGCGCGCGAGATCCTCATCCGCCTCAAGCGGAACGTCTACCACGATACGGTCCCCGAGGCCGAGCGCTTCTTCGATGCCGCGGAGGGGCTCGATGTCCGTCCCGACGGCCAGGGGCTGGAGTTCTTCGTGAGCGCGGCGGCGACGGCCAAGGTCGATGCCTGGCTCGCCACCCACGGTCTCGCCGGGCGGCCGTTCACGCTCATCGGCCCCGGCGCGGCGCACTTCAGCAAGCGCTGGCCGCCCGAGCATTGGACCGCGCTGGCCGCCGCGCTCGCCCGGAGCGGAAAGTCCCTGGTCGTCACCGGCGGGAGGGCGGAGCGCGAGGTCGGCGACGCGATCGTGGGCGCCGCACGCGCCGCTCGGCCCGAGGTGGTCGCCGAGAACTCCGCCGGAGAATTCGCCCTGCAGGAGACCGGGGCGCTCCTCCAGCGCGCCGAAGCGCTCGCGGTGGGCGACACCGGCGTGATGCATATGGCCACCGCGGTCGGGACCCCTATCGTCGCGCTGATGGGGCCGACCGTGGCGCCCTTCGGCTTCTTCCCCTATCACGCCAACGCGACGGTGCTCGAGCGCGACCTCTATTGTCGCCCCTGCAGCGCCTTCGGCGGGCCGACCTGCCCCGAGGGGCACCACCGCTGCCTCCGCGACATCCCACCGGCCGAGGTGGCCGCGGCGCTGGTCGCGCTCCGCCGATGAGCGATTGGACCCCCGCCACGACCCGGTTGGTCGAGCTCCTCGGCCGCACCGCGCGCGGGCCGCGCCGCGAGGGGGTGTATGCCCTCTGGCTGGTGGTGCGCGCGGCCGAGGAAGGACAGCTCGATCCACCGGTCGGGCCGAAGCTCCGGGGCCGTCACCTCGAAGCACTCCGGCATCGCTTGAGCACCCTTACTCTCCCCGCCCCCGTCCGCCGCGCGGTGACCGCCGCGCTCGCCCAGCTCGGCGACGACACCCCGGATGCCCCGGCCATTGCGCTCCATCAATTGACCGCCCCCGCCCGCGAGGCCCTCGGCCCCGAAGTCGCCGACGCGGTGGCGGCTGCGGCCCGGGCAGCCCGCGGGACGCGATAGTAGACTTGAGCATGCCCAAGCCCTCGCGTCGGTTACGGCCCTCCATCGAGACGGTCGTCCAGCAGGTGGACGCCACCCTCGACGGCGAGCCGCGCGCCGACAACATCCCCACCGGCTTCCCGTCGATCGACCGCCTTCTCGGCGGCGGGCTCCGCCGGCGCGACCTCGTGCTCCTGGCCGGGGACATCGGCAGCGGGAAGAGTTCGCTCGCGCTGGGGATCGCGCTCCGGAGCGTGCTGGCGGGAACACCGGTCCTCTTCCTCTCGGGCGAGATGAGCGAGGAGCGGCTGATGGAGCGCGCCCTCGCCATCGAAGGGCGTGCCACGGTGGACGAGCTTCGCACCGGGAAGCTCACCGACGAGCGGCGCTCGGCGGTGGGGGCGGCGGCCGTGCGGCTCCGGGGCGCTCCCCTGGTGGTGCGGCCCCTCATCGGTCGGGAGTTCGCGGAGATCGAGGAGGCCCTCGTGGTGGTCCCCCGCCCCGCCCTCGTGGTCATCGACTACCTGCAGCTGGTCCCGTCGCCCCACCCCACGCGCGAACAGGACGACGTGCTCGCGCTCGCCACTCGCGCCCTGAAGGGGGTCGCGCTGGCGGAGAATGTTGCGATCCTCGCGGTGGCCCAGCTTCCGGCGTTGGTGGCCACACGCGAAGACCCCCGCCCCACGCTCGATGATCTGGGGGGACGGGGGCAGGTGAAGCAGCATGCCGACGTGGTGCTGGGGCTCTACCGCGAAGAGATGTATCGCCCCGGAGGCGGGGTGGAGGGGGCGACGGAATTGATCGTCGGGAAGAACCGCAACGGCCCGACCGGCTTCGCCGACCTCTACTTTTACCAGCGCTGGCTCAGGTTCGAGGACATGCTGGACCCTGACCGCTGACCTCCGGGGGTCAGTGGCGACGGGCCGGCGGGGTCCTGGGGAGGGGCGCCGCCGCGCGACGGGCGGTCGAGTCGGACCTGGCACTGTCCGCGACCGTGCGGTGCGTCGTGTCGGCGCCGGCCACCACCGCGCCGGTCAGCTCGATGATGCTCCCTTCATTCCCGGCCTCGGGACGGATCCGCACCCAGAGGGGGCGCTTGGTATACTCGACGTAGTACGCGTGCTCCCCCGCCGCCCCCCGGGTGTTGCTGATCATATGGTAGATCGTGTCTCCCGCGAATAGACGACGATAGAATTCCGCCACCGTGTCGGCCGGCGTGGCTGAACGGAAGGTGAACATCAGCGCATCTTCGCTGCCGGACTGCCCCAGATATTCAGGGTTGGGCGGAAGCGGGAGGGTGGCGAAGGCGGCCGGGAGACTCGGCAGCTTGGGCCGGTCCGGGGAACAGCCGAGGAGCAGGGCGGCGGCGAGGGCCGCGACGGTCAGAGAGCGCATGAGGCGGGAAGCCTAGCGGTACCGGACAGGTGGCGTCAACCCGGTCGGACCCGCTTATTTTGGGGCCTACCCCACGAGGTGGATGATGGCCGGCCATAGTAAATGGAAGCAGATCAAGCGGAAGAAGGCGGTGACCGACAACCGCCGCGCGTCGGCGTGGACCAAGCTGATCCGCGAGATCACGGTCGCGGCGAAGGCCGGCGGGGGCGACCTCGACGGGAATCCCCGGCTCCGCCTCGCAGTCGACACGGCCAAGGCGGCCAACATGCCGAACGTCAACATCGACCGCGCCATCAAGAAGGGGACCGGCGAACTCGAAGGGGAGACGATCGTCGAGCTGGCGTATGAAGGGTACGGACCTGGCGGCGTGGCGATCTATGTCGAAGCGACCAGCGACAACCCCACTCGGACCGTGGCCGACATCCGGTTCGTCTTCAGCCGGAACGGCGGCCACCTCGGCGCCTCCAACTCGGTGTCGTGGATGTTCGATCGGAAGGGCGAGATCACGCTCGACGCCACCAAGGTGAAGAACGAGGAGCAGGCGCTCGAGCTCGCCCTCGAGGCCGGCGCCGAGGACTTCATCAAGGAGGGGGACCAGTTCATCGTCTCCACCGCCCCCCTCGCGGTCCACACAGTGCTGGAGACCCTCAAGGCGAAGGGCCTCGCGCCCGACTCGGCCGAGGTGGCGATGGTCCCGAAGAACACGGTGAAGGTCGAAGGGAAGGATGCCGAGCAGCTCATCAAGCTGATCGACGCGCTCGAAGAACTGGACGACGTCGCCAAGGTATTCTCCAACTTCGAGATGGACGCCGAGGCGATGGCCGAGGCCGGCAACTGAAGATCCTCGGCATCGACCCGGGGACCGCGGTGCTCGGCTTCGGCGTGATCGAGTCCGGCACCCCCGCCACCCTCATCGAGTGCGGCGTGGTCCGCACCTCCGCCTCCCAGCCATTGCAGATCCGACTGGCCGCAGTGCACGAGGGGGTCACCGAGCTGATCGCCCGCCACCGCCCCGATGTCATCGCGGTCGAAGGGGTGTTCTACGGCAAGAACGTCCGGTCGGCCATCGTGCTGAGCCATGCCCGCGGTGTCATCCTCCTGGCGGCGGCGCAGGCCGGGATCCCCACCCACGAGTACTCGCCGGCGCAGGTCAAGAAGTCGGTGGTGGGACGCGGGGCAGCGCTCAAGAACCAGGTCGGGTACGCGGTGATGCAGCTGCTCCGCCTCCGCACCGCACCCAAGCCGGCCGACGCGGCCGACGCCGTCGCGATCGCCCTCACCCACCTGCTGGTCGGACCCGGAAGGAATCGCATCGCCCCCTGGAGGGCCCGCGGATGATCAGCACCGTGCTCGGCGTCCTGGCCGATCGCTCGAGCGAGACCGTGCTCGTCGAGACCAACGGCGGCGTGGGCTACGCCATCACCGTCCCCATCGGCGTCCACGAGCGGCTCCCGCCCGCCGGCAAAAGCGTGCGGCTCTTCACCGAGCTGGTGGTGAAGGAGGACGGCTGGGCCCTCTACGGCTTCGACGATCCCGCCGAGCGGACCATCTTCCAGCGGCTACTCGGCGCGAGCGGCGTCGGGCCCAAGCTCGCCCTCGCGATCCTCTCGCACCTCGGCCCTGCGCGCACCGTGCGGAGCCTGCAGGGGAAGGACATCATCACCCTTTCCACCGTGAGCGGTATCGGCAAGAAGAAGGCGGAGAAGATGGTCATCGAGCTGCACGACCGCTTCGCTGACCTCCACATCGCCGCCATGGCCAGCGCTCCGCCCGCCGCCGGCGACGCCGCCGTGAAGGCACTGGTGAATCTTGGATACGCATTGCGTGACGCCGAGACCGCCGTGCGCGGCGAGCTCCAGGCCGGCACTCCCGAAGAGACCAGTGCGCTCGTGAAGCGGGCGCTGCAGCGACTGGCGAGTCGGTAGCTCCCATGAGATCAAAGGCTATTGGCTTCTGGCTTTTGGCGACTCCGATGCATGTAAAGCTCCGATCCACCAATAGCCAATAGCCTCCAAAATACGATCACCACGGAGCATCACCGCTATGCAACCAGCCGTCACCGCCGAATGGAACTGCACCCGCTGCGGCTCCACCAACCGGAAGCTCGTCCCCACCGCGACCGCCGAGGTGAACGACAAGTGCGTCACCTGCCACGCCAAGCACGTGGTGAAGCCGGG
>JANMWE010000178.1:0-13067 GCA_031393795.1 Gemmatimonadota bacterium
TAGACCAGGACGGCGACGGTCGAGGTGCCAACGTCGAATCGGCTGTAGTCGCTGGGGGTGAAGCCCTCGAAGTCTGCGGCGAGTCGGACGTGGGGGCTGGGCGTTCCGCCGAGGGTGAGCCAGCCGCCGCTGCCGTGCACATTGTCGTTCCCGGAGATCTGCCCGCCGCCGCCGCCGACACCCAACCCGATGAAGAACCCCTGTCGATGCGCGGATCCTTGGGCCGTCAGCGGTGCCACGAAGGCCAGCGAGGTGGCGCAGAGCAGCGCCGCGAAGTGGCGTCGGTCGGACCTATGACCTCCAGAATGGACGTGAGCGGAACGGATGTCGGGACTATTGCATCCCCCGTGCCACGCCCGCGGGTCGGGCACCCCTCAGGGCTCGAAATCCATCCCCTCGAGCTTCCGCATCGCCACCCGCAAGGGGAACACCGTCGCCACCCCGCAGACCACCACCACCACCCCCAGGCCGAGGATCAGCGCCGTCACCCCCCCCTGCTGGCCGGCCTGCTGCAGCCGGATATACTCGGACACGGGGCCCGCCTCGATCGCGATGATCAGCCCCAGCAGCCCGACGATCGTCATCATGCAGACCAGGCCGCCGAAGCTGGTCGGGATCTGCGCGACGTTCTCGGTCTCGAACTGGGGATAGACCGCGCCATATCCTAGCGCGATCGCCCCCAGCGCGAGGGTGAGCGAGATGATCGTGCCGACGCTCATCGCCATCACGGCCGGCGGCGCCTTGAGGCTGGTGCTGGTGAGCACGATGAGGACCACCGCCAGTATGAGCAGCGGCCCGGTGCCCGTCCAGTACTTGCTCCAGAGCAGCCCGCGCAGGTCGAGCGGGCTGGAGCGGAGGAGCCAGAGTTGGCGCCCTTCCAGCGAAACGGCCGGGAAGATGAACCGCACCGCGATCGACGCCAGCACGAAGCCGGTGAGCCCGAGGTTCAGGAAGATCACCATCACCGTGATGTACAGCGGCAGGCGCTCTCCGGTGTTCAATGGCAGTGCGGAGATGTTGAACAGGTACACCACCAGCAGCACCGCGATGAGGATCAGCTGCCCCCACTGGGTCGAGTCGCGGAAGAAGACCCGGAGGTCCTTGAGCAGCAGTTCGCGCTGGGAGGGGCGGAGCGGCGCCAGGAGGAAGGTGATCCACGGCGCCTGCTTCCGTTCCGCGCCCCGCACATCGCCCCCCTCCTGCGACCGGGTATGCCCCGACGTGTAGAGCCGCCGATGCACCAGGGCCCCCAGGGTCATCACCGCGGGCGCCGTGGTCCAGAGGAGCAGGAGCGGCAACGGGTCGGCCACGCGGTCGAGCCAGTTCATCACCGTATCAGCGGCCCACTGACTCGGCAGGAAGGGGCTGGTCGGCGCCTGCAGCAGGGTGAGGAAGTCGACGAGGTTGCGGAATCCCTCCGGGCGGGCCAGTTGCTCGGGTCGTGCCAGTCGGAGCGCCAGGACGAATGCCGCCGCCGCGAGCACCGCCACGATGGTCAACAGGTCGCGGATCCGCCGGGCAGGGAAGACGTTCACCAGGATCGTGGTGATCGCGGTGCCGACGGCCGCCGGGAGCACCAGCAACGGCAGGAGCGCCGCCGCCGCCACGAAGGCGAAGAGCGGACCGCCGTTGAACACGACCCCGTACGCGGTGAAGACCGGCACCGCCATCACCACCACCATCCAGCTCGAATGGAGCAGATTCTCCCCGAGCTTCGAGACGTAGAACGTGAGCCAGTCGACCGGCGCCGAGAGGAGCAGGTCGAGATCGCGCGCCAGGAAGAAAGAGGAGAGCGCGGTGATGAGGTTCGACAGGAGCAGGAGCGACAGGAACGACAGGAGCGCCACGCCCAGGATCTTGCTCGCGATCAGCGGCCCGACCTCGGGCGTGGCCTTGAGGTATCGGAGCACCCGCTCCATCAGGACGTACGTGCCGCCCCAGAACCCGCCGCCGACGAGGACGAGGAGCAGGATCTTCCCGCCGATCCCGTCCTTTTCCTGCCGGAGCCGCGACCGCGCGGTGCGCCACTTCGGCTCCAGGACCCGGAGGATCCCCGGCTCAGTCACCGAACACCCCCGCCAGCGAACGGAGTTCGGCGCCGCCGGTCAGCTTGAGGAAGACCTGTTCCAGCGACTGCCCGTGGCTCTCAGTCTTCTGCCGCACCTCGGCCATCGTCCCCTCGGCCACGATCTTCCCCTTCTGGATGATCGCGATCCGGTCGCAGACGGTCTCGGCGATCTCGAGGGTGTGCGTGCTCATCAGGACGGTGCCCCCACGGTCGCAGAACTGCCGGAAGAGATCCTTGAGGAAGCTCTGCCCCTTGGGGTCGAGCCCTACCATCGGCTCGTCCACCACGATCACGTCGGGGCGATGCACCAGTGCGCTCGAGATGATGAGTTTCTGTCGCATGCCGTGGCTGTACTTCTCGATCAGTTGATCCTTCCAGTCGCTCAGCTCGAAGAGCGCCAGCAGTTCGTCCATCCGCCGCTCGACCGATGCCCCACCCTGGCCATACAGCCCCGCCACGAACCGCAGGAACTCGGCGCCGGTGAGCTTCTCATAGACGTAAGGCCGGTCGGGGATGAATCCGAGCCGCGCCTTGGCGGCCTTGGGGTCACGCTGGATGTCGTGGCCCGCGACCTCCACTGTGCCGTGGGTCGGCTGGAGGATCCCCGCGATCATTCGGAGCGTCGTGGTCTTGCCGGCGCCGTTGGGACCGAGGAATCCGAAGAGCTGGCCTTTCGGCACCTGGAGGGCGATGGCGTCGACGGCGGTGAACGTGCCGTAGCGCTTGGTCAGGTCGGTGAGGTGGATCATCGGATCTCGACGGGAGCGCGGCCGGTGGCTACGAGGCCGCCGGCCAGGGGAAAGAGGTCGGACCACCGGCCCGAAGCGCCGGTGACGAGTCGGAGGTGCGCGGCCGAAGCCACCCGGCCGACCTGGCCGGGGTCGAGCGGCACCCAGTCGCCGATGAAGACCTCGGCCCAGGTGTGCGCGCGCGGACCGCGTGGGGTGAGGAGCAGTCCGCCCACCATGCGTGCCGGGAGGCCCAGCCGCCGGGCCAGCGCGACCAGCAGCGTCGCCTTCTCTTCGGGCGTGCCGGTGCGCGCGGTGAGCACGACCCCCGCCGGTCGGATGCTCGGTCCGAATGTGGCGGGGAAGGTCACGATGTTCTCCACTACCCAGTCCTGGAGCGCCGCGGCCGCGTCGCGCGCGTTGGTGGTGCCGCCGCCGATGCGCCGGGCGAGCGCGGTCAGCGCCGTGTCGTCGGGCGAGAGCCGCGGCTCGGGCCAGAGCTCCGCGGTGAAGCGGGGATCGACCATCGGGAGGGGTGCCAGCGGGCGGAAGGCCTGCGCCCCGCGCCACGACGCCGGCTCGAACGTCTCCACTGTGTCCCCGTTGATCCGCTGCGTGGGGCCGGCCGCATCGAGCGGGGGATACTCGGCGCCCACCAGGAGGAGTTGCCAGGCGTCGCGCGAACGGCCCCGCAAGTCGGCCATATCGACGGGGGTCGGCGCGCGCAGGGCCGATCGCCCGGTGAGCGAATCGTTCGCGACGTGGAACCCGGTGATGGTCGGCTCGAACGCATCGCGCTCCCAGGTGAGACCGCCGCCGGTCCAGCGCCGGATCGGGAAGCCGTTCTCGTCCACCCATTGGTGCACCTGCACCGACCGGTCGGTGCCGCTCACCCGCCATGCGTGCACGGTGTCGTAGCTGACGATCTGGAAGCTGTCGGTCCCGAGCTTCTTCACGCTGTCAGGGACCGTGAGCGTCGACTCGGCGGTGGCGGTCCAGGTCTCCCGCCGGCGGATGAGCGAGCTCAGGTCGATCGAAGACACGGAGGCCGCGCGGCCGGGGCGGGGGCGGGCATAGGTCGCGAGCCAGAGCGGCACCGCCTCGACCGGCACCGGGATCGTGTCGAGCAGCAGCCTGGTGACCCAGTGGTCGGGGCCGCTCGTGAAGGTGGTGCGCAGGGTGTCCCCGTCGACCCGGAGATCCCACTGCACCAGGCCGTCGGGGTCGCCGCGGAGGGTCGTGGAACGCCAGAGCCGGAGATCGGTGGTGAGCCAGGCGTTGGTGAAGATCTCGTACCGCTTCTGGTCCGGCGCATCGCCCGCCGCGTACCAGACACGGCTCTGCAGCATCACCAGCGCCGGGCTGGTGTCGGTGGGTGCGAGGGTATCCACCTGCATCAGCGCATACCCGACCTGCGCACTGCCCAGCCGGATGCGGTAATACGCCGCCCCCGGAGCGACCGCCTGTCGCCCAACGACCACGGTGCGGCCACGGTGGGAGAACTCACGCACGCCGAGCCAGCCGAGGGCGCCGACCCAGGCCGCCAGGATCACGATCGCGAGGGCGCGGCGATTCACGCCGACCGCGAGGCGAAAATGGGGAGGAGCTCCTCCCGGTCGCGTTCCCGTTCCACCACGATGGTGAGCGCCGCCGGGAACTCGGGGCGGCGCATCGGGTCGTTCCAGGTGTCGAGCATGAGGCGCGCGGCTTCTTCGGCGGGGAGTTGCCCGGCACCCGCGCCCACCAATGGCGTCGCGATCGACAGCAGCTGCCACTGGGCGGCGCGCTGCCACGCGCTCGTGAGCGCGCGTCGCACCGTATCGGCCGAGACGTTCTGGTCGCGCGACTGGATCACGGCGTGCAGCACCAGCTGGGCGGTGAGGTCGCCGCCGCCGGTGATCACCGCGGCGCCGACGCTCAGAGGGTTCTGGACCCGCCGCAGCTCGCTGAAGCGGGGGCCGGCCTGCTCGTCGAGTCGCACCGCGGCGCGCTGCACCGGCTCGAGGCGCTCGTCCGCCGGACGCAGCACGGCGTCGGCCTTCACGAAGGCCAGGTCGTCCACCACGACTACGATCATCGGGTGCGCTCGCGGGCGCGCTGGTACATCGCGGCGGCCTCGTCGGTCCGCCCCAGGCGATCGAAGACCCGTCCCAGGAGATGGCAGGCCCGCGGAAGTGACGGTGAAAGCTCGAGCGCACGCCGCAGCGCGGCCTCGGCGCCGGCGAGGTCGCGCAGGCCCATCAGCGCTTCGCCCAGTGCATACCAGGCGGCGACATTCGTGGGGTCGGACTCGAGCGCGCGTCGAAGCGTGGGCGCGCCCTCGGAGGGGAGGCCCTTCCGGACCTGCACCACCCCCAGATGAAAGAGGGCGGGGGCGTTCTGCGCATCCTTCCGCAGCACTCGGCGGAGGTCGGCCTCCGCTTCGACGTACAGCTTGAGCTGACCGAGGAGGGCGCCTCGCTGGATCAGCAGGTCGGCGGCGTCCGGGTCCCCCTTGAGCGCGGCAGTGAGCTGGTCGGTGGCCCCTTCGAGGTCCCCGCTCGACTCGAGCAGCTGCGCCAACTCCACCCGCGCCGCGCGATGGACCACGTCGAGCTCCAGGAGCTGGCGATAGGTCACCGCCGCTTCGGCCGGCCGTCCCCGCTGCACCTGTTCCCGGGCGCGGCGGAGGAGGTGGTCGATCTCGGTCCCCTCGCCGAGCGGGTCGGTGACCACCACATCATCCCCAGGCAGCGCCGCTGCCAGCGGCCGGAGAGAGAATCCCTCGTCGGCGTGCAGCGGCACGGGCGACGCCTCCAGACCCCCGTCCGCGCCGAGCAGCTCGGCGATGGTGTGGTCCCGGTCGGCGACCCTGCTGCTGCGGAGGTGGCGCATGGGAGAAAGGTAACAGTGAATGGACGCGCAGGACCTTAATGGAGGAGGGAGGAGACATGAGGAGCCGGGATGGGATGAGCGGGGTCGTGGGGGAGATCATTCAAGTCGTACTGGACGGGTCCCTCTCGATGGCGCGGGGGGTTGCAGAATCAAGATGGGGGGGAAACATCCCAAACAATTCATCGCCAGCCGATAAGAGCACACCCACCGTGAGGTGGGGCCGCAACGTGAGGGGTCTCCTGGAGACCGCCCTGACCGCCGAAGCTGACGTGACCGCGAAGTTCGGTACGGTCGCTGGCGTCCATCCCTTTGGAGAGCGCTGGCGACCGTGATGCTTTTTGCGTCCGGGAGCGTCAGGAGACTCCGGGGTGATGGCGGGGTGAGAGCTTCGAATACTCTGCCGCAGTGGATCTCGCGATCCACCAGACCGCACCAGTGCCACACTTTGGGAAAGGAGGAGTAGTGCGACGTCGCGTAGTATTTCTGATAGCGTTGGGCCTCGGGGCCTGCACGGCTGACCAGCCGACCGAACCGACCACGGCCTATGAGGGCGCCGCACTCAGTCTGGCGCTCCCGCCGGTCCCCGCGCCCCCCACCCTCCTTACCGCCACCATCCCGGGGGCCAACGGAGCGCCTTCCCACATCACCCTCGGCGTCTGGGAATCCCCCGTCGTGGCACGGGTCACGGTGGAGGGTCTCCCAGACTATTCTGGCAATCCACAGGGCTTCCTTCCCGGTACCGGGCAGATCGACGCCGCCGGGCGGTACGTCGGCTACCTGAACAGCTGCTCCCTGCAGCTCTCCGTGCGGGTGGTAGGCTACGGCTTCATCGGCGGCTACAAGGGAGGGTGCCCCAACGCGCCGCAGCAGATCGGGAGCTTCACCAACTACACCGTGGTGAGCGGCGAGATCTACTCGGACCGGATCACGGGACCGCCAGGGTCGTGCTACTTCGGGGGCAGTCCATGCACCGCGATCACCGGGGTCGAGACCGTCGAGGTGGAGCCGTTGGATGGCGCCGAGCTGGCCATCACCGCGACCAACGTCAAAGTCGCCCCGGGAGGCTCGATCCGGGTGGACGTCACGCCGACGCCGGCCTACCTCGAAGGCGTGAAGGTGCCGTGGACCTTCCGTGAGTTCCGGTGGGAAGGCCAGGGTCCGACGGTCGGAGGGGGGCAGACCAAGGTCTGCATCGCGCAGCCCGCCGTAGGCGAATGCCTGGTAGCAGTGTACCAGTCAGGGTTCGTGGTGGCCGAGGCGATCGTGAACGGGCGACTCAAGACCAAAAAGATCTTCGTGGCGGTGATCGGCGGGGATAGCCTGCCCCCGCCCCCGCCACCCGATTCGATCCCGGCGGATACCATCCCGACCGACACTATCCCAACCGGCTGCGGGCCTAACACTGCGCATGGCCTCCATCTTGCGGACTGTCAGCCACCTGAGCCACCGACTGCGACAGTGCAATGCTCAGGCTCCTCGGGGACGAGCGACATTGTGAGAGGAACAAGCGTGTCCTGTACCGTGACAGTGAGCCCGGCACAAGCATTCACCGTCACCGGATGGCAGGTGGCACCGCAGGGCGGGAGCTCGACCAATCTGCCAGCCTCCAACACCCTCTCGGGACCAGCCGTCGTGAGCAGTGATGTCGGCGCAACTGTGATTGTTGCAAATGGCGCTGCGGTTCTGGCAACATCGGGCCACTACGCGGTGCAATCGAGAGCCTGGGCCAAGTATCAAATGCCGAACCAGGCTCCATACCTCCATAGTCGGACCTTTGATGACGACGGAGAGCTGACAAGGGGCCAAATTCGCCTCGGGGTAGTCCTCGGAGTATTCGTGCTTCGTGGCACGGACTTCAAGTACGTACCTGTGGAGACAGCATCCAGTGGCCCGAACACTGGCTACGCCTATTTCGAAACTGCCCCGGTGCTTCTCGCCCCCCATGTCTACACTCATCCGCAGTTCGGCGGTGGTCCGTGGTACAGCGACCAGAATGGCGGCTTCGATCCAAGCACGAAAGCCGCTCGATGCCAGGTGGCGGCAATGCCTGTCCTCGAGGGCAAGGTCGAGGTCCACGAAGGGGTCACGCGCTCCACGGAATCGCACTGGTGGATCGCCCACGAACTGCTCGAATTCTCCAGGCTGACCGAGACTTGGGAGGCCAGCATCGACGCGACCGGCAATGCGAACGCTCTCCAACAGTTGGCACGGGCGCAACTCTTGGCAATGTTTAGCCGGATGAAAGCGTCACAATTGGACTTCGACGCGTATGACTATCCGAGGGTCTTCGGGAGCCTCGGCTGCGCGTTGGACATGGACCCCAGCCGAGGAGATGGCTAACACAATGATTCTCATCATGAAACACTTGCAACGCGCCACACTTCGCATCGTGGGGCTCGCGTTCGCGCTGACAATCGCGAGTCCGACCCCCAAGCTCCATGGCCAGGCCAACACGGACTCGATCCACCTGAGGAATGACTGCCGTTTCGCGACGCAGATCCTCAGAACTGGCAACCCGGCCAACAAGCGGGAATGGGCCCTAGGCATCATCTCATGGTGCGGCCGCGACGGAATCGATGCGTTCGTTGGCGAATGGAAGGCGAAGGAAGCCTCTGCTGACTCCCAGACTCTCGCCGACATGCGGTATTCGATCTATCATGTCCGCGACGCCGACCTCTTTGAGACATTCCTTGCAACCGCCCAGTCACCGACCTCCTCGGTCCGAGCTAGGGTAGAGGCCTGGTATTACCTGTTTAAGCAGATTGGGCCCGGAATCATCCTCCCTCAGAACGAGCTCTCAGTTGAGCCGGTGGGTCTCCTCTGTCGATTTGACTTCTCGACATCGATGAGGCCAATCGAGGGCCGCCCTCTTCCTGCAGACTTCGTGACGCGAGTTGATGCGGCTGCGCTTCAAGCGACGAACAGCGGAAGCGACTATAGAGTTCGTCGTTTCGGCAAGTGCGTTCACGACTACGTGCTTGCCCTTAGCACACAGGCACCTTGAGCGGCTGTGCTCTCTATGCGGGGGCATACAAGACACTAATCATGGTTTGTGGGAGGTAGGGGCAGGGCCCTCTCTGCGCGCTGAGAGGCCGCTGCCCCTACCACCGTGAGGGATCGGAGCCTTCATGCAGAACGGCCAGCCGCCAAGTTGCGTTCGTGCGACGTGCATCCCGATGTCAGGGGGTGAGACTTGTAGCTCGTCCCCACTATAAGTATCCTGCTTGGATGCCTCAGGAATTCCTGGTCGTCCGCGGCGCCCGCGAACACAACCTCCAGAACGTCTCGGTCACCATTCCGCGTGACCAGCTCACCGTCATCACCGGCCTCTCGGGGTCGGGGAAGTCGTCGCTCGCGTTCGACACGATCTATGCCGAAGGACAGCGCCGGTACGTCGAGTCGCTGAGCGCCTACGCGCGTCAATGCCTCGGGCTGATGGAAAAGCCCGACGTCGACGCCATCGAGGGGCTCTCGCCCGCCATCTCGATCGAGCAGAAGACGGCGACCCAGAACCCCCGTTCGACCGTTGGCACGGTCACCGAGATCTACGACTATCTCCGCCTCCTCTGGGCGCGGACGGGGACGCCATACTGCCCGAATGACGGCTCCCCGATCACTCGGCAGAGCCCCTCCCAGATCGCCGACACCGTCCTTGCCTGGCCCGAAGGGACCCGCATCGAGGTCCTCGCGCCGATGATCCGCGGACGGAAGGGGGAGTTCAAGGAGCTCTTCGAGGACCTCCGGAAGCAGGGGTTCATCCGCATCCGGGTGGACGGCGAGACCTACGAGATCGACAAGGTCCCGACGCTCGTCCGCCGGCAGAACCACGATGTCGCGGTCGTCGTCGACCGCCTCGTCGTGAAGCCCGCTGATCGCGCCCGCCTGGTCGACTCCCTCGAGACTGCGCTGCGCGCCGCCGACGGCATCGTTGAGGTGGTGCAACAAGGTGACAAGTCACCAGTGACCAGTGACCGGGCCGGGTCTAGAGATCACGCCCGGTCACCGGTCACCGGTCACCGGTCACACATCTTCTCGGAGAAGTTCGGCTGCCCCACCTGCGGGCTCTCCCTCCCCGAGCTCGAGCCGCGCCAGTTCTCCTTCAACAGTCCATTCGGCGCCTGCCCCGAGTGCCATGGCGTCGGCACCACCCGAGAAGTGAACGCCGACCTCGTCCTGGGCGACGGGCAGATCTCCATCCTCGAGGGGGTGGTCCTCCCCTGGGGTGAACCGAGCGGATACCTCCGGAAGGTCGTCCTCCCGACCCTCGCCAAGGCATTCAAGTTCGACCTCGCCGCGCCGTGGAGCGACCACAGTGCAGCAGCGAAGCACGCCCTCCTCCACGGGATGCCGGGGAAGGTCCTCAAGTACGTGGCCGAGGGGGGCAAGAAGACGGAATACGAGGCGGAGTGGGAAGGGGTCCTGAAGAACGTCGAGCGGCGGTACAAGGAGACCTCGAGCGACTCCATCCGGAACGAGCTTGAGGCCTTCATGGTCGAGAGCGCCTGCCCGGTCTGCAAGGGACGTCGGCTCAAGGCGGAGTCGCTGGCGGTGACCATCGGCGGGAAGAGCATCGGCGACGTGGTGGAGATGCCGGTGGACCTGGCGGTGGGCTTCTTCGAGAAGCTTCCGGTGCGTGGCAACGGTCGCCCGGGCCTCGATGCCGACGTGGCCGGCCCCATCCTGAAGGAGGTCACCGACCGCCTCCGTTTCCTGAGAGATGTGGGCCTGGCCTACCTGACCCTGGGTCGTGGCGCGGCGAGTCTCTCCGGCGGTGAGGCGCAGCGGATCCGGCTCGCCACCCAGATCGGGTCGCGCCTGGTCGGCGTCCTCTACATCCTGGATGAGCCGAGCATCGGCCTTCACCAGCGCGACAACGAACGCCTCCTCGGCACCCTCCGCGAGCTCCGCGACCTCGGCAACACCGTGATCGTCGTCGAGCACGATGAGGAGACCATCCGCGCCGCCGATCACATCATCGACCTCGGTCCCGGTGCCGGCAAGCTCGGCGGCCACGTGGTGGTCGAAGGGAAGATCGACGATATCCTGAAGCACCCGACTTCGCTCACTTCGCGATATCTAAGGAAGGAACTCCGCGTCCGGGTGCCCAAGGAGCGCCGCAAGGCCGCCAAGGGGAACCTGCTCAGGATCGTCGGCGCCAGCGAGCACAACCTCCGCGACCTGACCGTCGAGATCCCGCTCGGCGTATTTACCGCGGTGACCGGGGTGTCGGGCTCGGGGAAGTCGACGCTGGTGAGCGACATCCTCTATCACACACTGGCGCGGCACTTCTATCGCGCCAAGGTGATCCCGGGGAAGCACACGCGGATCGAAGGGCTCGACCGGATCGACAAGGTGATCGACATCGACCAGAGTCCCATCGGCCGCACGCCGCGCTCCAACCCCGCGACGTACACGGGGCTCTTCACGCCGATCCGCGATCTCTTCGCCCAGCTCCCCGAGGCCAAGATGCGCGGTTACGGCCCGGGGCGCTTCTCCTTCAACGTGAAGGGTGGGCGGTGCGAGGCGTGCGAAGGAGACGGGCTCGTCAAGATCGAGATGCACTTCCTTCCCGACGTCTACGTGTCGTGCGAAGTGTGCAAGGGACGACGCTACAATCGGGAGACGCTCGAAGTGCGCTTCAAGGGCCGGAGCATCGCGGAGGTGCTCGACCTCACCGTGAGCGATGCGCTCGAGTTCTTCGAGGCGCAGGGACGGATCGCTGAAAAGCTCGAGCTCCTGAACGACGTCGGACTCGGCTACATCCACCTCGGCCAGGCGGCGACGACGTTGTCAGGCGGTGAGGCTCAGCGAGTGAAGCTTTCGACCGAGCTCTCCAAGCGTGATACCGGGCGGACGCTCTACATCCTCGATGAGCCGACCACCGGCCTCCACTTCGAGGATGTGCGGCTCCTCCTCGAGGTGCTCCATCGGCTGGTCGACAAAGGGAACTCCGTCGTGGTCATCGAGCACAACCTCGACGTCCTCAAGACCGCCGACCACGTGATCGACCTCGGTCCCGAAGGGGGGGACCAGGGCGGGTACATCGTGGCCGAGGGAACGCCGGAGGAAGTGGCGAAGGTGGGGGAGAGCTACACGGGGCAGTTCTTGAAGGCGGCGCTGGCGTGATGCGTCGAATGCGAGCGTCGAAATGGCGGGCGATCGTGCCCGCCATTTTCATTTTGGGCTTTGCAGTGCCGGCCGTTGCGCAGGTGAGAGGCACCGTGGTGGACGAGACCGGGCACCCGCTGGCGGACGCGGTCGTGGATCTCTGGACGCCGACGACCCGCGTCGGTCGTGTCGTGACGGGACCGGAAGGACGGTTCAGGTTCGACGCGATCAACGAGAGTCGGATCGTCGTGCGGCGGATCGGTTCGCGGGGTCTGGTCCAGCCGCTGGGGCCTGGGGATTCCATTCTTGCACTCCACCTTTCGTCGGCGCCAATCGAAATGACCCCGATCGAGGTGTCTGGGAGGTGTACTGCACGCGAGGACCGAGCAGCGCGACAACGTTGGGAGCGCGCGGCCTCTCTGTATCGCCCGCTTCCGGACACGCTTTGGCTGGAAGCGACGTTTAAGGGCGAGCATACGCGCCTCCCTCGAGACGAGGCCGAGCGGCCGGACCTTGATTCCACCGGATACGGGTTCGACGGTTATCGCCATTTGGCGATCGAAGTCGGAGAGGCCGCCATCGGTCTGTCGGGATATCCCGCTCCGGATCCCGACGGGGATGAGGTCTTTGCTTCATCTCTCACCCCGGCCGAGTTGCAGCATCTAGTGGATCCCCTGTTCGGTCGGCGGGTCCGGTTCACCACACTCGACGATCAGAGGATCCGGTTCTGCCCGCGCGACCGGCAGCTTCCCTGGATCGAAGGAGAGTTCAAGTTGGCGGAGGATGGCAGCATCCTCTGGAGCCGCTGGCGTTACGGTTCGAAGTCGCCTTGGTGGGAGACCGGCGGGGTCGCGACTTTCCTCGCGCCGTCCGAGGATCGGTCGTCCCCGCTGCTGACTTCGACCTTCTTGATCTGGCAGGAGCGGGGGAGTGGAATGGTCGCCCGTTGGGCGGCGGAATTCTCGGCGTGGCGGTTCACCACAGTGGAGCCGCGGGATTGGCACCAGCCGTGAGGCTCCCCCTCTCCGATTTGCGGAGAGGGGGCAGGGGGGAGGCGGAATCGTCGTCCCATCCCGGAACTCCGCAACATTCCACTTGCTCGCTCCGTATCGTCCCCGCACCTTCCAGCGTTCCGTAGCCTTCACCCACAGCCGTCCGCCCACAGCCGAGCCAACTCCGATATGCGGAAGCTTCTCGCCGTTCTCTTCCTCGTCGTCATTGCCACAGCGCCCCAGCGCCTCCGCGCCCAAGCGCTCGGCTACACCCCCGCCGACAGCACCCGGCTCGAC
>JANMWE010000193.1:0-3734 GCA_031393795.1 Gemmatimonadota bacterium
ATCAGGATCAGCGCCATCGCCAGGTCGGCGGTGGCTTCGGTGAGCGCCCCGGGCGTGTTCGTCACAGTCAGCCCCGCGGCCTTTGCCGCGGCGAGGTCGATATGGTCGCTCCCGGCACCAAAATTGGCGAGGATCTTCGCGCGCCACGGCCCCGCGCCGAGCGTGTCGGCCCGGAGCGGGTCACCGAGCGTACAGATGATGCCGTCCGCCGACCGGAGCGCCTCCTGCATCTCGACCACCGAGAACCGATGGTCATCGGCGTTGCGCCGAATCTCGAATCGCTCGGCGGCGGCGCGCTCCACCTCCTCCGGGAGCCGGCGGGTCAGGACCACGGTCGGTTTCGTCATAGGGTGCCGAGAATGATAAGTTCCCCCGCGATGAAGTCACCCGACCTCGACCTCCCGACCCTTCTCCGCGACCTCTACGCCGCCGCCCTCGCGGCGGTGGAACCGGGATCGGTCCTCACGGCCGCGCTCGACCGCGGCAAGACCCCCGACCGCTCTCCGCACATCCTGGCGCTCGGCAAGGCGGCGCCGGCGATGGCCCTCGCCGCCACGAATTGGCTCGGGAAACGCCACCTCACCCCTGCCGGCGGAGTGGTCATCGGCGCAGCGCCTTCGGCATCGCCGCACCCCTCCCTACTCACCCATCACGGCGACCACCCCGAGCCCCGCGCCCACTCCGCCTCGGCGTCGCGCCTCTTGGAAGAGGCCTGTCAGGCGATCAGACCCGGCGACATCGTCTGGGTCCTCTTGTCCGGCGGCGCTTCATCGCTCCTCGGTGCGCCGGTGGTCGGGATGACCGATCACGACTATCAGGAGCTCTGCCACGTACTCCTCGGCAGCGGCCTCCCGATCATCGAGGTGAACCGGATCCGGAAGCGCTTCTCCCGCTGGGGGGCCGGCCGACTCGCCGCCGCGCTCGAAGGCTCGGAGGTCACGGTGATGGTCCTCTCCGATGTCATCGGCGACGACTTCGCGTCGATCGGCTCGGGGCCCTGCGTGGGAGACCCCTCCACCGCCGAGGTGGTGCGGAATGACCTGATCGGCTCGAGCATCGGCGGGATCCTGCCGCCGTCGCTCCTGATCCATCTCGAGGATGTGATCTCCGGCCGCCTTCCCGAAACGCCGAAGCCCCCTGCCAGCTGTTTCCGCCGAGTGACCCACCAGGTGATCGGCGGCAACCGGATGGCGGTGCAGGCCGCGGCATCCAAGGCCGAGGCACTCGGCTTCCGTACTACGGCACCGATCCGGCCGATCGTGGGCGAGGCGTCGATCGTGGGGCGCACCATCGGCGAGACCGTGGTCAAGCGCACCCCCGAAGGGCCCTGGTGCGCCGTTTGGGGAGGCGAAGCGATCGTGACACTGGGTTCGGAAAGTGGCAAGGGGGGACGGTGTCAGGAGATCGCCCTCGCGGCGGCCGAGCGATTCGCCCAACTCGGCGGCAAGCGATGCATCGGCCTCATCGCCGTGGGGACCGACGGACGCGACGGGCCGACCGACGCCGCCGGCGCGATCGTCACTCCCGAGACCTGGAACGCGATCAAGGTGGCGGGGCGTGACCCCGTCGCCGACCTGAAGCGCCACGATGCGTATCCGGCGCTCGACTCGGCGGGCGCGCTGCTCAGAACAGGACTATCCGGTACCAACGTGAATGACTTGGTGATCGCGGTCGAGTTGGGAGTTGGGAGTCGGGAGTCGGGAGTTGGGAAGGGTGAAGTGCTGGGATCTCGTTGGACCGAGACAAGCCCCGGCACTGCACCCCTCATGACTCCAAACCCCCAACTTCTGTCCCTACAGCCCTACCACCCAGAAGAGGCTGCCGAGCCAGCTCCCCGCCCCCGTCATCACCTTGCCGAGGATCGGGCCGGGTCCGAGGAGGAGGATCAGGGCACCGAGCAGCACCGCACTGATCAGGTAATCGCGTCGCAACGCCGGGAAGTCGATCGAGTGGTCTTCGGCCTTCGCCTTGAGGAGCATAGGCCCGACGAGGCCCACTGCCAATCCTCCCGCCGCGAGGGAGAGCTTCAAGACCCACTTCAGTTCGGTGCCCACCAGCAGGAGGCTTCCCGGTCCGATGCCGAGGACGCCGCCGGCGAGGAGCAGCGTACCTGCAAAGGTCGCGCCGGCGATGCCGAGGGCGGTGAGGAAGCGGGTGGGGGGACGCATGTCGGCGAGGACCGTGAGGAGGATCCCGGTCAGGACGGGGCTCCAGATGATCGCGCGGTAGCCGTTGAGCGAGACCGCGACCTGGTCGAAGAGGATACCGGTCGAGAGGAGCCGGAGCGGCACCGCCCCCACGGCGAGCCCGACACCGAGGGGGACGACGTAGAGCATCAGCGACCATCCGACGATGAGGGCGAGCGACGTCGCCAGCGGCGGCCGCATCAAGCGCGGGAACCCAGGATGGACCGAACCCAGGAGGCTCCGATCGAGTGAACGCACGTCGATTCAACACGAAGCATCATGGTCTCGGTTCATCCTGGGTTCGCGCGCCGCCCTGCACTGCTTCAGCGGCGCAATTCCCGCAGCACCCTCACGGTCACCCACCGGCCATTCCACTCGGCGACCTGCAGATAGTCTACCCAGGCCCCGGCATCGATGCGCACCCTCTAGCGACGAAGTCCTTCCGCCACCGCGTCCGCGAACCGCTCCGCCCCCTGTGGATGGAACGGGAAGAAGAGCTGCGGTTCTAGCACCTCGAACTCCATCAGATAGAACTCGTCCCCCACCACGACGCCGTCCACCCGGGCATAGAGGAGGTCGTCGCCGCGCAGGTCCACGATCTGCTGCGCCTCGCGGAGCGTGGCCGGGGTCGGTGTCGCGGGCTCCACGGTGCCACCGTGGTCGGTCTGGACCCGGAAGTCTCCCACCGCCGGCCGCTTCCGCACCGAGTGCGAGTATCGCCCACCGTAGAAGAGCATCGACATCTCTCCCTCGGTCTCGATCTCGGCCAGGAAGGGCTGGATCATCAGGCCGCAGCGCTTGAGGATGGGCCGGATCCTCTCCTCGTGCTCCTTCGCTTGCGCAGCACTGGTGATCCAGGTGTCGTGGGCGCTGGCAGAGATGGTCGGCTTCACGACCGCGCGGGACCAGCCGCGGCGCTCGAGGATCGATCTGATGTCGACCGGAGCCCCCTTTTCGATCCATTCCGTCGGGACGATCGAGCCCCCCCGCTCCTCGATCCCCTTCAGGTAGACCTTGTCGAGGTTCCACCGGAGGATCGGGGTCGGGTTCTGGACCGAGACCCCCACCCGGTCAAGGTGGGTGAACCATTCGAGGAACTCCGCCTGGTGCCGGTGGTAGTCCCAGGGGGAGCGGACGATGACCTGGTCGAAGGCCTCCCACTTCACCTTGGGGTCGTTCCAGACCGCCGGGATGACGGTGATCCCTCGCTGCTTGAGGGGCTCGACGGCGGTGCGGTCGTCGTCGGTGAGGTCCTTGTGGGCCAGCGAAGTGGCGAAGGCGATGCGGGTCATGCCGGAAAATAAGCGATTCTTGCCGCGCCGCCTTCGGAAGGGGCGGCGATGCCGGAGGGACCGAGGGCAGAGCAGCTCCCGAAATCCGAGTTAGTTTTCTGCACTCCCATGATCAAGCAGCAGCCCCCCAAGCCGGCCTACTTCAGCACGGCCTTCAAGATCGTCGTCAGCACGCTGACGATCTTCGGCACGGTCGCCACGATCCTGACCACGATGCGGCAGGAAGGGTTGATCGGCCCGCTGCCCAAGCTCGGTT
>JANMWE010000194.1:0-2991 GCA_031393795.1 Gemmatimonadota bacterium
AACCGAGCTTGGGCAGCGGGCCGATCAACCCTTCCTGCCGCATCGTGGTCAGGATCGTGGCGACCGTGCCGAAGATCGTCAGCGTGCTGACGACGATCTTGAAGGCCGTGCTGAAGTAGGCCGGCTTGGGGGGCTGCTGCTGTGTCATGGGAGTGCCGAAAACTAACTCGAAAAAGTGAGAGGTGCTGGATAGCTCCAGCACCCCCTTACTCCTCACTCCTTACTTCTCACTCCTTACTCCATTCTCACCAGAGATACCGCACCGTCCCATACGCCGTCCGCGGCTGCCCCGGCACCACGAATCCGCCGGCGCGGAGCTCGGGGTACTTCCGATCGAGCAGATTCCGGACTCCGAGCTGCACCAGCGTGCGTCCGACCCGGACGCCACCGTTGGCGTGCACGAGGGCATACGGGTCGACGGTGACCCCTGGCTCGTCGAATGGGGCATAGGGCCCCACCGCATTCGCCGAGAGCGCCCCATTGTAGATCGAGCCGACGGGATTCCACGCGAGCCCCGCCGACCCGGCGTACTTGGCGGTGTTGTAGACCCGGGCGCCCGAGAGGGTATCGCCCGCTTCGGTGATGAGGGTGCCGTACTTGGCGTCGGTGAAGGTGACATCGGTGGTAAGCGTCCACGCCGGTGCGAGGCGGGCCTGCAGCTCGATCTCGACCCCCTGGCGCCGGCTCTTCCCGCCGCTGGAGCTGGTGAGCGTCACCGGATCGAAGGTCTGTTCGTCCGACACCTCCATCCGGAAGAGCGCCACGCTCGCGCGGACCGCGCGGGTGTCGAGCTTGAGTCCCGACTCGTACGCCCATGCGGTGATGAAGGGGAGAGAGGGATCCTCGATGATCCCGTTGGTCTGCCGGAATCCGCGGGAGACGTTGGCGTAGAGGTCCACCGCATGCGGCAGGTGGAGCAGGCCGCCGAGCTTGGGGGAAAGGACCCCCTTGCTCCCCGTGAGCGGGCTGCTCCCTACAGGTGTGGACCGGGTCCCGATCAGGTCATAGCGCCCGCCGAGGCTCAGCCGGATATGGCGGCCGGCATCGGCGATCGACTGCACGAAAAGCCCGCCCCCCAGCTGTCGTGCGCCGAGGAGCGTCTGGGCCGAATCGCGCAGCCGGTCGGTGACGTGCCAGTTCTCGTAGTCGGCGTGATCCCAGCGTCCCTCGGCGCCGACGGTGACCTCCGCACGGGGATAGGACCAGGTCGCGGCCGTGGTCGCTCCGAAGCCGTAGCGGGAGTCCTCTTCTTCGGTCTGGCCACCGGTCCCTTCGCCGCTGCCGCCTTCAGGGGGGGTGGTGAGAAATAGCTGCCACCGGCCCTGGGTGGCGTACACGGTCGAGCGCCAGAGCAGCCGGTCGGCATGCGTCACCCGGAGGCTCACCCGTTCCTGTGCTCGGCGCTTGAACCCGCCGTCGGTGACGTTGGAGACCGTGTCGAACCTCGCTCGGTCGAACTGATCGAGGGTGAGGAAGCCGGGGGAGTCCCACCGCGCGCCGTAAAGCTCAAGGCCGGCATCGAGGGTGGCGCCAGGGCCCACCTCGCGCACGATGCGCGCGTGACCTTGGCCGAGGGAGTAGCCGCTGTTGGGACGCCACCCATCTTCTCGCAGGACCCGGGCGCCGAAGACCCCACCACTCGAATCGTGGTCATAGCCGGTCAGGAATGACCCTTCGATCCGCCCGTTGGACCCACCGGTGAGCGCCGCGTCGATCCCGGTCATCCGTTCGAGCGTGCGAACATTCACCACGCCCGCGAGGGCGAAGTTGCCGTACAGCGCGCTCGTCGGCCCCTTGAAGAGGTCGATGCTCCGCACCGCCTGCGGCATCAGCAGGCTCCAGTCCCCATAGCCCTCGGCGTGGCCGTTCACCGGCTCATTGATCGGCACGCCGTCGATCCAGAGGGCGAGGTCGGTCGAATGGTCGGAGCTGAAGCCGCGGATCGAGGCGTCGGAAGCGAAGCCGGGCCCCTGACCTTGGTCGTGCACCTCGAGCCCGGCGGTCTGCCGGAGGAGCTCGTAGGTGTTCATCACCGGGGCGCGCCGGAGGGCGGCCGGCGTGACCGTGGTGGAGCTGGCCGGGTCGTCCCGCCGAGCGGCCCCGTCGGTGACCGTGATCTCCTGGACCTGGATCGGCGGGAGGGAATCGCCGTGGGTGTGGATCGTGTCGGGATGCGCAGGCTGCTGTGCGCTGAGCAGGGCCGGCACCATGACCAGTGCCGACACCAGAATGCGGTGTCGCATACGAACTCCTGAAAATGATCGCGAAGTGGCGAAGGAACGCTTCGGGTCAGCTCAGGAGTGCGGGCGGCGCCTGGGCGAAGGGGAGTCGGAGGGAGGAACTCGGGGCCACCGCGATTGCGGGGGCCTCGGGGAGTGCGGTCTGGTACGGGAGCCAGGGGGCGGGTCGGGCGGCAGCCACCGGCGGGAGAGTGGCGGTCGAGCTGCAGGCCACTGCGCAGATGTCGCAGCAGCGATAGGCGTCGGCGGGCGAGGAGGGGGCATCGTGGTGGTGCATCCCCTCGTGCGCCATCGCCATCTCCGCCGCCATCGGTGCTATCGCCTCCGAGGCGGGTGCCTGCGGCACGAGCGCCATCCCCACCGGCATCACCGGTGTGGCCGCGCTCAACAGGAGCGCGGTCAGCTGGGAAAGGAGAGAGGATCGGCGCATCGGCATGGCAGGAGTATCGCCCTACGGAGGGCGGCGCGGCAAGATTCGCTTATTTTCCCGGCATGACCCGCATCGCCTTCGCCACCTCGCTGGCGCACAAGGACCTCACCGACGACGACCGCACCGCCGTCGAGCCCCTCAAGCAGCGAGGGATCACCGTCATCCCGGCGGTCTGGAACGACCCCAAGGTGAAGTGGGAGGCTTTCGACCAGGTCATCGTCCGCTCCCCCTGGGACTACCACCGGCACCAGGCGGAGTTCCTCGAATGGTTCACCCACCTTGACCGGGTGGGGGTCTCGGTCCAGAACCCGACCCCGATCC
>JANMWE010000233.1:0-1570 GCA_031393795.1 Gemmatimonadota bacterium
TGCGACCTGGGGCTCTGGGCGCTCCCACCCCCGCACGGTCAGGATCTGCTGGCGCCGCTCGGTGGAGCCGGAGCCGAAGGCGAGGAGGATGGTCTCACCCTTCACCTCGACCGCGACGCAGGCTTCGAGATCGAGCTTCGCCTGTTTGTTCCCGCGCCCCTTGTCGAACTGCCGCCGCCCGTCCTCCCCGGCTGGGAGGGTGATCGACCGGATCGCGGCGCTCACCGGATCGACGATGGCCAGGAAATTGGCGTCATCCTGGATCAGCGCGATCCCGCCGGGGACCCAAGCCAAGCTCGATCCGGCACGGACGTGCGCGGGTCGATCGAGGGCAGGGTCCGCCCCTTCCGCATAGTAGAGAGGCCGCTGGTCGACGACGATCGCAGTCAGGGTCGGGTCGAGGGCAGCGATGCGGAGAGCAGCGGGACGGGCCATATGCGGAAAGCTAGCGGGCGAGGCGCCGCGGGACGTAGCTTCAAATCGATGTCTCCGCGTCTGGTGCGGGTCGCCGGGGCCCTGGTGGTCCTGCTGGTCATCGTCGGGGTGGCGGCGGCCGTCGGTCGAAGCCTCTACCCCGCCGACTTCAGCACTCGCGTCGACCCGCTGCGCGAGCGCGCGATGGCGGCCCTCGAT
Source organism: Gemmatimonadota bacterium (assembly GCA_031393795.1). Classification (GTDB taxonomy): domain Bacteria; phylum Gemmatimonadota; class Gemmatimonadetes; order Gemmatimonadales; family GWC2-71-9; genus CAMLHU01. Next base: position 634 of record JANMWE010000233.1, read on the forward strand.
CGCCGTGACCCCTTCCTGGCGGAACGCCCCGGCGAGGTGGCGCGCGTCGACGCCCGTTTCGGCGCCCATCTCAGAATGACCCTCTTGCACGTCATCCCTGGTGGGCTCTTCTTGCTCTTCGCCCCCGTTCAGTTCTCCGGCCGACTCCGACGCAGGCATCCGGAAGTCCATCGGTGGTCGGGGCGCGTGCTCCTCCCGTTGGTGATTGCGAGTACCCTCGCAGGGCTGTATTTCGGGATCCTTATCCCCTACGCAGGCCCTGGGGAGTCGATCCCGATCACGCTGTTCGGAGGGCTTCTCCTCTTCGCGGTGGTGCGGGCCTATCGCGCCATCCGTGCGCGCCAAGTGGCACTCCACCGTGAATGGGTGATTCGGGTCTTTGCGATCGCGATCGCGATCTCCACCGTACGGCTGGTCTCGATACCCCTCGACCTCGGCCTCACCCCGACCGGGTTCCGTCCTCCGGAGCTCTTCATCTACTCCATCTGGATCGGCTGGCTCCTGACGCTGGGTATCGCTGAACTCTGGATCCGACACACCCGCCCGCGGGTTGGCGCGGCGGCACCCCTTGCCACCGCCCCTCGATGAATACCGGATCGACCATCACCTGCCCCAAGTGCGGCACCCAGCATCTCGAAACGATGCCGACCGACGCCTGCGTGCATTTTTACGAGTGCCCGGCCTGTCATACCCTCCTCTCGCCCAAGGCCGGCGATTGTTGCGTCTTCTGTTCCTACGGGACCGTCAAGTGTCCCCCACGATGCAGCGCTGACGAGGCCCCTCGATGACCCTCCCGACCCGTCCCCTCGGCAAGAGCGGCCTCAACATCACCACCGTCGGTTTCGGCGCCTGGGCGATCGGGGGCGGTGGGTGGGCCTTCGGCTGGGGACCGCAGGACGATGCCGAGTCGATCGCGACGATGAAGCGGGCGCTGGAA
>JANMWE010000268.1:0-3845 GCA_031393795.1 Gemmatimonadota bacterium
CCCATCTGGTCCGACGGCTCCTCCCTCGGCCTCCCCCCGCTCCGGGGCGAAGTCTGGGCGGACACGGTCGTGGTCGGGCTCGGCGGTACGGGGCTCGCGGCGGTGCTCGAACTCCTGGCGCGGAAGAAGACTGTCATCGGGATCGAGGCGGGGAGCGTCGGGAGCGGGGCCGCAGGGCGGAACGGCGGGTTCTTGCTCGCCGGATTGCACGCCTTCCATCACGTGGTCGTGCGTGATCAGGGTCGCGCCGCAGCCGACGAGATCTATCGCCTCACGATGGCGGAGCTCGAGCGGGTCGCCATGGAGACCCCCGAAGCGGTACGTCGCACCGGGTCGCTCCGACTTGCTTCCGACGCCGAGGAGCTGGCCGACTGCAAGGCACACTTCGATGCGCTCCGCCTGAGCGGGCTGCCGCGCGAGTGGTACCAGGGCCCCGAGGGGGAAGGAGTGCTGATCCCCGGCGACGCCGCGTTCCAGCCCCTCGTGCGCTGCCGTCAGCTCGCGCGCCGGGCGATGGCGCTGGAAGCGCGGCTGCACGAGTCGAGCCCGGCCCTCGAGATCTCGGGCGACCACGTCCGCACCCGCGAGGGGATGATCCGGTGTGAGCGGGTGATCGTCTGCGTCGACGGCGGGCTGGAGCGGGTGCTCCCTGAGCTCGCGCGACGAGTGCGCACCGCCCGGCTGCAGATGCTCGCCACCGCCCCCGCTCCCGAAGTCCGCTTCACCCGCCCGATCTACTGGCGGTATGGCTACGAGTACTGGCAGCAGCTCCCCGATGGCCGCATCGCCCTCGGCGGGTTCCGCGACCGGGGCGGCGAAGGGGAATGGACCATCGACGGCACCCCGACGCCCGAGGTGCAGGAGCAGATCGAGCTCTTTCTCCGAGAGCATCTCAAGGTCAAGGCAGCGGTGACGCACCGCTGGGGCGCGAGCGTCGGCTTCTCCTCCGACGGATTGCCCGTCGTCGAAGAGGCGCGCCCCGGCGTCTGGGGGGTCGGCGCCTACAACGGGACCGGAAACCTCGTCGGCCCCCTCTGCGCCCGCACCGCGGTCGCCCTCGCCTTCGGCGACCGCACGCCCCTTGCCGACCTCCTCGGCGTCTGAACCGATGCAGGTGGCCCGCCGGAGCGCCGAGGAGTTGGTCATCTCGGACTCCTGGTCCTCCTCGTTCCGCGGCATCGCGGCATGATGGGCTTCCTGCTGGGAGGGATGTCCTTGCGCTTCGGGGTGGTGTTCATCCTCCTGCCGCGCGCCACCACCATCACCTTCGATCGACGGGCCGGGACCGCGGAGCTCACCTCGATCGCCAAGGTCGAGGTCGAGGGGCACACCGACGGCGACGGGGACCGGATGTTCATGATCTCGATGGAGATCGCCGGGGAGGAGCCGATGCGATTCACCACCTATTCGAGCAGCGGCAAGGTCGACAAGCAGGACGTGGCCGATGCGGTGCGCGACTACCTCGCCCGGAAGAACGCGTGAGCCCGGGCCCCCGCGTCATCCCGAAGCCTCCGAGTGCGCCGGAACCGGTCCCCGCCAAGTTGGTGTGGGACACCAGGACGTACGCGCGGCTCCTCCTCACGCTCCTGCTCGCCTGGTGGGGGTACGCGAACTACAAGGACCCGGGCACCTCGGTCCTCCACAACATCATCCTGCCGATCCACGAGACCGGACACATCGTCTTCATGCCGTTCGGCCAGTACCTCTATGCCGCCGGCGGGTCGATCTTCCAGATCCTCTTCCCGCTGATCTTCGTCGTCTACTTCCTCCGGAAGGGGGATCGCTACAGCGCGACGGTGCCCCTCTGGTTCGTCGGGATCAGCGCGATGGACCTCGTCCCCTACATCAAGGACGCCCCCTACGGCGAGATCGAGCTCATCGGCGGCGAGCACGACTGGTCCTACCTCCTCGGCGAGACACGCTGGATGCACGCGGCCGCGAAGATCGGGGACGGCGTGCTGCACTTCGGTGGTCTCTGCGTCCTCGCTGCCCTGATCCTGGGCCTTCTCTGGCTTCCGAAATCCGAACCCGAATCCACCACATGATGCGTCGACTCCTCCTACTCTTGATCACGCTTGCGCTACCTATAGCGCTCTCCGCCCAGCACCGCCTCGGCACCCGGCTCGGCACCCGGCTCGATTGGGGGACCGTGGAGGTCCTCCTTTACCCGAGCACGGATCGTGGGCTCCAAGTGTCATTCTGGACCACCGGACAAGCTGGAGTCCAGCGTGGTCGCGGCCTGGCAGGGGGATTCGAGCCGGAGAGCGTCTTCGCCTGGATCAACGCAGCCGACCAGGTGATCCATCCGGTCGTCCGCCCGTCGGGACCGACGGTCGTCCTCTCGACACGGGTGCTCCGCTCGGCCAATGGCGATTCGATCCGGATATTTCGGCGGGCGAAGAAAGATCATTGGGAGGACCGGGTCATCCTGGCCCTCGATGAGAGAGCGAACGGAGCGGATCACTTCGCGATCCGGGCGCGGCCTGCGGAGGCCACCGCCCTGATCGAAGGGATGCAGCGCGAGGCGGGGCTGAGCGGGTACGACAAGGATTCAGTGACCGCGAGCGTGGCACGGACCGATTCGCTTCCGATGCTCCAAGGCCGCGTGGACACCCCTCCAGCGCTTGTAGAGGTAGGGCCGCGGTCCTATCCCGATCGATCGATCAGTGGGAAGGTGTTCCTCGAATTCTTCATCCGGGAGGATGGCGCCGTCGAGCCCTTCTCGATCCACGCGATCTTCGCCGACGACGACCGCCTGGTGGATCCCGCGCGCACGATGGTCGCTGCCTCGCGATTCACTCCCGCCCTGGCCAATGGCCGACCGGTGGGCGTCACGGTGCGCCAAGCGGTCAACTTCATCCCATGACCCAGCGCTGGCGGCTCACCGGCACCGCGATCCTGATCTTCGGGGTCCTCTTCTGGCGCGTGTACCAACCCCACGGCCCCGCGATACGCACCCCGGATCCCGGGTCGGTGCTCGTCGATCCGATCGCGCGCGCCTTCGCAACCGAACAGCACGACGTGCCGGTGAAGGGGTGGGGGGTCGTCACTCGGCTGATGCCCGACGACAACGACGGCTCGCATCATCAACGCTTCCTGCTCCGCACCCCCTCCGGTGTCTCGGTGCTCGTGGCGCACAACCTCGATCTGGCCAAGCGGTTGGAGCCGCTGGCGGTCGGAGATACGGTGCGCTTCGTCGGGGAATACGTCTGGAATGAACAGGGTGGGGTGCTGCATTGGACCCACCATGACCCAGCCGGCCTCCATCAGGGGGGCCGGCTGGAATCGCACGGGGTCGAAGTCGAGTGAGGAGCGTCTAGCCCAGATCCACCACCGCGCCCGTCACGCGGACAGTCCAGCCACTGGCTGAAGACCCGCTCGATCTTCAACCGCACTTGATGTCCCCACCACGAGCAACAAGTCGGCACAATTCGACTGTCGAAGTTCTTGACAGCGACTTGAGTTGTGCCCTACCTGCCCTACTCAACCCCGGTTCCACCCTATCACCGTTGATAGGTTCGATTCTTTGACACTTGCTCGTTGTGCAATCCCTTCATACCATCGGCCTCCCCCGGAGAGAAAGGTGACTCCGAGGTGATTCGTTGCTGATACCGTTTCCTAGCTTGCATCCATACCATTCCAACTGCCGGTATACACCGCTCACAAGCGGAGTTCCCCGGATGAAACGATTGGCGGTTCTTCTGACAATGCTTGGCGTGGTGATCGGATGTTCCGAACAATCACCAGTTGGGGAAAGCCCGACCGGTAACGATCGCCCGCACCTCAGCACATTCGACAGTATCACCGGTAGGTGTTCCCTATACCCTCCCGCATCCTCTACTTGT
>JANMWE010000271.1:0-3150 GCA_031393795.1 Gemmatimonadota bacterium
CCCCGCAACAACCCTCTCCCCCCCCCCCCCGCTCTCCCCATATCCCCCCCCCCCCGGGGGCCCCCCGCGCGCTGCTATGTGGGGCCCCCCCCCCCCGGGGGGGGCGCGCGCCTCGCGCGCCCCCACCAGGGTGGTCTTGCCGGCGCCCGAGGCGCCGGTGACGATGACGATCACGGGTTCAGGATGTCAATGTCCTGCGGTCGCGGGCCAGACGTTGTTGCTCCGGTCCACATCCGGATAGACGACCCGCGGATCGATCTCGACCTTGACCGGCGCGGCGGCAGCCGGTGTCTGCGTCCGCCAGACCGCGACGTTCCCGCGGAGCCAGGTCTCGACCGGGAGCTTCACGGTCCGGACGCTGCCGTCCGCCCCGGTGATCTTCAATTCCACCGGGGCGATCATCTCGCGCTTGCTCGAGAGGAAGACCCGCACGTTCGCCATCCCGTTGGCGTTGGCGACCACCACGGAGTCCACCGCCTGGTCGAGGTGGTCGGTGCGCAGGAACCAGCTGCGCCAGAACCAGCTCAGGTCCTCGCCGAGCCCGTCGTTCATCGAGCGGAAGAAGTCGGCCGGCGTGGGGTGATGGAACGCCCAGCGCCGGGTGTACTCGGCGAAGGCCGCGTCAAAGGCAAAGGAGTCCACGACCTGTTCCCGCAGGAAATGGAGCCCGACGGCGGGACGACCGTAGGCATTCCAGCCTCCCATCAGCCCGCTGGCCTCACGATCCTGCGGCACCATGATCGGCGACTCGGGCGCGCGGGTGGCGAGGAACTTCTGCCAGGCGCTCATCGCCCCGAACTCGAGCGACTGCATCCGGGTGCTGTCGGTCGGATAGCGGTCGTGGAAGGAGAAGTAGTCGATGAAGGTGTTGAACCCCTCGTCCATCCAGGGGTAGAGCCGCTCCTGCGACCCGACGATCATCGGATACCACTCGTGTCCCTGCTCGTGCGCGATGGTGTAGTAGAGCTCCTTCTCGTTCTGGTCGTCGTCGAAGGTCATCATCGGGTATTCCATCCCGCCCACCGGCCCCTGCGCGCTGGTGGCAACGGGGTAGGGGTAGTGGAACCACCGCGAGTGGGCCTTCACCGAGTGCCGGGTCATGTCGGCGGCCGTGCGCCAGGAGCCGATCTCGCTCGGCGGGTAGAAGGCCTGCATCAGGATCCCGTCCCAGCTCGATGCGTCCCATACGTAATTCGGCGCCGTGGCCCAGGCGAAGTCGCGCACATTGTCGGCGTGGAAGCGCCAAGTGCGGGTCGCGCCGGCGCGAGCCGGGAGGAGCGCGGCGGTGCCGACCTCCTCCGGCGTGATGATCCGGATGATCGTGTCCGAATGGGCGGCCGCGGCGAGCCGCGCGCGGAGCATCGCCGGCAGCACCTCGGCGGGGTTCTGCAGCACGCCGGTGGCGGTCACGGTGAAGCCGGCCGGCATCGTGATGGCGACGTTGAAGTCGCCGTACTCGAGGTAGAACTCGCCGCTGCCGATGTACTGATCGACATTCCAGCCGCGCACGTCATCGTAGACCGCCATCCGCGGGAACCACTCGGCCACCTGATAGAGCCAGCCGAGGGCACCCTGCTTGGTGCGGCCGGTGCGGCCGTTGGCGGGGATCTGGTGGTGCCAGGCGATGTCGAGGCGGACGATCCCCTTGGGTGGGAGGGGCCGGTCGAGGTCCACCCGCATCATCGTGCTGTTGACGCGATAGGTGAGGGCCACCGTCGCCAGCGCGGCGCGCGGGGCCTTGCCCGCGCGGAGGGCGTTCAGGTGTTCGATGGTGACGCCGCCGACGAACCCCGGTTCCGGGGGCCCCCGTCGGGGGGCCGCGAGGACCGCCATCCGGTTGTCGGCCGCGTTGATGTTCTCATCTACCTGCATCCAGATGTACCGCAGCGTATCCGGGGCGTTGTTCGTGTAGGTGAGGGTCTCGACGCCGTGGATCGTGTGGTTCGCGGTGTCGAGCGAGACCTTGATGTCGTAGTCGGCCTTCTGCTGCCAGTAGAGGGGGCCGGGCATCCCCGATGCGGAGCGGAAGGCGTTGGGGGTCGGCAGTTCGAGCAGGCGGAAGGGGGAGGTATCGCTCGTGCTCGCGCGGATAGGCGCCGGCGTGGCGGGAGCGGGGGTCTGCTGCGCAGGGAGCGCAGTGGCACAAGCGAATGTGGCGGCGAAGAGAAGCTGCAGCGACCGACGGGACATCGTGGACCTCGTGCGGGACATAGTGGTTGTCGACGGAGTTGATCAGGTAGGTGGGACAGCGCCCCAGCGCCCCAGCGCCTCAGCGCCTCAGCGCCGCCTACGGCGCTTCAGGGCGGGGGGTTTCGCGACGATCTGGATATTGATCGCCAGGAGGTCCTGCTCGAACCAGGCCACCAAGCGTCCGGTGAATTTCTCGACCAGGTAGAACTGGTCGCTCGGCGTCTTCGCGTGGATGTGGGCGACCAGGACGCCGCTGGCGCTGGCGATGGCGATGTGGCCCCCTTGGGGTCGCTGGATGTGCTTCAGGCGGGTCTTGGCCTTGTTGCCCCACTCCCAGGTGCTGGCCTCGCGGATATGCGCGCGGAGGAGCTTGTACGCATCGCGGTCAGGGGCGGGCACGGCTTGGAGCACAAGCATCGGCGACCTCCGGTCAGATGTCCTTGGGGCGGTCCTTGGAGCGGGTGTGGGTCACGGCGCTCAGGATGGCGCCGCCGAGCAGGATGAGGCAGGTGATCAGGATGTAGGTGGTGGGCACGTGCGCCAGGACGAGCGCCCACGCCACACCACCGATGACGAGTATGAATCCGATGAGATAGAGGCCGAAGGACATAGGGGAGGCTCCCTGCTGGAGGACCGCGACGGCACCTGATGGTTCTGGAGCCAAGAGCCAAGAGCCGAGAGCCCACAGCCATCAGCCATCAGCCATCAGCCATCAGCTAATGGAAGCTAGTACCGATGCCGGGGCGCCGCCCATGCGCTAGGGCAAGGCGCCCCTGATCACGAAGGGTCCGGTCTCGACCCATTCATTCTCGTTGTCGGAGTTGGTCAGTCGAAGGTGGATCTGGTCCGATGAGGAAGGGCCGAAGCCGGTCACGAACCCGACCGGGACGGTCCAGACGAGCGAATCGAGGCCGGCCGGGGCCGCGGTGAGCAGGAACCCCTTGTCGTGACCCCCCATCG
>JANMWE010000312.1:0-3862 GCA_031393795.1 Gemmatimonadota bacterium
TTCCTGCTGCTTCCCGAATCTCCCGAACGCCAGCGCGAAGGTGGGGAGCACCAGCAGGGTCAGCGCGGTGGATGTGACCAGACCACCAAGGATGACGATGGCCATTGGCCCCTCGATCTCCCGACCCGGATCACCGCTACCGATGGCGAGAGGCAGGAGCCCCAGTCCGGTCACCAGAGCGGTCATCACGATCGGGGAGACCCGTTCTGCGGCACCGCGGATCGCCGTCTCCATTCCCCAAGTCGCCCCCTCGTCAGTCACCAGATGGTCGTAGTGCGCGATCAACATGATGGCGTTCCGTGTCGTGATGCCGAAGAGCGTCACGAACCCGACGAGTGAGCCGAGCGAAAGCAGGCCCCCGGTCGCGAAGACCGCGAGGGCGCCCCCGACCAGGGCAAAGGGCAGGTTCACCAGGATCAGGAGGACACGCCGGACCTCCCCGAACGCCAGCCACAAAAGCATCACCATCCCGGCCGCGGCGAGGAGACTCCGCAACAGCAATTCCCTCTGCGCCGCCCGTTGTGCCGTACCAGTTCCCCCCACCTCCGCGTAGACCCCTCCCGGCAACGAAGTGCTGGCGAGGCGCACCGCTAGATCCCGCGTGAACGAGGCCACGTCTCGGCCCCCGACGTCGGCGGTGATCGTCTGCAGGCGTCGCGCTCCCTCGTGGGCGATGCTGTAGCGCCCCGTCGTACGGGCCACGTCCGCCACCTGTGATAGCGTGACCAGCCGTCCCCCGGCGGAGGCGAGCGGTAGGGACCGCAGATCCTCCGGGCGCTCCCGGAAGCGGGGATCGAGGATGACCACCACGTCCGTGGCCCGGCTCCCCTCAAAGGTCTGACCCACTGTTTCACCACGAGTCGCCGTCTCGATCGCCTGCAACGCTGCATCAGCCCGGACGCCGGTCGTGAACAGATCGGCGGGGCGCAGCCGGATCGTGGCCTGCGGCACCACCGACGGGGCGCCATACTGCACGTCAGCGGCACCGGGAACCCGGCCTACGAGATCAACGACCGCGCGCGCCGCGGCGTCGAGGCTGTCGAGGTCGTTGCCGAACAGCTTGACCACCACCTGGGCCGTGGACCCGGTCAGGACTTCCTCCACCCGTTCCGTCAGGAACGGTTTGATCGCGAACGTGACCCCGGGGAACTGGATCAGCCGGTCACGCAGGTCGCTGGTGATCGCCTCCGCCGCCTCACCCTTGAGCGGCACGAGGTCCACTTCCAGTTCGCTGTAGTGAGGTCCCCACGTGTCGTCAGCCAACTCCGCTCTGCCCACCCGCTGCGATACCGACCGTACCCGCGGATCCGCGTGCAGCGCCGCCGTGACCGCCGCTCCGATCCGGAGCGATTCCTCGAGCGATGTACCCGGAACGGCCTGCATGTGGATCACGAAATGCCCTTCCCGGAACTCCGGCAGGAAGGCACCACCAAAGAAGGGGAGCATCGCCAGCGCGACTGCGACCAGTACCCCGGTGGCACCCAGCACCCGTCGGGGATGAGTCATGACCCCCGTGAGCGCGTTGGCAAAGTGGTGCTTGAGCCAGGCGACGACAGGTGGCTCGTGATGGCTGCGCCGACCTTCGAGCAAGACGAATGTGAGCGCAGGCGTCACCGTGAGTGCGACCGCCAGGGAGGCCAGAATCGCGAGCGTGTGCGCGAGGGCCAGAGGTCGGAACAACGCACCTTGCACACCGGTGAGCCCCAGGATCGGCAGGAAGACGATGGCCACGATGAAGGTCGCATAGACAATGCTGTGACGGACCTCAATGGAGGCCTCGAGCACCACCTGAGACACCGGGCGCGGCGTGTCGCTGGCGCGATTCTCACGCAGCCGCCGCGCGATGTTCTCCACGTCGATGATGGCGTCGTCCACCACCGAACCGACGGCGATCGCAAGTCCCCCGAGAGTCAAGGTGTTCACGGACGACCCGAATCCGTTGAGCACCGCAATGGCCGCGAGCAGCGACAGCGGGATCGCGGTAAAGCTCACCGCAGCCACCCCGATGTCGAACAAGAAGAGGAGCAACACGGCGGTCACCAGCACACCGCCCATCACCAGCGAGTATGTGATGTTCCCCAGTGCCGCGTCAATGAACGTTGCCGGCCGGAAAAGGTCGGGGTGCAACGCCAGACCCGCCGCGTGAATGGTGGGGGTCATTTCGTCGAGCGCCTGTTCGACCGCGGCCGTAACCTCCCGAGTGTTGGCACCGAGCTGCGCGGAGACGATCAGCACGATACCCGGCCGCCCTTCGATCGCGGCGGCGCCGACTGCCGGCTCCGCTCCTTCCACGACTCGGCCAAGGTCACCGAGGCGCAGCACGGCTCCCCCCTGTGCTCGGACCGCGGTCCCGCCCAGGAGTGCAGGTGTGAGCAGCTGCCCCTCCCCGTAGATCACCACACGTTGATTGGCGTCCTCGGTGAATCCTGCACCCCGCACACCGGTCGCCTGGCGTGCCGCCGCCACCACGTCCTCCAGGCTCAGGCCCAACGCACGAAGGCGCTCGGGATCGATCTGGATCTGGAGCTGACGCACCTCCCCGCCGAATACCGAGACACGTGCCACTCCTCGCACCCCGAGCAGCCGGGGCTGGAGCGTCCAGTCGGCGAAGGTGCGTTGCTGCTGGAGGGTACGCGTGTCCGACGTGAGTCCGAGGACCAGCACAGTGCTCGTCGAGGACGTGAGGGGTGTCATCACCGGCGCCCGGACGGTGGCCGGAAGCCGCCGGGTTACCTCGCTCAGACGCTCCGATACGACCTGCCGGGCACGATAGATGTCGGTCCGCTCGGCGAAGATCACCGTGATGACGGACAGTCCCTGGATGGATTGTGATCGCACGGTGGCGATCCCAGCCGCGCCGTTGATTGCGTCCTCGATAGGCTTGGTGACCAGCGCTTCGACCTGTTCGGGAGAGAACCCCGGTGACTCGGTCTGGATTCCCACTTGCGGCGGCGCGAATTCCGGGAACACATCGTAGCGGGCATGGCCGAGGATCACCCCACCGGACGCGAGCAAGGCCGCGCCCAACCCAAGCACGATAGTCCGATTGTGGACCGAGAACCGGACGATGGCGTTCAACACGGGGCGCTCATCGATCCGGTTCCTCGCCGGCGGGGGCCGTACTGGCCCGGAATTCCTCCGAGAGCAACTGTTCGACCCCGCGCACGACGAGGGTATCTCCGGCGGTGATCCCCGACGGTGCAAGCCAGCCACCGTTCACAGGTGCCTCAGTGCTGAGTCGGACGCGCAGGTATCGTCCGCGACCGCGTTGTAGGTAGACCCAAAGGAAACCGTTCCACTGAACCACGGCCGTAGCGGGAACGAACACCCCTCGATGGCTGGCACGCGGGTCCGGGAAGGTCGCAGTGACCGGCGACGGCGGCCGGGCGCCGGCCCAGCCGCGCTCGAGTCGATAGAGAAAGACTGGCGCACCGGTCACATCGTCCCCAGATGGGGCGGCGCCGAGTAGCGCGGCGCGCACCGTGGGCGCGCCGGTCCCGGCCAAGCCACCCGCGCCCATCGGTGCGATCATCGCGGATGCCGGTGCAGGCGGGGCTTCCGGGCGCCATACGATCCGAGCAAGCGGTCGGGAGAAGTCGGTGAGGGTCAGCAACTCTTGCCCGGCCTGGACGATCTCCCCCGGGCGGGCACCGACCGAGGTCACTGTCCCCCCGTGCGCAGGAGCCAAGGGCCGCGCATCGGACACCTGTCCCACGAGTGTGCCGGCGGGAACGATATCCCCCAGGGCCGGCCATCCTCGTCCTCCCGAGTCCATGACCCGTCCGATCACCGGTGAACGCAGCACTTCGGTCGCATCGGGATCATGGACCAACTCGCCAGTCAACGTGACGAGGGCGGAACG
>JANMWE010000044.1:0-2362 GCA_031393795.1 Gemmatimonadota bacterium
CTCGGAGGCATACGCGTCGTCGGACATCTTCACCTTCCCGTCCACGACCGAGACCTTCGGCAACGTGGCGCTCGAGGCAATGGCCTCGGGACTCGCCCCGGTCGTGGCCTCGGCGGGAGGGATGCTCGACTTCTGCGAGGATGGGAAGAACGCGCTGATGGTGCGGCCGGGCAGCACGAGCCATTTCGGCGAACAATTGGCGCGGGTGCTGAACGATGCGTCGCTGCGCACGCAGCTGAGTGCAGGGGCGCTCGAGACCGCGAAGGGACGGCAGTGGGATGCGATCTGGGACGGGGTGGCGCGGGTGTATGAGGACGCGGCCGCGGGAGCGGTGAGGTCGATGGTCCGCGCGGCCTGAGGTGAGGTGGTTGGGCGGGTAGGCGGGCAGGCGGGGAGGAAGGGAGTGAAAGCAAGGAACCGTCCCGAGCGGAGCGAGGGACCTAGCCGGTCAAACTAGGTCCCTCGTCGCCATGCTCCTCGGGACGGTTCCCCAGCAGTTCTGACCGCCTGACCGCCTGACCGCCTGACCGCCCTAGCGTCCCGCCAGGTCCAGCAGTTGCTCCGGTCGCTCCAGCCAGTGGTCCGGCTTCGTCCCTTCCAGCTCCGGCCTCGTGAACGGCCCCCAGAGCACCGCCGCGGTCCGCACCCCCGCCGCCCGACCCGATTCCATGTCGTGCACGCTGTCGCCGATGAAGACCGCCGTCTCGCGCGGCACCTTCATCGACTCCAGCGCCTTCAACACCGGCTCCGCGTGAGGCTTGGGGTTCACCACGTCGTCCGCACCGATGATCACCTCGAATTCCCGATCCAATCCCATCAGCTTGAGCCCCCGCTCGGCGCCGGGGCGATTCTTGCTCGTCACCAGCCCGAATCGGATCCCCATCGCGCCAAGGCGGTGGACGATATCCACCACGCCGGGGTAGGCCGTGGCCATCGTGTCGTGATTCGACAGGTTGAATTCGCGGTAGGTGGCGACCAGTTGCTCCATCGACAGGTCGGGACGCACCGAATCCCGGAACTGGACCCGGAGCGGGGTGCCGAGCCCGGCCAGCCACTCCACGTCGGTGCGGCGAGGGAGGCCGTGGACCTCGGTCGTGTAGTGATAGCTGTCGAGGATGAGGCGGACGCTGTCGAGCAGCGTGCCATCGAGGTCGAAGAGGAACGTGGTGGGAGGCGTCACAGCGGGGCATTCTAGCGAGGTCGGTGCCGAGGCGCATCTCGACCGCTTGCGCCGTGGTCCCGCGTTTGCTAGCCTTGCAGACCCCTGCATACGCACCACCCAGGAAGTCCATGGCCGTCCGCGGTCGTGCGTCCGCCAGCTTCGCCGCCCTCCTCGCTTCGCTCACGCTCGGTGCAAGCCTCGCCGCCTGTGGTGGCAGAAGCTCGGGGGACACGATCGTCATCGGCGTGACTGGCCCCTTCAGCCAGCCGCGCGGCGTGTCGATGAAGCTCGGCGCCGAACTCGCGCGCGACGAGATCAACAAGGCGGGAGGGATCGACGGCGCACCGATCGAGCTCGTCTTCGCCGACGACAGCGCGAACGTCGATGCGGCGGTGCGGATCGCGACCTCGTTCCGCGCCAACAAGCGGATGGTGGCGGTGATCGGTCACCTCACCAGCGGGCCGACCGCGGCGGCGGCGCCGGTGTACAACGGCGAGGGGTCGCCGATGGCGCTCATCAGCCCCTCGGCCTCCTCCCCGGCGCTGACCGAGGATGGAGGACGGGCCGTCTTCCGGATCTGCCCCACCGACTTCGCACACGGGGAGGCGCTGGCGCGCCACGCCCGCAACGTGCTCCGGGCGCGCACCGCGGCGATCCTCTACGAGAACGACACTTACGGCCGCGGCGTCTCCGCCAATTTCGTGGCCGACTTCCGCCAGCTCGGCGGCACCGTCCTGAGCGAAGATCCGTACAACAAGGCCATCGCGAGCTTCGAGCCATACCTGCGGCGCCTGCAACAGCGGGGCGGGGCCGACGTGATCCTGATCGCCGGGACACGGGACGGCGCCGAGCGGATCCTGGCGACGCGGGACTCGCTCCGGATCGCCTCGACCGTCCTCGCCGGCGACGGGGTGGTGGGGATCGAAGCGACCGGAAAGTCGGAAGGAATGTTCGTCTCCAGCGCCTGGCTGCCCGATCGTCCGGATGCCACCAGCCAGGCCTTCGTGGCGGCGTACCGCGCCGCCAACGGCGGGGCGACCCCCGACCATCGCGGGGCGGGGGCGTACGACATCCTGCACATCCTGGCCCGCGCCGTCACGGCCGTGGGCACCGACCGGGAAAAGGTCGTGACCTATCTCGAAGGAGTGGGGAGCGTCACGCCGGCGTACGACGGTGTCACCGGCCGGATCGCGTTCGACG
>JANMWE010000074.1:0-12785 GCA_031393795.1 Gemmatimonadota bacterium
ACCCCGCCCCCGGCACCGCCCAAGCCCGCCGTCCCGCCGCCCGCCGCGCCCAAGCCTGCACCTCCCGCGCCGAAGCCTGCACCCCCGGCCCCGAAGCCGCCGGTGGCGGCTCCTGCGCCGCCCAAGCCCGCGATCCCGGAGCCCGCCCCGCCGCCGGAACCGCTCGTCATCGAGCGGACCAGCTTGATGGACGAGGACGCGACGCCGGTCATCGACGAACCACTGGCGATCGAGCCGACCGCCATCGACGGCCTGATGCTCGACGGGGCCGACCTCGGCACCGGGGACCTCCTCGACCTCGAGGTGCCGGACGACCTGCCGGACCTGACGTCGATCGAGACGCCGGAAGAGATCACGCCGGCCGACATCGAGCTGGTCGAGGCGGAGGCCCCGTCCGACTTCACCTTTGAGACGGCCCCCGAGCTCGACGAGGGATTCGCGTCCACCGCCGCCGACGAGCCGGCCTCGCCGGTCCTTCGCGCGACCGGCGGGCACTCCGCCTTCACCGGGCATACGTTCGAGCCCGACGCGATCGACGAGCCGGCGCTGGACACGCCGGCGATGGACGAGCCGCTGGAATTCATCGAGGCCGAAGCGCCGCGCCAGCTCTCGATCGCGGAGCACGAAGAGCGGATCATCGACGACCCGGAGAATCCGGAGCACCATCGCTCGCTGGGCGAGGCCCTGCTCGCCGCCGGTGAGACCCAGCGCGGGCACGAGGAGCTGGAGCTGGCGCTCGACCGCTATGAGGCCAAGGAAGAGTGGCCCAAGGCGCTCGACATCACCAACGAGCTCATCAGCCTCGACACCACCGCGGTGCGGTTCTACCAGAAGCGGGTGGAGCTCGCCTTCCGCCTGGGCGACCGGGAATACCTGGTCGACAGCTACCTCGAACTCGGCGATGCGCTGCTCCGGAGCGGCACGGTCGACAAGGCCGTGGCGGTGTACCGCCGAGTGGCGGAGCACGATCCGGGCAACCAGCGCGCCGCGACCGCGCTGCTGACGCTGGCCGGCGAGGAGACCCCGCCGCCCAAGCCCGCCGCGCCCGCCAAGGCGGCGCCCGCCAAGCCGGCCGCGCCGGCCGCCGGGGCTCCGCCGATGCCCCGCGCCTCCCGGCCCGTGCCGGTGGCGCAGGACGGCTTCGTCGACCTCGGGTCGTTCATCATGGACGACGACGAGCCCGCCAGCACGCGGATGCGGATCGAGGAAGAGGAGCCCTCGGGGGACGAGGAGAAGGACTTCTCCGCGATGCTCTCGGCGTTCAAGCAGGGGATCGAGAAGACGGTGGCCGAAGAGGATTTCCAGACCCATTACGACCTCGGCGTGGCGTTCAAGGAGATGGGACTCCTCGACGAAGCGATCGGCGAATTCCAGAAGGCGCTCCGCGCCCCGGAAGGGAAGCTGAAGGGATCCGAAGCGCTCGGCACCGCCTTCTTCGAGAAGGAGCAATACGCGGTGGCGGAGACGATCCTGCGACGCGCGGTCGAGAGCATCGGCGGGAGCGATGAGGAGAAGCTCGGACTGTACTACTGGCTCGGTCGGTCGTATGAGGCGCAGCAGAAGGTGGGTGAAGCGCAGGGGGCCTACGAGCACGTCACCGGGGTCAACATCAAGTTCCTCGACACCGCCGACCGGGTGAAGGCGCTCAAGTGACCACCCCCGCCGCGTCGGTGGCGCTCGCCGACGTCCAGGCCCCCGTGCGTGGTGGGCTCGAGCGGGTGCGGGGGGAGATCCGGCGCCTCATCGAGGCCGATTTCCCGCTGATCGCCGAGGTCAACGGGCACCTGCTCCAGATGCAGGGCAAGCTCTTCCGGCCCACCCTCCTGCTGCTCGCCGATGAGGCGACCGGATCACGGGATCCGCGCGCGGGGACGTTCGCGGGGATCCTGGAGCTCATCCACCTGGCCACCCTGGTGCACGACGACGCGGTGGACCATTCGGTGCTGCGGCGCGGGATGCCGACGATCAACGCGCTGTTCAGCCACCAGGTGTCGGTCATCATGGGCGACTACCTGTATTCGCGGGCCGTGATCGAACTGGTGCGGATGCAGGACCTCGATGCGCTGGGGGTGCTGTCCCGGGTGACCAACGAGATGACGATGGGCGAGATGCGGCAGCTCATCGCCCACGACGGCCTCGGCTTCGACGAACCGGCCTACGACCTGCTGATCCGTTCCAAGACCGCCTCGCTCCTCTCGGGGGCGTGCGAAGTGGGGGCGCTCCGGGCGCCGACCGCGCAACGCGCGGCGCTCCGCACCTTCGGCGAGCAGCTGGGGATGGCGTTCCAGATCACCGACGACCTGCTGGACTACGTGGGCGACGAGGCGGAGACCGGGAAGCCGGTGGGTGGGGACCTGCGGGAGCACAAGGTGACGCTCCCCCTGATCGCCGCGCTGCCGCGGTTCAGCGCCGCGGACCGGAAGATGGTGCAGCGGCTGATGGCCGACCCCTCCCCATCGGACGACCGGATCGCGGCGGTGGTGGCGGCGGTGCGGGAGCACGGCGGGCTGGAGTATGCCCGGGAGCGCGCCCAGGGGCACGCGGAAGGGGCCGAGCGGGCGCTGGACGTCCTGCCGGCGTCGGCGGCGCGCGAGGCGCTGCGGGCCTCCATCCCCTACGTGCTGGATCGGCGGAGCTGATGCCCTCGGGTCCGCGGCGTCCGGGATTCTACCTGGGGGTGCTGGTCTCGGGCTTCGTGGTGGGGGGGTTCCTCAACGCGCTGCTCCAGCGCTTCCTGCCCGACAGCGCGGCCAAGGCGTTCTTCACGTATACGGTCACCCCGACGGCAGGCCCTGTCTCTCTCGACCTGCTTGTGGTTAGCTTCACCCTGGGTCCGATCGGTCTCCACGTGTCGCTGCTCAGCCTGGTCGGCGTCCTGCTGGCCTACCTGATCGCGCGCTCACTCTTCTAAGAGTCAGAGGTTCGTATGGGCAACCTGGGCTTCACCGAGATCATGTTGATCGTCGTGGCGCTGCTGCTCCTCTTCGGGGCCAAGCGGCTCCCCGAGATCGGCGGCTCCATCGGCAAGGGCATCCGCGAGTTCAAGCGCAGCCTCTCCGACGCAGGCGACTCGGCGCTGCCGCCGGGCGGCTCGTCCAACCCGCTCAACACCTCGCAGCGTCAACTCGAGACCCCACCGAGCGAGCCGCCGGCGCAGGGCGGGCCGAAGCGCCTTTCTCAATGACGCCACTGGAGTCGCGTCAGGCGCGATAGGCGCGTCAGACGGCCCGAACAGAAGCCCCTCCTGGATCGATCAGGAGGGGCTTCGCATTGCAAGCCTACCGCGCCTCGGGCGCCTGACGCGCCTTTCGGCTACTTGTTCGCCGCCGCATCGGCCGCCGCGCGGGCCTTCTCCGACTCGCGGAGGATGTCCTCGCGGTGATCGACGATCTTGGCGTTGTCGTGGAGCGCCTGGAGGTAGAGCCGGACCCGGTCCTGGCGCATCAGGGTGATGGCGTGGGTGCGGAGCTCGTCCTTCCGGGTGACGAAGGCGGCGCTGTCGGCGGGGATGCGCTGGACCGATTCGATGAGGTAGAGCCCTTCGGGCGTATCGATCACGTGGCTCCGCAGGCCCGGCTGCAGGCTGAAGGCGGTCCCGATGAAGGTCGGATTGGGGAAGGGAGGATCGATCCGCGTGAACGGCCCGACGACCTGGTGTGGCAGGCCGAGGGCGCGGGTGGCCATGTCGAGGGTGGCGCCTTCGTCGAGCCGCTTCTGGAGGTCGACGCCGATGGCGCGGGCGCGTTCCCACTTCTTGGCCTGGCGGGCCTCGTGCTCGACCGCCGGACGGATCGTCTCGAGGGGCGGGAGGCCGGCCGGGGTCAGGCTGTCGATGCGGAAGAGGTAGAGCGCATCCGTGGTCTCTTCGACCGTGCCGATGGCGCCCGCGGTGGCCCGCTGGAACGCCCAGGTCCCGACGTTGGGGACGACATTGGTCCCGGCCTGCAGGCTGGTCCCCTTCTGCAGGGGGAGGGCGCGCATCACCCGGAGCCCGAGGGCGCGCGCGGCGGTGTCGAGGGCGGCGGGATCGACGCGGTCGGCCGCGATCCGCTCGAGCGAGTCGGCGAGGGCATCGACCCGTTCGCGGTGGGAACCGGCGAGCTCGATGTTCACCAGGATGTGGCGCCCCTTCACCTTGGTCCCGGTCCGGCCGGTCACCTGGAGGATGTGATAGCCGAAGGGCGAAAGGAACGGTTCGGAGAGCTGGCCGATCGGCAGCTTGAAGGCCACCGAGTCGAACTGGGCGACCATCTGGCCGCGGGTCCACTCGCCGAGATCGCCTCCCTTGGCGGCGGATCCGGCGTCCTGCGACTCGCGCCGGGCCACGTCCTCGAACTTGGCGCCGGCCACGATCTCGGCGCGCACCGCGCGGATCCGGGTCAGGGCGGCCGCGGTGTCCGCCGCGTCGAGCCCGCGGGGGATCATCACGTAGCTGAGGTAGGCGGTCTCGGGGCGGTTGAACTGGTCGGCGTGGGCGTGGTAATACGCCTGCACCTCGGCGTCGGTCAGCGGCACCGCCGGATCGGGCACGGCATTCCGCGGGATGATGGCGGCGAGGTCGACCTTCACCTTCTCGTTCTCGTCGCGGTACCGGAGCCAGAGCTCGGCGTCGGAGACGAAGATGTCGGCCGAGATGACGCGGAGCAGCTTGGCGCGCATCATCTCCGCCCGGTAACGCTCTTCGAGGGCGGGGAGGACCTGCGCCGCGCTCGCGGACGAGAGCCAGCGCTGGTACTTGGCCATGTCGAACTGGCCGTCGGTCTTGAAGGTCTCGTTCTGCGCGATCTCGGGGAGGGGCGTGGTGCGGATGGCCTCGGCCAGCTCCTCGTCGCTCACCGAGAGGCCGCGGCGGTGGTATTCGGAGACGAGCACCGCCTGGTCGACCCACTCGTTCCAGACCTGGTCCCGGAGCCGGGCGTAGTCGTCGGCACCCAGGGTGCCCTGGTTCTGCCGCTGCTGCTGCTCGGAGGCCCGCTGGACCATGAGCTCGTAGTCGCGGGAGTCGAGGGACTGATCGTTGACCGAGCCGGCAGCGCGGGAGCGCGCGAAGCCGCGGTTCCCGGTGATGCCGCTCAGGTCGAAGACCATCCAGGCGAGGAAGGTGATACTGACCAGGGCCACCATGGGCCCCGCAAGCTTGCGGAAGAAGTTCATAGACTCATCGCGATGGAACGGGGTCGGCCGAGCGTGCCGAAAAGAGGCCCAAGTCTAAGGGGGACAACGCCTAATCTCAAGCCGCGGGGGCCCCGGCGGCGTTGACACCTCCACCTGCGGGCGCTACACTTTAATCCAATCCCCACAACAACTTAGAGCCTACTGACCGCAATGGCCGCAAGCGAGATCGAGAAGCTCGAACGCCTCGTCCGGGAGAACCCGAAGGGTCGCCTCTTCGCCTCCCTGGCCGATGCGTATCGGAAAGACGGCCAGTACCCCAAGGCGTTGGAGGTGCTGGAAGCCGGCCTGAAGAACCACCCCGAGTACGTCTCGGCACGGGTGGTGCTCGGCCGCGTCCAGATGGCCATCGGTGACCGGGTGAAGGCCCGGGAGGCGTTCACCCACGTCGTGCAGCTCGATCCCGAGAGCGTCATCGCCTTGAAGGCGCTGGCCGACCTCGCGGAACAGGAAGGGGAATCGAGCGAGGCGCTCCGCTGGTCCGGGCAGCTCCTGACGGTCGATCCGGGGAACGAAGAGGCGCAGAAGCAGGTCGACCGGCTGGGGACCTCGATCCAGTCGCACCAGGAAGCGCGACTCTCGGGGATCGTCCCGATGCAGATGGAGGATATCGCCGAGATCCAGGCGCCGGTGATCGAGATCCACCCCCCTTTGGAGGCCGAGGTCGGCACGGGGGAGATCCCCTCGGCGGAGGGACCGGAGCAGACCGCGGCCCCGTTCCACGCCGTGAAGCCACCGGTGCTGAAGACGGTGGAGATCCCGGCCGTCAGCGCGCCGTCACCCCGTCCGTCGTTCAATGCGGTCAGCTCCCCGCTCGACCAGTCGCCGGGACCCCTCCCGCTGGTGCCGTTGAGCGAGGAGGCGCAGACGGAGCAGATCGCGGGGGACGTCGTGCAGATGGCAGCGCTCGAGCCGACCTCGTTCGAGGGGGGGGGCGGCGACGCACCCACCGAGCGGATGGCGGGGATCGATCCCGTCGGGCTGACGGCAGAGGAAGTGCGGAGCATCGGCGCGACGCCTGGCTTCGAACCGAACAGCGGGGACATCGACGCGACGGAGGTGCCGCGGGCCTCGCTCCTGGGTCTCGAGACGATCTCCGGTGCCTCGCTGCCCGATTCGGACGAGGCCCCTGGTGCGCCGGCGGAGTCATTGCTCGAACTGGAGCAGGAGATCGAACTCGGCGCCGCCGCCACCAACGAGTTCCAGGAGAGTTCGGCCGCCGAGACGCTCCAGCGCCGCAGCGGGGCGAACGAATTCCAGGTCTCCTCCGACGCCGACATGCTCGACGTCCACTCGGCCGCCGGTGCCGACCCGCTCGAGACCGGCGGGATGGACCTCGCGTTCATCGAGCCGTCGCCTGAACTGCGGGCCTCGATGCAGGTCCCCGTCCACTCGTCGCCCGCGCTGGTGCCCGAGGACCCGGAACCCGACGTGGCGGAGCCGGAACCGGTGGTGACCGAAGCGATGGCCGAGCTGTACGCCTCGCAGGGGCACCTGGTGGCGGCGCTCGATGTCTATCGCCAGCTCTCGGCCCGGAGCCCGGACGACCCGCGGTTCGCCGACCGGATCGTCGAGCTGGAGATGTTCGTCGGGGGCGCCGCGCCGGTGACGCACCAGCCCGCGATGCGCGGGAGCACCGATTCGCTCGAAGATATGGAGCTGGTCCCGGCGCCGGCGCCGGCCCCGAGTGCGGCGGCCCCCGCCCCCCGCCTCACGGTCGGCACCTGGTTGACGGACGTCTTCTCCCAGGCGCTCCCGGGAGTAGAACCGGAGGCGCAGGAGGCGCACGAGGCGCGTGAGCCCGCCACGGCCCCATTGCCCATCTCTGCCGCGCCTTCCGCGCCTGCCGCGCCTTCTGCACCCGTGTCCGACGTGGCGCCGCTCGGTTCACCGACGCGGCAAGCGAGCGGGAACTTTTCGCTGAGCAATGTGTTCGGCGAGGGGAACCAGGGCGCTCCGACCGCCAAGACCGGTTCGTTCGACGCTTTCTTCGGGGCGCCGACCGCGTCGAACCCGGCCGCGCCCGCCTCGGAGTCCGCGTCGCCGGGGGCCCGCAGCACCCGTCCGTCGGCGGCCTCGACGCCGCCCTCCGATGACGACCTCTCGTCGTTCCAGGACTGGCTGCAGGGGCTCAAGAAGTGACCCGTGTCGCGGTCCTGAACGGCCCCAACCTCGATCTGCTGGGACTCCGGGAGCCGGAGATCTACGGGCGGACCACTTTCGCCGAGCTCGAGGTGATGGTCCGTGAGGAGGCCGCGATCCTGGGCGTGACGCTCGACTGGTTCCAGACCAATCACGAAGGCGCCTTCCTCGACAAGCTGCGCGCGCTGCGCGGCGAGGTCGACGGTTGCATCATCAACGCCGCGGCCTGGACCCACGACAATCTGGCGGTGCGCGACGCGGTGCTGGCCTTCCCGGTACCCTTCGTCGAAGTGCACCTCTCGAACATCTTCGCGCGCGAGCCCGAACGCCGGCACTCCGTGCTGGCCGACCGGGCGGCGGGCTTCCTCTGCGGCTTCGGTGCGCGCGGGTACGTGCTCGCGCTCCGAGCGCTCGTGGGGCACCTCGGTGGGGAGTGACCGCAGGCTCGAACGGCAGGCCGCGGTGGTCGCGCTGTGCGGGACGGAAGGACTGGGCGGGCTGATCATCCAGTCGCTGCCCAACATCCGCTACCTCACCGGCTTCACCGGCTCGGCGGGGCTCTGCGTGGTGCGACCTGAGGGGACGATGCTGGTGACCGACTTCCGCTACGCCACCCAGGCGCCGCAGGAATCGGCCACGGTGTGCCGGGTCGAGATCGACCAGGTCAATGTCTGGGACCGCTTCCTCAAGATCCTCGGGCACGACCAGCCGGAGTCGCTCGGGTTCGAGGCCCACATCGCGACGGTGGGAGACGTGGAGCGGATCGCGACCGGGCTCAAGGCGCGACCGCAGGCCACCAAGGGGATCGTCGAGCGCCCGCGGATGCGGAAATCGCCCGAAGAGGTGGCCGCGATCCGCGCCGCCGCGGTGCTGGCCGAGGAAGCGCTGGCCGAGCTGGTGCCGACGGTGCGGGTGGGGGAGAGCGAGTTCGCGGTGGCCGCCCGGCTCGAGGCGGGGCTCCGCCGCCGCGGCAGCGAGTGGCATCCCTTCCCGACCATCGTGGCCTCGGGTCCCCGGAGTGCCTTGCCCCACGCGCGGACCAGCGCCCGGACGATCGCCGCGGGTGAATTCCTCCTCATCGACTATGGCGCGCAGGTGGACGGGTACTGCTCCGACATCACCCGCACCTTCGTGGTGGGCGGGGCGCCCGATGAGAAGCAGCGCCTGGTGTACGATGCGGTGGAGGACGCGGCGCGGCGGGCACGCGAGGGGGTGCGGGCCGGGCTGACCGGGCGGGAGGCCGACGCGCTGGCGCGGAAGCCGCTGGCGGAACGGGGGTTCGGCGAGGCGTTCGGCCACTCGCTGGGACACGGACTGGGCCTCGAAGTGCACGAAGCGCCGCGGCTGTCGCCGACCGCCGAGGCCGTCCTGCCGGACGGGGCCGTGGTGACCATCGAGCCGGGAGTCTATCTTCCCGGCTGGGGCGGGGTGCGGATCGAGGACGATGTCGTCCTCGGCGCGGACCACGCCGAATCGTTGACGGGATTCCCTCGTCAGCTGACCATCCTGGGTTGAAACCGCCGATGCCGAAGCAGATGGCCAAGGGAGCCGGGTCTTCGACCTCCGCTCCGCGCGATCTCGACATCCTCCGTGAGATGGTGGAGCTCCTCGACAGCTCTTCCGCGCTGACGCTGAGCTATCAGCGCGGCGATGCGACCTTCGAAGTGAGTCGGGCCGGACACGCGGCCGCGCCCAGCGCCCCCGTGCAGTATGCCGCGGCCCCGGTGGCGGCCCCGGCCCCAGCCGGGACGGCCGGGGCCATTGCGCCGACG
Organism: Gemmatimonadota bacterium; assembly: GCA_031393795.1. Classification (GTDB taxonomy): domain Bacteria; phylum Gemmatimonadota; class Gemmatimonadetes; order Gemmatimonadales; family GWC2-71-9; genus CAMLHU01. The sequence goes on from JANMWE010000074.1 coordinate 9,087, forward strand.
CCTGCGGCGTCGACGCTCAAGGAGATCAAGTCCCCGATGGTGGGGACGTACTACGGTGCGCCCGAGCCGGGCGCGGCGCCGTACGCCAAGATCGGCACCCGGGTGGCCCCGGGGAAGGTGGTCTGCATCATCGAGGCGATGAAGATCATGAACGAGATCGAGGCCGAGGTGGGGGGTGTGATCAAGGAGATCTGTGTCGAGGACGCTTCGCCGGTGGAATTCGGCCAGGTGCTCTTCCGGGTGGACCCCAATGGCTGATAAACCCCCAGCCGGGACGACCGGGGCTCCCGGGACGCATGCCGCTCCAGCGGCCGGGGCTCCAGCGGCTCCCGCAGGTCCGGCCTTTAACTTCAAGGCCGCGATCTCGCAGATGGTGCAGCGGGGCGGCTCCGACCTGTTGCTCAAGGTGGGGCGTCCCCCGACCATCCGTCTGAACGGTGACCTGACGCCGCTGGAGTCGCCGCCGATGAAGCCGGAGGAGCTGAAGACGCTCGCCGAGCAGATCATGACGCCGCGGCAGGTGAAGGAGTTCGCGGAGCGGAAGGAAGCGGACTTCGCCATCGGCGTGCCGGGGGTCGGCCGGTTCCGGACCAACGTGTACCAGCAGCGCGGCACGCTCGCGTTCGCCTTCCGCGCCATCCCGTATGAAGTGAAGACGGTCCGGGAGCTCAAGCTCCCCGAGATCCTCGAGGAGATCGCGGTCAAGCCGCGCGGCTTGGTGCTGGTGACCGGTGTGACCGGCTCCGGCAAGTCGACGGCGCTGGCCGCGATGATCAACCACGTCAACACCACCGAGCGGGTCAACATCATCACGATCGAGGACCCGATCGAGTTCCTGCACCGTGACCAGCAGTCCAACATCTCCCAGCGCGAGGTGGGGACCGACACGCTCTCGTTCGGCAGCGCGCTCAAGTCGGTGCTGCGGCAGGACCCCGACGTGATCCTGATCGGCGAGATCCGCGACAAGGAGACGCTCGACACGGCGCTCAAGGCGGCCGACACGGGCCACCTGGTGTTCTCCACGCTGCACACCACCGACGCGACCCAGACCATCAGCCGCGTCATCTCGTTCTACCCGCCGCACGAGCATGCCGAGGTCCGGTCGCTGCTGTCGACGGCGCTGGCCGCTGTGGTCTGCCTCCGTCTGGTGCCCAAGAAGGACGGCACGGGCCGGGTGCCGATGTGCGAGGTGCTCATCAACACCGCGGCCGTGGCCGACAATATCCGTGACATGGAGAAGGCGCTTGCGATCCCCGACCTGATCGCCGAGGGTACGATCTCGTACGGGATGCAATCGTTCGATCAGTCGCTGATGCAATGGTACCAGCAGGGGGCGGTGTCGTACGAGAGCGCCCTCTTCTACGCCAGCAACCCGAACGAGTTCGCCCTCCGGGCCTCCGGCATCGGCTCGGCCTCGGACCGCACCTTCGCGAACGACAGCGGCAGCAGTGGCCCGGGCGGCTCCGGCGCGGGCGGTGCCGGCGGCATGGAGGGGTTCACCGCCTGATGTTCAAGAAAGTCCTCATCGCCAACCGGGGCGAGATCGCGCTGCGGGTCATCCGCGCGTGCAAGGAACTCGGGCTGGAGACGGTCGCGGTCTATTCCACCGCCGACCGCGATTCGCTCCACGTCCGCTTCGCCGACGACGACGTCTGCATCGGGCCGGGGCCCTCGCGCGAGAGCTACCTGGTGGTCCCCCGCCTGATCGCCGCGGCCGAGATCACCGGCGCCGACGCCATCCACCCGGGCTACGGCTTCCTGGCCGAGAACGCCGACTTCGCCGAGACGGTGAAGGCGTCGGGGCTCACCTTCATCGGACCCACCCCCGAGCAGATCCGCTCGATGGGGGACAAGGCCACCGCCCGCCGACTGGCCAAGGAGGCGGGAGTGCCGACGGTGCCGGGGTCGCCCGGCACCATCTCCGACCTGGACGAAGCGCTCCGGGTCGCGACCGAGATCGGCTATCCGGTCATCATCAAGGCCACGGCGGGCGGGGGCGGGAAGGGGATGCGCGTCGCGCGCAACGCCGAGGAGTTCAGCCAGAGCTTCACGCTGGCGCAGAACGAGGCGCTCTCCGCCTTCGGCAACGGGTCGGTCTACATCGAGAAGTACCTCGCCCGGCCGCGCCACGTCGAGATCCAGGTGATGGGCGACATGCACGGCAAGGTGGTGCACCTGGGCGAGCGCGACTGCTCGGTGCAGCGCCGGCACCAGAAGCTCATCGAGGAAGCGCCGTCGCCGGCGCTCACCGACGAGCTCCGCGAAGAGATGGGCACCGCCGCCGTGAAGCTGGCGGCCGCGATCGGCTATTGCGGCGCCGGGACGATCGAGTTCCTGCTCGACGAGGACGGGTCGTTCTACTTCATGGAGATGAACACCCGCATCCAGGTGGAGCACCCGGTCACCGAGATGGTGACGAGCTTCGACCTGGTGAAGGAACAGATCCGCGTCGCCGCCGGGGAACCCCTCTCCTGGCTGGGGAACGGGCTCAAGCTCCGCGGCCACGCGATCGAGTGCCGCATCAACGCCGAGGATCCGTACCGGAACTTCCAGCCGTCGCCCGGGACGATCACGGCGTACCATCCCCCCGGCGGCCCCGGGGTGCGGGTGGACAGCCACGTCTACGCCGGGTACCAGGTGCCGCCGTTCTACGACTCGCTCCTGGCCAAGGTCATCGTGCACGGCAACTGCCGCGCCGAGGCCCTCACCCGGATGAAGAACGCGCTGGAGACCTTCGTGCTCGAAGGGGTCACCACCACCATCCCGTTCCTGATCCGCGTGCTCCAGCATCCCGAGTTCGTGGCGGGCAAGGTCGACACCAAGTTCCTCGAGCGGGAGTCACACCTCCTCAAGCCCGAGGGATGAGGCTCGACGTCGCCTTCGCGCCCGCGGACCTCGCGCCCGGTGACGCGGCGGGTCGGACGGTGGTGGTCGTGGACATCCTGCGCTTCACCACCACCGCGTGTGCCGCGCTCCAGGCCGGCGCACGCGCGGTCGTGCCGGCCGCCTCCACCGAAGAGGCGATGCAGCTCGCCCGCACCCTCGGCCCCGAGGACGTCCTGCTCGGCGGCGAACGCGGGGGCCGCAAGATCGAAGGGTTCCCGCTCGGCAACTCTCCCCTCGAAATGACCCCGGCCGCCGTGGGGGGTAAACTCCTGGTGATGACCACGACCAATGGCACCCGCGCCCTCCTCGCCGTCCAGGGGGCCCAGACCGTCCTCCTCGGGAGCGCCGCCAACTTCGGCGTGCTCGGCGCGCGGCTCCGGGCGCTCGTCGAGGCGCGGGGTGAACTGCTGATCGTCTGCAGCGGGCGCGAGGGATCGTTCGCGCTCGATGACGCCTACTGCGCCGGGCGGCTGGCCGAGGCGGCGCTCGGCGGGCGGCGGAAATGGCGCGGGTTGAACGACGCCGCCATCGCCGCGCTCGACCTGGTGCGCCGCTACGGCGACCGGTGGGAGCGGCCACTGACCACCAGCGCCAGCGGGCAGGCGCTGAAGAAGATCGACCATGGCGACGACGTGCTGCACTGCGCGGTGCCGGACACGGCGCCGGTCCTGCCGGTCTACGCCGAGCGCCTGGTGCGCATCGCCCCCGCCGAGGAGGCCGCGTGACGCCTGAATCGAAGCGCCGGATCGGAGCGGTGGCCGCGCTGGTGCTGGGCCTGTCGCTCGGCCTGGCGCTGCTGCCCATCCACGCGCC
>JANMWE010000079.1:0-20530 GCA_031393795.1 Gemmatimonadota bacterium
GGTGGAGATGGTGATGCCGGGGGACAACGTGCAGATGACGATCGAGCTGATCACGCCGATCGCGGCCGAGGCGGGGCTGCGGTTCGCGATCCGCGAGGGGGGCCGGACGGTCGGCGCCGGCGTCATCACCAAGATCCTGGCCTGAAGTAGTCGGTAGTCGGTAGTCCGTAGTCGGTAGCTACCGACCACCGACTACCGACCAGAATACACGGCAAGCGACGCGCACACATCGGTGCCCGCCGCCTCTGCCCTGAAGACGGAAGACCGAGGCCGAAGATGGCTGGCAAGATCCGGATCCGACTGAAGGCGTTCGACCACGGCGTGCTGGACCAGGCCGCCGCGGACATCGTGCGGACCGTCGAGAAGACGGGCGCGCAGGTGTCCGGTCCCATCCCGCTCCCGACCAAGATCGAGCGCTGGACGGTGCTGCGAAGCCCGCACGTCGACAAGAAGAGCCGTGAGCAGTTCGAACTGCGCACCCACAAGCGCCTGCTCGACATCAACGATTCGCGCCCGCAGACGATGGACGCGTTGACGAAGCTCGACCTGCCCGCAGGGGTGGACGTCGAGATCAAGGTGGGCTGAGGCCATGACCAACGGACTCATCGGGCGGAAGCTCGGGATGACCCGGGTCTTCGCCGAGGACGGCACCTCGGTGCCGTGCACCGTGATCGAAGCGGGCCCGTGCCGCGTCCTGCAGGTGAAGGACGGCGCGGTCCAGCTCGGCTTCGGCGCGCAGAAGGCGACGCGGGCCCCGAAGGCGGAAGTCGGCCAGGCCAAGGCGGCCGGTCTCGAGGTGGCACCGGCGGTGCTGCGCGAGTTCGGCGTGGCGGGCGAGGCCCCCAAGCCGGGCGACACCATCACCGTCGGCATCTTCGCCGCGGGCGAGACGGTCAAGGTCACCGGGACCACCAAGGGTCGCGGGTTCCAGGGCGTGGTGCACCGGTACGGCATCGGCGGTGGTCCGGCGTCGCACGGGAACACCCGGCACCGGAAGCCCGGCTCGGTCGGCGCCGGCACGGACCCGTCCCGCGTCATCAAGGGAAAGCGGATGCCGGGGCACATGGGCGACGAGCGTCACACGGAGCTCGGCCTCAAGGTCGTCAAGATCGACGCGGATCGTCACCTGCTCTTCGTGCGCGGCGCGGTGCCGGGCTCCAAGAACGGGATCGTCCTCGTGAACAAGCAAGCAGGGAGGAGCCGGTATGCTTGAAGCGGCTCATTATTCGGCGGCCGGCGCGCGGCACAAGTCGTCCTTCGCGCTGCCCAAGGATTACTTCGACGGGGACGTGAACGAGCCGGTGCTGCACACGGCCGTGCGCGCGTTCCTGAACAACCAGCGGCAGGGCACCGCCTCGACCAAGACGCGCAGCTTCGTCTCGGGCGGCAACCAGAAGCCGTGGAAGCAGAAGGGGACCGGGCGCGCCCGGGCGGGTTCGACCCGCGCCCCGCACTGGCGCGGCGGCGGCGTGGTCTTCGGGCCATCCCCGCGCGACTACACCACGGACCTGCCGCGCAAGGTCAAGCAGCTGGCCCGGCGCTCGGCGCTCAACGCCCGCGCGCGTGAGGGTGCGGTGCACGTGATCGAGTCGATTGCATTCGCGGCCCCGAAGACCAGCCAGCTGGTCGAGCTCCTCACCAAGCTCGGCATCGCCGAGTCCAAGGTGCTGCTGCTCACGGCGACGCACCGTCCGTCGGTGTGGCTCTCGAGCCGGAACCTGCCGCGGGTCGACGTCCTGCCCTACGCGGACGCCAGCGCCTACGACATCCTCTGGGCCGAGCACATCGTGGTCGAAGAGGCCGCACTGACCGGCACCGAAGCGGTGGCCAATCCCGAGGCCCCGGTGGCCCACGGGGCGGCGGCACCCAAGGCGAAGAAGCTCGCGCCGGCGAAGGTGAAGGCCAAGGCGAAGGCGGAGAAGAAGGCCGCCAAGCCGAAGGCCGCCAAGAAGGCACCCAAGGCCAAGGCGGCCAAGCATGCCCCGCGCAAGAGCGAGGGGAAGTCCGTGGCCAAGAAGAAGGCCGCGCCCAAGAAGAAGGGGGGCAAGTAAATGGTCGCGCTCCGTGAGATCGTCGTGCGCCCCCTGCTGACCGAGAAGAGCTCGGCGGCATTCCAGGCGCGGAAGGAATACACCTTCGAAGTGCATCCCGATGCGACCAAGCCGCTCATCCGGCAGGCGCTGAAGGAGCTTTTCGGGGTGACGGTGACCAACGTGCGCACGATGGTGGTGCGCCGGAAGCTGGTGACGCGGGGCCGCTATTCCGGGGCCACCGCGCTGCGGAAGAAGGCCATCGTGTTGCTGAAGGATGGCGACGTGATCCCTGTCTTCGAGGGCTGACCCCATGAGCATCAAGCAGTTCCGTCCCGTCACGGCGGGCACACGCCACCGGATGGTGAGCGGGTTCGACGAGATCACTCGTGGGACCCCCGAGAAGTCGCTCCTGGAGCCGTCGCCGAAGTCGGGAGGCCGCAACAACAAGGGCCACATCACGCTCCGTCGCCGCGGCGGCGGGCACAAGCAGCAGTACCGGCGCATCGATTTCAAGCGCGACAAGTTCGGGATCCCGGCCCGGGTGGCCGAGATCGAGTACGATCCGAACCGGACCTCGCGCATCGCGCTGCTGGTCTACGCCGACGGTGAGAAGCGCTACATCATCCACCCCGAGGGGCTGAAGCAGGGGGACGTGGTGATGTCGGGGCCGGGCACGGACGTGCGGCTCGGCAACGCGCTGCCGCTGGGGGAGATCCCGACGGGCACCACGGTGCACAACGTCGAGCTCAAGATCGGCAAGGGCGCGCAGATGATCCGCTCGGCCGGCTCGAGCGCCGAGGTGGTGGCCAAGGAAGGCGACTACGTCACGCTCCGCCTCCGCTCGACCGAGATGCGGAAGGTGCACGCCCGCTGCATGGCCACGGTCGGCCAGGTCGGCAATGGCGAGCATGAATTGATCGCGCTGGGCAAGGCGGGCAAGACCCGCTGGCTCGGCCGGCGTCCGAAGGTCCGAGGCGTCGCGATGAACCCGGTCGACCACCCGTTGGGTGGCGGCGAGGGCAAGAGCAGCGGCGGGCGCCCGCCGGTGAGCCCGTGGGGCAAGCGTGAAGGCCGGAAGACCCGGAAGCCCAAGAAGGCGTCCACCAAGCTGATCGTGCGCGGCCGTAAGCGCGGGAAGGCGACACAGTCATGAGCCGTTCGGTCAAGAAGGGCCCGTACGTCCTGGAGTCGCTCCTGAAGAAGGTGACGCTCCTGAACGACAAGAACGAGAAGAAGGTCGTGAAGACCTGGAGCCGGGCGAGCACCATCCTGCCTGAGTTCGTGGGCCACACGTTCGCGGTGCACAACGGCAACAAGTTCGTGCCGGTGTACGTCACCGAGAACATGGTGGGTCACAAGCTGGGCGAGTTCTCGCCGACCAGGCTCTTCCGCGGCCACAGCGGCCGCCTGGTGGCCGACAAGAAGGCCAAGCCGGAGTGATGACCATGCAAGCGCGCGCGATCCAGCGGTTGGTGCGGCAGTCGCCCCGCAAGATGCGCCTCGTCGTGGACCTGATCCGCGGCAAGGACGTCAACGAGGCCTACGCCATCCTGCAGTTCAGCAAGAAGCTCGCGGCCAAGCAGATCGCCAAGACGCTGAAGTCGGCGGTCGCGAATGCCGAGCAGAAGGCCCTCAGGGGCAACGAGGCGTTCGACGTGGACACGCTCTACGTCAAGACCGCCATCGTCAACATGGGGCAGCCGCTCAAGCGGTTCACGGCGGCGGCGCAGGGCCGCGCCACCCCGATCCGGAAGCGCACCAGCCACGTCGAAGTGATCGTGGCGCCGAGGGAGGCCAAGTAATGGGCCAGAAGACTCATCCGACCGGCTTCCGCCTCGGGGTCATCAAGCCCTGGGCGTCGCGCTGGTTCGCGACCAAGGAGATGCCGGCCCTCCTCAAGGAGGACGAGCTCATCCGCAAGTACCTCATGGCCCGGCTCGGCCATGCGGCGATCGCGCAGATCGAGATCGAGCGGAAGCCGGGCAAGGTGACCGTGACGATCCACACCGGGCGACCGGGCGTGGTGATCGGTAAGCGCGGCGCCGAGGTGGACAAGCTCCGCGACGAGCTGGCGCAGCTGACCGCGAAGGAGGCGGCCGTCAACGTCGAGGAGATCAAGCGGCCCGAGCTCTCGGCGCAGCTGGTGGCGGACAACATCGCCCGGCAGCTCGAGCAGCGGATCAGCTTCCGCCGCGCCATGAAGCGCGCGGTGCAGAGCACCATGCGCATGGGCGCCCTCGGCATCCGCGTGCGGGTGTCGGGACGCCTCGGCGGCTCCGAGATCGCGCGGACCGAAGGGTATCGCGAGGGGCGGGTGCCCCTCCACACGCTGCGCGCCGACATCGACTACGCCACCGGCACGGCGAAGACGACCTACGGCACCATCGGCGTGAAGATCTGGATCTTCAAGGGCGAGGTCACCGACGACGTCGGCGGCCGGACCTACAGCTCGGGGAACTGAGCCATGCTGGCACCCAAGCGGGTCAAGTTCCGCAAGACGTTCAAGGGCAAGATCAAGGGCCACGCCACCCGCGGCAACACCGTCGCGTTCGGCCAGTTCGCCTTGATGAGCCTGGATCCGGGCTGGATCAGCAACCGGCAGATCGAGGCGGCGCGTGTGGCGATGACGCGCGAGATGAAGCGTGGCGGCAAAGTGTGGATCCGGATCTTCCCGGACAAGCCGATCACGAAGAAGCCGGCCGAGACCCGCATGGGCAAGGGCAAGGGCAATCCCGAGGGGTGGGTGGTGGTGGTCAAGCCCGGCCGCGTGCTGTTCGAGATCGAAGGGATCGAGGAGTCGCTGGCGAGGAAGTCGCTGACGCTGGCGGCCTCCAAGCTCCCGGTGCTGACCAAGTTCGTGAAGCGGGAGGACTGATATGCGCGTACGTGATCTGCAGACGCTCACGGTCGACGAGCTCAAGACCCGGTTGGTCGAGCTCCGCGACGAGCGGTTCAAGCTGAAGTTCCGGTCGGCCACCGAGGCGATCGACAACCCCATGCGGTTCCGGACGGTCCGGCGCGATATCGCGCGCGTGGAGACCATCCTCCGGGCCCGCGAGCTCGCCCAGGCATGAAGGACGCCACGATGACCGAGACCCAGATGGATGATCGCACCCGGCGGAAGACCCGTACCGGTGTCGTCACCAGCGACAAGATGCAGAAGACCGTGTCCGTGAGCCTGACGCGCCGGTTCGCGCACGCGGTCTACAGCAAGCAGGTGACCCGCACCAAGTCGGTGAAGGCGCGGGACGACCACGGCGCCAAGATCGGCGATACCGTGCGGATCATGGAGACCAGGCCCCTGGCGAAGACGGTCCGGTGGCGTGTGGTCGAGATCCTCGAACGGGCCAAGTAGGCCCGCGATACATCGCGGGCCCACGACCAACCAGGGGAATTTATGGTCCAGCAGGAAACGATACTCAAGATCGCGGACAACAGCGGCGCCCGGCGGGCGCTCGTGATCCGCGTGCTCGGCGGGAGCAAGCGCCGCTATGCCGGCCTGGGAGACAAGGTCGTCGTGGCGATCAAGGACGCGATCCCGACGGGGCAGGTGAAGAAGGGTGACGTCGCCAAGGCGGTGATCGTCCGCACCGTGAAGGAGACCCGCCGCAAGGACGGGTCGTACATCCGGTTCGACGAGAACGCCGCCGTGATCATCAACGATCAGGGCGAGCCCAAGGCGACCCGTATCTTCGGGCCGGTGGCCCGCGAACTGCGCGAGCGGAAGTACATGAAGATCGTGTCGCTCGCGCCGGAGGTGCTCTGACATGAAGCCGCTGGTCTATAAGAAGAGCCGCCGCGACCGCCGCCAGGTCGTCATCCGCCTCAAGATGTCGATCACCCGGGGCGATACGGTCCAGGTGATCCGGGGCGACGACAAGGGCAAGCGCGGCAAGGTCCTCCAGGTCCTCCCCAAGAAGGGGATGATCAAGGTGGAAGGCATCAACATCGTGACGCGCCACCTGCGCCCGACCCAGACCCGCGAAGGGGGGATCGTGCGGAGCGAGGCGCCCTTCCCGGTGAGCAAGGCGATGCTGGTCGACCCGAAGTCCGGGGCGCCCACCCGCATCCGCCACCGGAAGGATTCTGAAGGCCGGAGCGAGCGTATCGCGGTGAAGTCCGGTCAGGCGATCCCGAGGAGCCGCTGATGGCAACGACGACGACGAAGACCCAGCCGCCCAAGACGGAGGGGAAGAAGAAGGAGAAGGCCGGGGGCTCCATCCCCCTCGACGCCGCGCCGAAGGGGCGGCTGGGGAAGCCGCGCCTCCAGATCCACTACGAGACCGTGGTGCGTCCGGCGGTGGCCAAGGAGTTCGGCCTCAGCAACCCGCACGAGGTGCCACGCATCACCAAGGTGGTCCTGAACGTCGGGATGGGCGAGGCCCACAAGCAGCCCAAGCTGCTCGACGCGGTCATCGAGGAGCTCATGCTGATCAGCGGCCAGCGGCCGGTGACCACGCGGGCCAAGAAGGCGATCGCCAACTTCGGCCTCCGGGCCGGGATGCCGATCGGCGCCGCCGTCACCATGCGGGGCGCGCGGATGTATGAGTGGCTGGATCGCTTCATCAACGTGGCGATCCCCCGGATGCGCGACTTCCGCGGGCTCCCGAACAAGAGCTTCGATGGGCGCGGCAATTACTCCTTCGGGATCAAGGAGCAGATGGTCTTCCCCGAGATCGACTTCGACAAGGTCGAGCAGATCCACGGGATGGACATCACCCTCGTGACCAGCGCCGGACGCGACGACCTGGCCCTGGCGCTGCTGCGCCAGTTCGGCTGGCCGTTCCGCGGCGAGACCCCCGTGCGGGTAGGGTAAACACTATGGCAAAGACCTGTTGGATCGAGCGCGCCAAGCGCACCCCGAAGTTCAAGAGTCGGACGGTCCGCCGCTGTGCGCGGTGTGGTCGCTCCCGCGCCGTGCTGCGGAAATTCGGCCTCTGCCGGATCTGCTTCCGCGAACAAGCCCTCAAGGGCGAGATCCCCGGCGTCCGCAAGGCCAGCTGGTGAGGATGATATCATGAGCATGACGGATCCTGTGGCAGACATGTTGACGCGCATCCGGAACGCCTGCCAGGCGAACCACCGACGCGTCGACATGCCCGTGAGCAAGCTCAAGGGCGAGCTCGCGCGCCTCCTGAAGGACAACCACTACATCCAGGACTTCAAGCTCCTGGACGACGGCGGCGTGGGCGTCCTTCGGCTCTACTTGAAGTATCACAACGAGCTGCCGGTCATCCGCGAGCTCCTGCGCGTCTCGAAGCCCGGTCTCCGGCGCTACGTGAAGGCGCGGGAGATCCCGCGGGTGAAGAACGGCCTCGGCATGGCGATCGTCTCGACCCCCAAGGGCTTGATGTCCGACCGCGAAGCGCGGACGGCCAGGCTCGGTGGCGAGCTCGTCGCCCTCGTCTGGTAAGGGGGCCACTATGTCGCGAATCGGCAAGAAGCCCGTCACGGTCCCGGCCGGCATCACCGTCTCGGTGAAAGGCTCGACCGTCACGGCGAAGGGCCCCAAGGGTGAGCTCCAGCGCACCTTCCACCCCGACATGGCCATCGCGATGGAGGGATCGACGATCACCGTCGGCCGCCCCAGCGATGAGGCGCGCCACAAGGCGCTCCACGGCCTGACCCGCTCGCTCGTGAACAACATGGTCGAGGGCGTCGCCAAGGGGTATCTGAAGGTCCTCGAGATGCAGGGTGTCGGGTACAAGGCGGAGGCCAAGCCGTTCGGGCTGATGGTCACCGCCGGCTACTCGCACCAGGTGAAGTACGAGGCCCCCAAGGGCATCAAACTCACGGTCGACAACAACACGATCGTGAAGATCGAAGGTGCCGACAAGGAACTCGTGGGCCAGGTGGCCGCCGAGATCCGCGGCATCCGGCCTCCCGAGCCGTACAAGGGCAAGGGGATCCGCTACCAGGGTGAGCAGGTCCGCCGCAAGGCGGGCAAGACGGGAGCCAAGTAATGCGCGCGATCATCTCTCCGAAGTCACGGACCGACAAGCGGTATCGCCGGCACCTGCGCGTCCGCAAGGCCGTGTCGGGCACCGCCGAGCGTCCCCGCCTGGTGGTGTTCCGCTCGCTGAAGCACATCTACGCCCAGCTGGTCAACGACGACACCGGGCTGGTGCTGATGGGCGTCGCCGACAGCTCCGAGGGCGTGACGCCCGCGGCCAAGGGCAAGGTCAGCAAGGGCGAGGCGGTCGGACTCCGCCTGGCCGAGCTGGCCAAGAAGAAGGGCTTCTCCCGCGTGGTCTTCGACCGCGCCGGGTATCGCTACCACGGCCGCGTGCAGGCCGTCGCCGAAGGCGCCCGCAAGGGCGGACTGGAGTTCTAGAATGACCGACGAAAAGCAGAGCACGCCGACCCCCGGTGAAGCGCCCGCCCCGCAGCAGGGTGGGGACGCGCGGCGCGGTGGTCGAGGCGGACAAGGTGGGGGCCAGCGTGGCCGAGGCGGTCAGGGCGGCGGCCAGGGCGGGCGCGGCGGACCGGGGGGCGGCCGCGGACGCGGCGGTCCCGGAGGCCGGGACGGTGAAGCAAGCGAGTTCGTCGAGAACGTCGTCGCGATCAACCGCGTCGCCAAGGTCGTGAAGGGCGGCCGCCGGTTCTCGTTCAACGCCCTCGTGGCGGTGGGCGACGGCAAGGGCAGGGTCGGCGTCGCGACCGGCAAGGCGAATGAGGTCTCGGAGGCGGTCCGCAAGGCCGTCGACGCCGCCAAGCGCAAGATGATCGAGGTCCCCCGCGTCGGCTCCACCGTGCCGCACGAGGTGATCGGGCATCACGGCGCCGGGCGGGTGCTCCTCAAGCCCGCCGCGACCGGTACCGGCGTCATCGCCGGCGGCCCGGTCCGCGCCGTGCTCGAGTGCGCCGGCATCACCGACATCCTCACCAAGAGCCTCGGCTCGAACAACCCGCACAACATGGTGCGGGCCACGCTGGACGGATTCGCCCAGCTGGTGACCGTCAAGCAGATCGCCAAAGAGCGGGGGATCGAAGTCGACCAGATCCCGTTCCGCGCCCGGCAGGAGGTCTAAGTGGGTCGCAATCCCGTCGTGGGCCGTCAGGGCCCCGCGTATCACGAGGCCAAGTTCCCGGCGAAACCGTCGAAGAACGGTCTCACCGTCAAGCAGATCCGCTCGGCCATCGGACACGCTGAGACGTACCGGCTCACCCTGAAGGCCCTGGGGCTCCGGCACTACCAGCATCAGATCGTCGTGCAGGACAACCCGTCCATCCGGGGAATGCTGTTCAAGGTGCGTCACCTGGTCATGGTGACGCCGGTCAAGGAGGCGTGATGACCCGCAAGAAGGAAGAGGCCGCGGTCGAGAAGGTCACCCTCTCGACGCTCAAGCCGGCCGAAGGGTCGACCCACTACCGCAAGCGCGTAGGCCGCGGTCCCGGCTCGGGACTCGGCAAGACCAGCGGCAAGGGGCACAAGGGCCAGAAGGCCCGCGCCGGCAAGACGGTCAACCCCGGGTTCGAAGGGGGGCAGATGCCGATGCACCGGCGGATGCCGAAGCGGGGCTTCACCAATCCGTTCAAGGTGACCGCCCAGCCGGTGAACCTGAAGGACCTGGCCAAGGTCACCGCCCCGGAGGTCAATCCGGAGACGTTGCACACCGCCGGCCTGATCAGCAAGGCGGGGCAGCCGGCCAAGATCCTCGGGACCGGTGAAGTCACCCGGGCGTTTGTTCTGCGCGGCGTCGCCGTTTCGGCGAGTGCCCGCGCCAAGATCGAGCAGGCTGGCGGCCGCATCGAGGAGTGAGCGTTTGACCGCGCCCAATATGTCGCTCGGCATCGACGGTGAACTGCGGCGCAAGCTGCTGTTCACCGGCCTTGCCCTACTGGTGTACCGCATCGGCGCGCATATCGCGGCGCCGGGCGTGAACGTCCAGGCCCTCGCGGACTTCATCAACAACTCCGCGGCCAAGGGCTTCTTCGGGCTGTACGACACCCTGGGCGGTGGCCTCACGCGGGCCACGATCTTCGCCCTGGGGATCATGCCGTACATCTCCGCGTCGATCATCTTCCAGCTGATGGGCGGCCTGGTCCCGCAGGTGCAGAAGCTCCAGCGGGACGAGGACGGGCGGAAGAAGATCACCCAGTGGACCCGCTACGCCACCATCGGCATCGCGCTGGCCCAGTCGTACACCTTCGCCCTCTTCGTCGAGCGCCAGATCCCCGGCGCGGTGGCCAGCCCGGGCCCCGGTTTCCTCGCGACGATGGTCCTGGTGCTCACGACCGGTGCGATCTTCGTCATGTGGCTCGGCGAGCAGATCACCGAGCGCGGCATCGGCAACGGGATGAGCCTGCTGATCACCTTCTCGATCCTCGACCGGCTCTGGCCGGCCATGATCCAGATGGTCCAGTACGTCCAGACCAACGTCGTCTCCGCCATCGGGGTCGTGGCCTACCTGCTCATCATCCTCGCGGTGGTGGCGCTGACGGTGTCGATGACGATGGCCGCGCGGCGCATCCCGATCCAGGTGCCGCGCAAGGTGATGGGTCGCGGGCGGATCCAGGAGGGGAAGAAGACCTTCATCCCCGTCCGGCTCCTGACCGCGAGCGTGATGCCGATCATCTTCGCCCAGACGATCATCATCGTCCCGGGCACGCTGGCCAGCTTCGCGCCCGACTCGTCGGTCCTCCGGGAACTGCAGTCGTTCTTCACCCCGGGCGAACTGCCCTACATGCTGACCTTCACGATCCTCACCGTCCTCTTCAGCTACTTCTACATCTCCATCGTCTTCCCGACGGTGGACATCGCGGAGAACCTGAAGAAGCAGGGCGCCTTCGTCCCCGGCGTGAAGCCCGGCCAGGCCACCGCCGACTACGTCGACGGCGTGCTGGCCCGGGTGACCCTCCCCGGCGCACTCTTCCTGGCCGGCATCGCCCTGGTCCCGTTCCTCGTCTCCCGGGGCCTCGGCTTCCAGTCGGCCTTCGGCGGCACCTCGGTCCTGATCGTGGTGGGTGTGCTCCTCGACACCATCGCCCAGATCGAGCAGCACCGGACGCTCCGGAAGTACGACAGCCTGATGATGAAGGGCCGCGTTCGCTTCCGCGGACGGCAGCAGCGGTACATCTAGGGCTATCAGCTATCAGCTATCGGTCATCGGCCGCTCCGATGAGCGCTCGGCCCTCCGGTCATTATTTCGGAGGGCCGTCGTTCCCCAAGACCCACCGATAGCCGATGGCCGATAGCCGATAGCGAGGTTACTTGGACATTCTCCTCCTCGGCCCGCCGGGCGCCGGTAAAGGCACCCAGGGTGCGCTCCTCGGCTCCCGCCTCGGCCTCCCCAAGTTCGCCACCGGCGACCTCCTCCGCGACGCGGTGAAGCGCGGCACCCCCCTTGGCCTCAAGGCCAAGGCGGTGATGGAGGCCGGCCAGCTCGTGTCCGACGACCTCATCCTCGGGGTGGTCGGGGACGAGGTCGCTGGCGCGCCCAAGGGCGTGATCTTCGACGGCGTGGTGCGCACCATCCCCCAGGCCGAAGGGGTCCAGACGATCCTCCAGCGGCTGGGCCGGAGGATGGACCATATCCTCTTCTTCGACCTGGCCGATGCCGAACTCCTGGCCCGGCTGGAGAAGCGCCGCGGCGTCGAACACCGCGCCGACGACGATCCGGCGGCCGTGGCGGTCCGCCTCAAGGCGTATCGCGACCAGACGGCGCCGGTGCTCGACTGGTACCGCAGCCGCGGCACCGTCCACATCATCGACGCCGTGGGCACGGTGGAGCAGGTGAGCGCCCGCGTTCGCCAGGTGCTCGGACGCTGATCCGATGATCGTCCTCAAGTCCCGGACCGAGATCGACACGATGCGCGCCGCCGGCCGCATCGTCTTCGCCGTGCTCGACGAACTCACCAAGCACGTGCGGTCCGGGATCTCCACCTTCGAGCTCGACCGGATCGCGGAGGAGTTCATCCGCGGCAAGGGAGGGATCCCCTCGTTCAAGGGGCTCTACGGGTTCCCGGCCACGCTCTGCACCTCGATCAACGAGGAGATCGTCCACGGGATCCCCTCCAGAAAGCGGGTCCTGTCCGAGGGGAACGTCTTCACCGCCGACGTGGGCGTCCAGCTCGACGGGATCCACGCCGACTCGGCGCGGACCTACGCGGTCGGGGAGATCTCCCCCGAAGCGACCCGCCTGCTGAAGGTGACCGAGGAGTCGCTCTACGCCGGGATCAAGGAAGCGCGGGCAGGGAACCACGTCGGCGACATCGGCCACGCCGTCCAGAACGTGGCGGAAGGGGCGGGCTTCGGCGTGGTGCGGGAGCTGGTGGGCCACGGCATCGGCCGCACCTTCCACGAAGAGCCGCAGGTGCCGAACTACGGCCGTCCCAAGCGGGGACCGGTGCTCAAGGTCGGGATGACCATCGCCATCGAGCCGATGATCACCGCCGGCGACCCCGCCACCCGCACCCTCGACGACAAGTGGACGGTCGTGACACTCGACGGGTCGCTCTCGGCGCATTTCGAGCACACGGTGGCGATCACGGAGAACGGGGCGGTGATCCTGACGACCGCGTAGGAGTCGGGAGTTTGGAGTTGGGAGTTTGAAGGGGTGCACCAGAGAGTTCGCTCTCGAGTGCACCCCTCCCGACTCCCAACTCCCAACTTGTTCGCTATCAGCCCTGCAGCTGGCCGAGCAGCCACTCGTGCATCCACGGGTTCCCCGCCACCACCGCCGTGTGCTTCGCCCCGATCGCCTTCCCCTCGAAGTCGGTCACCACCCCTCCCGCTTCCCGGACCAGGACGATCCCTGCCGCGATATCCCAGGGGGCCAGCTCCAGCTCCCAGAAGGCGTCGAAGGCCCCGGCCGCCACCCAGGCGAGGTCGAGCGCGGCCGAGCCGGCGCGGCGGATCCCGCTGGTGCTCCCGATGACCCGGCGCATCTGGCCAAGGTATTGGTCGGCCTGGTCGAGGTGCTTGAAGGGGAACCCGGTGCCGATCAGGGCCTGTCCCGGTTCCTTCACTTCAGAGACCCGGAGCGGCGTCTCGCCGGTCCAGGCTCCGGCGCCGAGGGCGGCGTGATGCACTGCCCCGCGGGTCACGTCGTGGATCACGCCGGCCATCAGGACGCCATCGAGCTGCGCCGCGATCGAGACGCCGTACACCGGGAAGCGGTGCAGGAAATTGGTGGTCCCGTCGAGCGGGTCGACGATCCAGACCAGCCCATCGGTCCCGGGCGCGCCGCCGAACTCTTCGCCCACCACCCGGGAACCGGGGGCCTCACGGAGCAGCATCTCGCGGATCCGCTCCTCCGCCTCGCGATCCACCGAGGTGACCCAGTCGTGCGGGGACTTGGCCTCCCACGCCGAGAGGGCCGGTGGCTCCGCCGTGCGGAGAAAGTTCGCCGCCACTGAGGCCGCACGCCGGGCGATGTCCCTTAAGTCCAACGATGACAACATCTTGCGGCTTCCTCGGGTGACGGGTAGCTTCCCCGGATGGCACGGATATTCTCAGGGATCCAGCCCTCCGGCGAACTCCATATCGGCAACTACCTCGGCGCCGTCAAGAACTGGGTCGAGTTGCAGGAGCAGCAGGAGTGTTTCTTCTGTGTGGTGGACCTGCACGCCATCACGGGGAAGTATGACGCCGCATCGCTCGCGCGGCGCACCCGCGAGATGGCCCTCGGGCTTCTGGCGGCAGGCGTCGACCCGAAGAAGTGCACCCTTTTCGTGCAGTCGCACGTCCCGGAACACAGCGAACTTCAGTGGCTCCTCGTGACGCTCACGCCGCTCGGCGAGCTCGAGCGGATGACGCAGTTCAAAGATAAGTCCGACAAGCTCGAGAGCATCCCGACGGGGCTCCTGGTCTATCCGGTCCTGATGGCGGCCGATATCCTCCTCTACAAGGGTGAAGCGGTGCCGGTGGGGGACGACCAGCTGCAGCACCTCGAGCTGGCGCGGGAGATCGCGCGGAAGTGGAACGCCGAGTTCGCGCCGGGCGCGCCGGTCTTCCCGGAACCGAGGTCGATCCTCAGCCAGGCGCGGCGGATCCTCGGCCTCGACGGCCAGGCGAAGATGTCCAAGAGCCTGGGCAACACCGTGGGGCTGCTCGACCCGCCCGAGATGATCTGGGAGAAGCTCCGCCCGGCGCTGACCGACCCGGCGCGCAAGACCAAGAAGGACCCGGGTACCCCGGAGATCTGCAACATCTACGCGCTGCACAAGCACTTCTCCCCGCCTGCCACTGTGGACGACGTGGCCCAGAAGTGCCGCACGGCAGGGTGGGGCTGCCTCGACTGCAAGAAGGTCCTGGCCGACAACATGGCCCAGGAATTGGCGCCGATCCGCGCGCGGGCCAAGGTGCTGGCCGCCGATCCGTCGGTGGTGGACCGCGTACTCGCCGAGGGGGCCGCACAGGCCCGGAAGGTGGCGCAGGCGACGATGACCGAAGTGCATTCGCGGATGGGATTCCTTCCGCCCGAGAAGGGGTGAGATGGCTACTGACACCGGCAGCTCCGGCATCGAGAAGATCATCCGCGCCGCGGTCGAGCGGGGCGCGAGCGACCTCCACATCAAGGCGGGGGACGTCTTCCGCGCCCGGGTGAACGGGAAGCTCGTGGCGCTCACCAAGCAGCGCCTGACTCCGGCGCAGACCCGCGCCATCGCGCTCCGGCTGCTGCCCGACGACGCGACCCGCAACTCGCTCGAGACGCTGCACGACTACGACTGCTCGTGGGGGATGCCGGGGGTCGGGCGGTTCCGGGTCAATCTCCTTCGGCAGCGCTCGTCGGTGATGATCGTGATGCGGGTGATCCCGTTCGCGGTGCCGTCGCTGGAGGAGCTCCATCTGCCGGAGGTGCTGAAGCGGATCGCCGAGGCGGACCGGGGACTGGTGCTGGTCACGGGCGTCACAGGGAGCGGCAAGAGCTCCACCGTGGCGGCCCTGGTGCACCACATCAACCAGAACCTCTCCAAGCACGTGGTGAGCCTCGAGAACCCGATCGAGTTCCTCCACCGCGACATCAACTGTTCGGTGACCCAGCGCGAGGTCGGGGTGGACACCGCGTCGCTCGAGATCGGGCTCCGCGCCTCGCTCCGCCAGGACCCTGACGTGATCGTCCTCGGCGACCTGCGCGACCAGGGCACCGTCGACCTCGCCATCAAGGCGGCCGAGGAGGGGCACCTCGTGATCGCCGCGATGCCCACCGCCGACGTGAGTTCCACGCTGCAGCGGCTCTTCTCGGTCTTCCCGATCGAGGAGCGGGACATCGGGCGGGTGCGGGTGTCCGAGGCGCTCCGGGCCGTGGTGGCCCAGCGGCTCATCCCCCGGAAGGATGGCGAGGGGAGGCTCCCGGCGGTGGAGGTCCTGATCGCGACCCCAAGGGTGCGGGAGATCCTGCGCGACCCGCACCGGTTCGAGGACCTCAAGGTCGAGATGATCCGGGGGCGGGAAGAGGTGGGGAGCCAGACCTTCGGCCAGCACCTCGACGACCTGGTGGAAGCCAAGGAGGTGGCGGCCGAGACCGCCCGGGCTGCCCTCACGGCCGACCCCGAGGTCGAGTCGAGGCGCCCGAGTGGGGGGGTGAAGGCCTAGACATTGGGCCTGGGGAAGGGGGCCTGGGGACTCGGCTTCGGCATCAGTGCAGCGCCCCGTATCCCTGTTCACCAGGCCCCAGGCCCCTCTGTTTGACACTCGGAAGTCTGCGAGTAGATTCCACCAGAGGATACAGCACACAGGCCCCCGCGGGGCCTGTTTCGTTTTGTCCGGGAGCGGACCGTGTTCGATCCGAAGCACACCTGTCTGGTGGTCGTCGGCGCCCAGTGGGGCGACGAGGGAAAGGGAAAACTCGTCGACGTCCTCGCCGAGCGGGCCGACTACGTCGTCCGCTATCAGGGGGGCGCCAACGCGGGCCATACCGTCGACCTGGGCGAGACCCAATTCGTCCTGCACCAGATCCCGTCGGGGATCCTGCATGCGGGGGTCCACTGCCTCATCGGTAACGGCGTCGTGCTCGACCCCGACCAGCTCTTCGCCGAGATCGACGAGGTGGTGGCCAAGGGGATCGCGGTCGAGGGGCGTCTCAAGCTCTCGGACCGCGCGCACCTGGTGCTGCCGTATCACAAGCTGTTGGACCGGGCGCACGAGGCCAGCCAGCAGATCGGGACCACGGGGCGGGGCATCGGCCCGACCTATGAGGCGAAGATCGGCCGTCGCGGGCTCCGGGTGGCCGACCTGCGCGATCTCAAGCGCGCACGCGCGATCCTCACCGAAGCGGTGGCCCGCGCCAACCACACCCTCGAGCTCCTCGGCGTGCCGGAACGGGCGTCGCTCGATGAGCACATGGTGATGCTCGAGCGGCTCGCCCCGCGCCTCCTCCCGCTCGCCAAGGACACCGGCAAGATCGTCTTCCGGGCCCTCAAGGAGGGGAAGCGGGTCCTCCTCGAAGGGGCCCAGGGCGCGCTCCTCGATGTCGATCACGGCACCTATCCCTTCGTGACCTCGTCCAACACCACCGCGGGTGGCGCCTGCACCGGGGCCGGCATCGGCCCGACCTATATCGACGGGGTCCTGGGCGTGGTGAAGGCGTACACCACACGGGTCGGGAACGGCCCCCTGCCCACCGAAGCCGACGCGCCCGATGAGGAGAAGCTGCGGAAGCTCGGGCATGAGTTCGGCGCCACGACCGGACGGCCCCGGCGCTGCGGTTGGTTCGACGCGATGGTGGTGCGCTACTCGGTGCGGGTGAACGGCCTCACCGGGCTCGCCGTCACCAAGCTCGACGTGCTGGACACCTTCTCCGAGATCCCGGTGGGAGTGAGTTACGTGAACGCCGATGGCACCCCCTGTGACGTGATGCCGGCCGATGTCGAGAGCCTGAACGGGGTCCGTCCGGTGTACGAGACCCTTCCGGGATGGCAGAAGGACACGACGAAAGCGCGGAAGCTGGCGGACCTCCCCCCCGCGGCGCGTGCCTATCTCGACCGGCTGCAGGACCTCTCTGAGGCGCCGATCCGGTACGTGAGCGTGGGGACGCGCAGGGACCAGATCATCGAGGTCTGACAGCCCCTCCGGCGGCCCCTCCCCCGCATCGACCTCACCCCCCGACCCCCTCTCCCTTGCGGGAGAGGGGGAGGTTTTTTCTTGGGATGGACTCCCCCTCTCCACGTTTGTGGAGAGGGGGTCGGGGGGTGAGGTGGAATCGCGAGGGACGGACTATCTTATGGAGCCCAGCCCCGGCACTCCGGCCGGGGACTGGAACTTCCTTTGCGGGACCCCCCATGGCCGAACTGACGCTGATGGACAAGCTCGTGTCGCTCTGCAAGCGACGCGGTTTCGTGTTCCAATCCTCCGAGATCTACGGGGGCCTCGGCTCCGTGTGGGACTACGGCCCCCTCGGTGTCGAACTCAAGAAGAACGTGAAGGACCGCTGGTGGCGCGCGATGGTGCACGACCGCGATGACATCGAGGGGCTCGACGCCGCGATCCTGATGGCCGCCAAGGTGTGGGAGGCCTCCGGGCACGTGTCGGGATTCAGCGATCCCCTGGTGGACTGTAAGACCTGCAAGGCGCGCTTCCGGGCCGACAAACTCGAGGATGCCCGCTGCCCCCAGAAACCGTCGAAGAAGCCGGGCGAGCATACCACCTGCCAGCTCACCGAACCGCGGCAGTTCAACCTGATGTTCAAGACCTTCATGGGGCCGGTCGAAGAGTCGGCGGCCACCATCTACTTGCGGCCGGAGACGGCGCAAGGGATCTACGTCAACTACTTGAACGTCCTCAACAGCTCGCGCCAGCGGATCCCCTTCGGCATCGCCCAGATCGGCAAGGCGTTCCGCAATGAGATCACGCCGGGGAACTTCATCTTCCGCACTCGCGAGTTCGAGCAGATGGAGATGCAGTTCTTCGTGAAGCCGGGCGCCGACCTCCAGTGGTTCGAGCAGTGGCGCGAGATCCGGATGGCGTGGCACCACTCGCTCGGGCTCAACCCTGCCAAGTTGCGCTGGCACGAGCACGGTCCCGGCGAGCTGGCCCACTACGCGAAGGCGGCGTATGACATCGAGTACGAGTTCCCCTTCGGGTGGAACGAGATCGAAGGGATCCACGACCGGACCGACTTCGACCTGAACCGGCACCAGGAACACTCGGGGAAGAAGCTCGAGTACTTCGACCAGGCCGAGAATGCCCGGTACGTGCCGTACATCGTCGAGACCTCGGCCGGCGCGGACCGGGTGACGCTCACGACACTGGTCGATGCGTACCGGGAGGAAGTGGTGGAGGGAGAGACCCGCGTCGTCCTTGGCTTCCACCCGAACATCGCCCCGGTCAAGGCGGGGGTCTTCCCGCTGGTGAAGAAGGACGGGATGCCGGAGATCGCGGTCAGGTTGCACCACGACCTCAAGAAGCGGTTCAACTGCTTCTACGATGATTCCGGCGCGATCGGGCGGCGCTATCGCCGGATGGACGAGGTGGGGACACCGTTCTGCCTCACGGTCGACGGTGAGACAACCGTTGGCCAGACCGTGACCGTGCGGCATCGGGATGCGATGACGCAGGAGCGGGTGAGCCTCGACAAAGTGGGGGAGTACATCTCGGAGCGCTTGGCCGGGTGAGGGGTGAGGAGTGAGAGGTGAGGGGGCTTATAAAGAATGCCTCTTCCCCCTCACCCCTTACCCCTCACTCCTCACTGGAATGCGACTCGCCGACTTCCGCGGGATGGTGACGAAGATGGCCGCCGAGCTGCCACGGGAGTATTTCGTGGGCGTGGCGGCCGTCGACGTCTCCGAGAAGGCGGTGCCGCACCCGACCCGTCCGGAGATCTACACGATGGGGGAGTGCATCCCGATCCCCACCGGTCCCGAAGCGGGGGAGGAGGGGGTGCAGAGCCGGATCATCCTCTATTACGGCTCGTTCAAGTCGTTGAGCCGGATCGAGCAAGGATTCGACTGGCGGGGGGAGGCGTGGGAGACGCTGACCCACGAGCTGCGGCATCACCTCGAGTGGCGGGCGCGGAAGCGGGATCTCGAGTCGTTCGACGAGGCGGCGGAGCACAACTTCGCTCGGCAGGACCTCGAGCCGTTCGATCCGCTGTTCTATCTGGACGGGGAGTCGGAGGCACCGGGGTGGTACCAGGTGGATGATGACCGGTTCCACGAGCGGATCGTGCGCGTCGTTCCCGGCGAGGTAGAGTTCGACTGGCACGGGGCCACCTATCGGGTCGCGGTGCCGGCGCACGTGACCCTGCCGGCCTTTCTGACGGTCGAAGGGGTGGACGACCCGCCGCCGGGGGAACTGGTGTTGGTGCTCCGGCGGAAGCCGCGGGTATGGGACCTGTTCCGGGCCATCACGCCACCGGCACAGGTCATAGTGGTCGCTGAGAAGGAGCGCGCGAACCCATGATCGACCGAGCCCACGAGGCCCCTCTCACTTCGAATGGATCGCCTGACCACATGGATGCAGACATCCCTGGGCGGAACCTCCTGGTTTCGGTCCATCATGGGTTCGCGCGCCTGACGAACTATATTTACACCATGCGCCTCCTCCGCATCGCTGGTCCCCTGGCCGTGGTCCTGATCCCAGTCATTCTTGTTGGTCAATCGACACCGGCCCCCCGTCCGCCCGCGCCGGCCTACAAGGTCGGCGTGGTCTCCGAGTCGGGGGACATCGTCAGCTGGTTCATCCCCGACGGCCCTCGGCTCATTCCCGACCGGGTGGTCCCCGTCGGCCTGATGCCGACCGACCCCGACGGCCCGCACAACATCGCCGTCAGCGCCGATCAGAAGTGGTACTACATCAGCATCGCCCACGGCACGCCGTTCGGCTCGCTCTGGAAGCTCGACGCGATGAACGACACCGTCGCGGGGCGGGCCCAGCTGGAGATGTACCCGACCACCATCGGGCTCACCCCCGACGGCGAGTGGGCTTTGGTGGCCAACTCCGACTTCTTCGGCGACCGCCCCAAGATCAACCCGGCCACGTTGGTGCACGTCCCCGACATGACCACCATCAGCGACTTCCCGGCCTGCGACATGCCGCACGGGTCGCGCTCGAACCACGCCGGGACGGCGATCTACCTCACCTGCATGCACAGCGACGAGATCCTGGAGTTCGACACCGGGAAGCTCGCCTTCACTCGGCGGGCCAGGGCGGGGCCAGGGATGCCCGTTGCCCACGCGATGGGAGCGATGGCCGGGACGCCCGCCGCTCCAACCGACAGCTCCTGCCAGCCGACCTACGTCGCGGTCTCGCCCGATGACAAGTCGCTCTATATCGCCTGCAATCACTCCAACCTGATGGAAGTGATGGACGTGGCGACCCTCACCGTCCAGCGGCGGGTGCCCACGGGGCTCGGTGCCTACAACGTCGACCTCTCTCCGGACGGGTCGGTGCTCGTGGTGACGAACAAGAAGGGGCAGTCGGTGTCGCTCATCGACCCCCGCACCTGGACCGAGACGGCGCGGATCGCGACCACCAAGAAGATCGTGCACGGTATCGCCTTCAGCCCCGATTCCCGGTACGCCTATATTTCGCAGGAGTCGATCGGGGCCGATCC
>JANMWE010000081.1:0-1904 GCA_031393795.1 Gemmatimonadota bacterium
CCCTCCATCTCCTTCAGGAGGTCGGCGATCTGCTGGTCCGAGGTGTTGTAGTGCTTCTCGATCAGGGTGCGCAGGGTGTATTCGCCCGCGATGACCGGGAACAGGTCGTAACGCGTGATGAACTTGAGGTCGTCGATCAGCGCGTTGTTGGTGGGATCGGCCATCGCGACGGTGAGCGTCCGGCCCTCGCGCTTGAGCGGCAGGACGGTCTGCTTCACCGCCATGTCGGCGGGGACGAGCTTGAGGATCTTGGGGTCGACCTCGAAGCGCGACAGGTCGACGGCCGGCATCCGGTACTGCTTGGCGAGGACCTTGGTGACCTCGAGTTCCTGCACGAGGCCGAGCTTCACCAGGACGTAGCCGAGCCGGTGCCCCGTCGCTTTCTGTTCGACGAGGGCGGCGCTGAGCTGATCTTTCGTGATCAGCCCTTCCCGGATGAGGATATCACCCAGGCGCTCGTTCCCGGCGGCTGCGGTCGCCATAGGCGGTCTGTGAGGTGGAGAGTGAAGACTGACAACGGGTTAGCCCGTGTCAGGTAAGCTAGGCCAGCGGGGGGTGGTGTCAAGGCATTCGGCCCGCGGTGACGCGCCCTTGCACCCCTTTTGCCACCCCCTCGGGGAGTCCCGGAACGGCCCCGAGCTCGGCCGCATCGCGGAACCCTCCCGACCGGGTCCGCCAGGCCAGGATCGCCTTGGCCCGGGCCGCGCCGATCCCCGGTAAACAGACGAGATCGGCCTGGGTGGCCCGATTCAGGTCCACGACTTCCGGGCATCCCCCGCCCCCGGAACGGGCGCCCAGCGCGGTATTTCCTCCTTCGGCGGGGGGCGGCACCGGGCACCCCCCGGCCGAGAAGGCGAGGTGGGGGCCGGTGCGCCGGAGGAACCCCTCCCCGACCCCCGGGACCCGGGCATCGAGGCAGGCGGGACCGCCGTAGGGGCCGTTCCGGGTCCGTTCGGCGACGATCCGCTTGGCCAGGGCCGGACCCACGCCGGGAAGACGCGCCAGGTCGCCCGCGGTGGCCCGGTCGAGGTCGACCGTCTCCCCCTCCCCGACCTCCGCACCCCGGGCGGCGGCGCGGTGCTGCTGGCGGGCGAGCCCCGCGGGATCGGCAGCGCGGAACGCGACGGCCCCCGGTGCGACGTCGGGGCGGCCGCGCCAATGGAGCAGCGCCTGGCCGCCAACAGCGGTCAGCAGCAGAATGAGGGCTGCGTTACGGGGAGTCATGGTCCGCTCGGTGGCAGTGGACTGCAGCGCGGGAACCCATGATGAACTGAGCCCAGGATGATCGAGGCAGTGAGGTGGGTCCAGCCCTCGGCACCAGAAGTACGAAGTCTCCTGGGTTCGGTCCATCCTGGGTTCGCGCGCCTGCGAACAGCCCAATGCTACAGAACGGATCCAGGCGCACGTCACCCGGATCACGCGTGCCGGCGCGAAAAAACGGCGACCCATTTCGGATCGCCGTTCGATGCCCCGTTGAGCGGCGAGTCGTTTCCAGCGTGATGTCATCCTGAAGGCGCTTCAGCGCCAGAAGGATCTCCGGGCGGCCCCGATGAGATCGTTGGCGGGACCTCGTCGAGTCGACGCGCTGCCTCACAAAGCACCGTTCGTCCCATCGGCGGCGCTCCGTCGACGATCACGCGCGAACCGGCCGGAGATCCTTCGGGGCCTGAGGGCCCCTCAGGATGACATCACGCCCGCAACTGTCCGCCGCTTTGCGGGCCGGGCGCAGTGCCTAGCACTTCGCACCTCGCACCTCGCACCTACTTCTCCTCCCGCACCACCGCCAGCATCACGTCCCCCACGATCTGCAGGGATCCCGCACTGATCTTGTCGAGGGTGTCGTCCTTGGTATGCCACCAGGGATACTCGAGGTCGATCACGTCCACGGCCGGGATGCCGACGCG
>JANMWE010000083.1:0-31808 GCA_031393795.1 Gemmatimonadota bacterium
CTCTCGCCGCTCAAGCTCACGAGCAAGCTCACCGACCGGGAGGCGGGCGAACTCCACGACGCGACCGTGGCGCTCCTTGGCGAGTGGACTGAGCGGCTGGTGACGGAGGCGCGGGTGAAGTTCCCTGATGTGGTGACCGCATTCCGGCCCGAGTTCGCCGTGCACGGACGCTACGGGAAGCCCTGCCCCGTCTGTGGCACGGCGGTGCAGCGGATCCGTTACGCCGACAACGAGACCAACTACTGCCCCACCTGCCAGACCGACGGGAAGCTCCTGGCCGACCGGGGACTCTCCCGGCTCCTGAAAGAGGATTGGCCCCGGAGTTTGGATGAGATGGACGAAAGGCTCGGGAACGCTTGAAATCGAGGCCCCTCTGGCCTATTCTTCCCCCCCTTCCCGAGTAGCTCAGTTGGTAGAGCAGCTGACTGTTAATCAGCGGGTCACAGGTTCGAGTCCTGTCTCGGGAGCTGCAGCGCCACAAGGCTTAATGCTTTGGGGCGCTTTGTTTTAGGCATCCCGCCGACCGTGTTGGAGCGTGCAGGGCCGTACCAGTGAGGTTCCCCCAGTATCGGCCTGAGAGGGTAACTGGAGGGTAACTCGAATCGGCTGGATTCGACCCGAATTCGGCCACCTTGTCCTTCTGCGATGGTCGACTACTCTTCCTGATATAAGAGGCACGAAAAGGCACCCCCGGGGCGACCCGGGTCCGCAATGTCTGGAGTCTCCCCAAGGAGATCGTCCGACTGTCGAAGCCGGGATGAACTTACCTCGCCTGCGACGTGTGCTGCTGACCGTCGAGGGCGGGTTTCACGTTTCCGCCCTGCTACCAACCCACCGGCGATGTTGGAGGAGCGAGTGAAGCGAGGACCAGGCTTGGCCCTGATTGTACTTCTGGTGGCGTTGGTCTCCTTGAGTTGCGACTCGGATGTCACGCGAGAGAGCCCCTCACCTGCTGACCCCGGGACAGCGGGATTTCCGCGCCCAACATTCGCAGCCACTCCTACAGGCGGTCATGCAGAGGGGTGCACCTGGCTCGAATGGTCATGCCCCGACCTAGTGGTCCCCGAGGACCCGGCCACGTTGGGTCGGTTCACCACGGCCCAGCAGGCGCCGCTCGCATTCACTTTCCCGAAACCGGCCACGAACCTGATAGTTCGGCTACAGGGAGATCTCATGTGCGACGCGGGCAACTACGGTTCGGCCGAGGTATTCGACGTCTCAGGAACTTCGATGGGGACGTTCGCCCTCGCGATCGATCCGGGTCAGGAATGGCAGTGCATCGAGGATCTGATCGCGAACACGACCAGCGTCCCTGTCATTGCCCCGCGACCGGTAGCGCGGGTCGTGATCACTTCCCCCTCCCCGATGTCTCATCTCCTGCCGGAGGTGATTCGGATTCGGTATAGCCTCCCCGTCGGAACGAGGGACTACGGAGCCGCCTATCCGTATTTCGACTTCGATTGGACGGCCACGCAACCAAGGGTGAAGGTTACGGTGACGCCAGTTAGGACGACGATGGTACCCTTGGTCACTCGCGCAAGCTTCGATGCCTTGGCGCAGACAAACTTTCGATCCACTGGCGGAGTCCGAACGGACTTCGCAGGCGATCGACCGGATACCGTGACCGTCCGAGTCAGTGTGGTTGGAGCGTCCGGCGGAAAAGGCGTGCCTGGGGTCCGAGTGCGAATCAGAGAATCCGCCGTTGACTCTAGCGGTGGGCATATCCACACGCGTGGCATTCCCCGGCCCCTCGGCTCCTTCTTTCTCCCTGGCGAGGACCCGCAGGCCGGAAACCCTGGGCTTCACCGCGGAGAAGTGGAGCTCGTAACGGATGCCAACGGCAAGGCTTCAGCCGTCTATCGCACTAGCGGATTGGCAGGACTTGAACGATTTGTTGCCTCCTTGGTCTCCAGCGGCACCGCCATTGAGCCTGACACCGCACAACTCACTCTTAGAGTCCCAGGCCTGATCGAAATGGACAGTTCGGTCACAGGTCAGTACGCCTTCAAGCCTCAGGATGAGACGAAGAACATACAGCGACACGGCGATCACAATCGATGGATTCAGTCCGCCTTCCGGGACAGCGTCCTCCTGATCTTTCGGGATTACTTTGATGGAGGCGGGACGGTGGTTGACGCTGACGCGGACAACAAATTCTACATCACTGACGTGGGCCTCGAATCCGGTGGACTGTATGACGTTAGCGAAGATGAGGAATGGAAGAGCCCTCATCAGACCCATCGGCTGGGACTGGACATGGATATCCGCAGTTCTGGTATCAGGGCAGAGGACAGGGACATACTGACTGAGGCCTGCTGGGGCACCGACAAGAATCCAAGACGGCGAGTCATGCGCTGCACCTTTGAGAAGACCGGCCCCGCACACTTGCATATTGAGGGATACAATTGAGACACTCACTCCGAATGATGCTGGTGGCAACAGCCGCGGTCGCCATTCGAGCAGCCGCCCTGCCTGCCCAGACAGTCACGCGAGATCCCATCACTGGGGACTACGTTGTGCATTACCTGCTCGATGGGAGTGCCAGGGAGGTCCACATCGTAGCTCGCGACCGTGTCAACCCCTCGATCGACTTGCTCTCGGTGCAGGCTACCCAGACCGGGTTGCGCTACACCTACCTCGTCGCGAATCACCCAGGAGGCCAAGCCCTGATGGGTCGTGGGTTTCGCATGATGGATCTCGATTGTGCGGATGACGCCGCGAGCGCGAACTCGCACAACATCCAGCCCCCTGGATGGAGAATGTCCGCAAATACGCCTGAAGGCCACAGCCCCGTCTGCATGTTCAGAGGCGCACATTCCCTTGAACCCGGGGACTCTGTCTCGGGGCTCACCATCACATCTGTCACGCTTCCCCGCATTGGTACGGCCGAGATCTACGGAAAAGGCGACATTCCCGTCGTCGAAGATGAGGTAGTCCCAGACTCGGTCAGCAAGCTCTTGGCCGCGCTAACGGTGAGAGGCCTTCTGGTGAGCGCCGTAGTACCTGGTCGCCCCCTCTCGGAGGTTGCATCCCCTATCAGCGCAGTCGCCGCCCTGAGAACTGACCTGCTCGCCGCCTGCGGTTTACTTGGATGGATTGACAATCCTGGAGTCTGTCGCAGTCTCAACACAAAGCTCGATGCGACCTCGGCGTCCATCGCACGCGGGCAGACTGCACCTGCGAGAAATCAATTGGCAGCATTCGACGCTGAGTTGGACGCACAAAGGGGACACCACGTAAGCGACAATGCCTATAGCCTCCTGCGGGCCATGAGTGACCACGCGCTCCGTCTCTTGCCGTGATCCGAAGCCTGCGGTGCCGAGGCGCAGTCCGGGTCCACGCGCTCAGGGCTATGGCCGTCCTCGTCGTGATGATGGACGTGCTTGCCTGCAGTGGCACCTCGACCCCACCAACCTCACGGGCTGATTCAACCAAGAGTCCTGCCCGCGTAGAGAGTCTGTCTCCCGAAGCATCTAGTCGGGCAGAGAGCCCCCTCCTCGCCTCGCTTCAGGACTCTCTCCGTGGCATCAAACCCGCAGCGACCTCGATATCACTCGTGGCGCTCCGCCCCGGTTACTTCTTTCCTGGGTACTTCGCAGTTGTCCTGCTACGTGGGCCTGGCTTCGGGACCAATCCAACAACGGCCTCCGGGGAGGTCTATGCCGTGGTTCGTCTGGATTCGACCCTCACGCATTCAGAAGCGCTGCTCGATACCTTCCCGACCCAAAGGACTGGGGACTACACCGTCTGGTTCCGCCCAGGCACAAGTTCCGACCCCCTCGTCGTGTGCGGTGAAGGGTCGAGCTATGGGGACCAACGAATGCGACGCGGCATCAAACTAGACCCGAGAGATTCCAGGCGCGCTGACAGAGTTATCGTGGACAAAGGCCTCGAGCTCACAGAGTGGAGTTCACAACACGGGTGCGGGATTACGGCGGATCCCCCAGACCCGTCCGATTGAGCTGCCAAGGGCCTGTTAATCAGCGGGTCACAGGTTCGAGTCCTGTTTCGGGAGCTCCAGCGCCGCAACGGTAAATCGTTGTGACGCTTTGCTTTGGATCCCACCGCACGACACCTGACGGATGCGGATGCTGATCTTGGAGGCCGACCCCGAGATGATCGAGGAGCGGAAATGGAAAAAGCCGTCGAAGGCGTCGGTGGGGGTCCCGGTCTGGTCGCACCACGGGATCGTCTGCACCGGTGAGACGTACAAGGAGGTCGTGAAGCTCAGCTTCGCGCACGGCGCGAGCCTCCCCGACCCCGCGCACCTCTTCAATGCCGGCTTGGGAGGAGGCATGCGCCGAGCGATCGACATCCTGGAAAGCGGCCTCGCTCCGCACCACCTGCAGCGTCGAGTGCGCGCTCCGGGATCGAACAGGCAACACCCGCGACGCCTGGGCCAGCAGCGCGCCGGTGCCCGCCGCAGGAGCCGCCCCTGGCAGGCCGTGATGGACGCGCGTAGGCTCATATACTATACTGTAGTATAGTATCGCCCTCCAGCGACCAAGGACCACCTATGAGCCACACGATCAGGGACAAGACCAGATTCCTCAACCGCATCCGGCGGATCCGCGGTCAGGTGGAAGCCATTGAACGGGGGCTGGTCCAGGAGCAGGAGAGCACCGCGATCCTGCAGACGCTGGCGGCGTGCCGGGGCGCGATCAATGGGCTGATGGCCGAGGTCATGGAAGGCCACGTCCGGCACCATGTGCTCGACCCCCGCCGGTCCCCCACCGAGGAACAATCCGAGGCCGCAGACGACTTGGTCGCCGTGATCCGTGCCTACCTCAAATAGCCTGGAATCATCATGACACCGCACCGGTCCGAGCCCCCCACTCACCACGCCCCGCATGGTGGCCGCTTTGTCGACACCTCGGCGGGCAAGGTCGAGATCGCGATCTTCGAAACGGGGGTGCCCCCCTGCTTCCGGCTCTACTTCTTCGACCGGGAGGGGCGACCCCAGCCCCCGAATGCACCGGCGACGATCGAGACGCTACGGCCGGACGGCGGACGGCAGCAGTTCAGCTTCGTGGCCCGGGAAGACTTCCTCCAATCCACCTCCGACATCCCCGAGCCCCACGAATTCCACCTGGAGCTCCGGCTCGGCCAGGGAGAACAGTCCCGCACCTACGCGATGCAATTCACCGAGGGCGCCCACGGCCACGACCACCTCCCTGCGCCAGGCCACGGGCACGGGGAGGCTCACGGGCATGATCACGGCCCTGCCACCGGCTTGCTAGGGTGGTTGCGCGGATTGGCACACTCCCACGACCTCGCAGACAAGATCGACGAAGGTCTCGAAACGAACGAGCGCGGCATCCGCGCCCTCAAGCTCTCGCTCGTGGCGCTGGGGCTGACCGCCGCGCTCCAGCTCGTCGTGGTGCTGGTCTCCGGCTCCGTGGGGCTCCTGGCCGACACCATCCACAACTTCGCCGACGCGGCGACGAGCATCCCGCTCTGGATCGCATTCGCCCTGGGTCGCCGCGCCCAGAGCCGCCGCTTCACCTATGGCTACGGCCGGACGGAGGATCTCGCCGGCATCCTGATCATCAGCATCATCTTCTTCTCGGCGGCGGTGGCCGCCTGGGAATCCATCCAGAAGCTCCTCCACCCGCAGCCGGTCGACCACCTGGGGTGGGTCACGGCGGCCGCAGTGACCGGATTCCTCGGCAATGAGGCGGTGGCGATCTTCCGCATCCGCGTCGGCACCGAGATCGGCTCGGCGGCGCTCGTGGCCGATGGCCAGCACGCCCGCGTCGACGGGTTCACGAGTCTCGCCGTCCTGATCGGGGTGCTGGGCATCAAGTTCGGTCTCCCCATCCTCGATCCACTGGTGGGCATCGGGATCACCATCGCCATCCTCTTCATCGTCAAGGACGCCGCGCTCTCCATCGGCAGCCGACTGCTCGACGGGATCGAGCCCGAGATCCTGGCGGAGATCGAGCACGCACCCAGTCACGTGCCTGGCGTGCAGCGACTCGGTGCGATCCGGGCCCGATGGGTCGGTCACAAGGTCTATGCCGATGTGGAGATCCAGGTGGACCCTTCGCTCTCGGTCGAGCAGGGGCACCGGATCGCCGAGGAGGTCGCTCGGGAGATCCGCGGCCACATCCGGTTGATCGGAGAGGTGAGCGTGCGGCTACGGCCGGCGGACGACCGGAGCGGGGCGCGCGGCGCGTGAGCAGGATCGCGCAGGGCTCCCGCCTCGTCAAGCGATTCTGGGCGTCACTGGGGCCCGGAGTGATCACCGGTGCAGCCGACGATGACCCCTCTGGTATCGCGACCTACTCCGTCGCGGGCGCCCAATTCGGCACCAGTCTGCTCTGGACGGCGTTCCTCACCTGGCCGTTGATGGCCGCCGTGCAGACTATGTGCGCCAGGATCGGGATGGTGACCGGCCGCGGACTGATGGCCGCCCTGCGGAAACGCTTTCCCCGCTGGCTCCTCGTCACCGCTGCGTCCGCGCTGCTCATCGCGAACACCATCAACATCGGCGCTGACCTCTCCGGGATGGCCGACGCGGCCGAGCTCCTGACCGGACTCAATTCCCACGTGTGGGTGATCCTGTTCGGCGTCGGCGTCGCGTGGGCGACGATCAGGTTGCGCTATGCCGTCATCGCCCGGGTGCTGAAGTGGCTCGCGCTGGTGCTCTTCGTGTACGTGATCGCCGCGATCCACATCGGCCCCGTCTGGTCGGCCGTCGCGCACGCCGCCTTCGTCCCGTCGCTCCCGCAGGGGGCCGCCGGCTGGGCGACGCTGGTCGCCATCCTGGGCACGACGATCAGCCCCTATCTCTTCTTCTGGCAGGCGAGCCAGGAGGTCGAGGAGGAAAAGGCGCTCGGACGTCATTCGCTCGTCGGGCGACGAGGCGCCACGCGCGGCGAGCTGCTGACACGGAAGCTCGATGTCGGCGTGGGGACCTTCTTCTCCAACATCGTGATGTTCTTCATCATCCTGACCACGGCGCTGACGCTCAACCGGCACGGATTGACGACGCTCGAGACGTCACGGCAGATCGCCCAGGCCCTCGAGCCCCTGGCCGGGCGGTTCGCGGCGCTGCTCTACACCGCGGGGATCGTCGGGGTCGGGCTCCTGGCCATCCCGACCCTCTCCGGGTCGGCAGCGTACGCCTTCGCGGAGACTTTTGGATGGCGTCAGGGGATCGATTCCCGCTTCCGCCGCGCCCCGGCCTTCTACGCGGTGGTCATCGGCGCGACGATCTGCGGAATGGGGATGGACTGGGCCAACATCAACCCCATCAAGGCACTGTACTGGACGGCCGTGCTCAATGGGCTGCTCGCGCCGTTCTTGCTCCTGGGCATCCTGGTCGTCGCATCGGATCGCGTGCTCATGCGGGGGCAGCCCAGTTCGCTGCTGGGCCGCGCGGTGGTCGGATTCACGATGGTCGCGATGTTCGCCGCGGCAGTCGGCATGTTCGTGTTCTAAGCCGGGCCGACCGGACTGACACCTTGGCCTAGGCGCGCAGCGTCTCCCTCATCCGGACCGCCACCACCACTCCGGACAGGACGGTCACCGCAGCGATGATTCCCATCGCGGGTGCCAACCCCAACGCATCCGCGGCGAGGCCGGCGAGCAGCGCCCCGATGGCGTACCCGAGGTCGCGCCAGAGACGGTACACCCCCACGGCCGACGCTCGCCAGGCGGGATGCGCGACGTCGCCGATCGCGGCCAACAGCGTCGGGTACACCATCCCGGTGCCGATGCCGAGCAGCACGCCCCCCAGCGCGAACCCGCCGAAGCTCTGCGACACGATGACGACCCCGATCCCCACCGCCTGCACCCACATCCCGCACGCGATGAGCCACTTCCGCCCGACCCGGTCGGACCACGCCCCGGTGAAGAGCTGCGTGATCCCCCACGTCGCAGGGTAGACCGCCGCCAAGGTACCGATCTCTCCGAGGGTCATCTGCGCGGCGGCGAAGAAGAGCGGGAAGAGCCCCCACGCCATCCCGTCGTTCAGGTTGTTGACCAGACCGGCCTGGGTGACGCTCGACAGATCCCGATGCCGGAGCGTGGTCTGCCAGAACACCGCCCGCTGGGTCGGGCGGTCGGCGAGCACTGCTCCATCGTGCAGCCGCGCCTCCTGCTCGGCGTGGCCCTTCGTCTCCCGCACCACGAGGGTCGAAAGCGCCAGCCCCAGTACGACGAAGACCACCCCCGCATAGAACGGTTCCGGACGGAGCCCATAGCGCGCGGCGATCCACCCGGTGCCGAGCGCGCTGCCGGCCACCGCCAAGTATCCCGCGAATTCGTTGAGCCCCATCGCGAGCCCGCGGTCCGCCGGCCCCGCGAGGTCGATCTTCATGATCACTGTCGCCGACCAGGTGAGCCCTTGGCTCACCCCGAGCAGGAGGTTGGCGAAGAGGATCCAGTTCCAGCTCGGCGCCCACATCAACAAAAAGGGTACCGGCGCCGCGACCAGCCACCCGCCGACCAGCAGGTGCTTCCGGCCAAAGCGATCGGAGGCACGCCCGGCGGAATAATTCGCGAACGCCTTGGACACCCCGAACACGACGATGAATGAGAGCACCGCGCTCCGCGCCGCGAGATGGAACTCCCGTTCGCCGATCGCGGGAAGGATGCTCCGCTCCATCCCCACCATCGCGCCCACCAGCGCGTTGACCACCACCAACAGCGAGAACTGGGGCAGATTGTGCCGGAGCCCGAGACGGACCAGGAGCGTCAGACCACCTCCGCCGGCGCCTGCCTGCAATTGGCCACGTCCTCGCTCCGTTCGACCTGCAGCGTCGAATGCTCGATCCCGAATCGGTCATGCAGCCCCCGCGACGCCTCGGCCAGCAGCGCGTCATCGTCCGCCACCCCCGGCTTCACGAGGTGGGCCGTGACGGCGACGTGGGTGGTGCTCATCCCCCAGATGTGGAGATCGTGCACCGCGGTGACCCCCGGCAGCTGGGCCAGATACGCCTGCACCTCGTCGGGCTCGATCCCTTCAGGGACGGCGTCCAGCGCCAGGTTGACCGAATCCCGGAGGAGGCCCCACGTGCCCACGGCGATGATGATCGCGATGACCACGCTGACCGCCGGGTCGAGCCAGAGCCAGCCGGTCCGCATCATGATGAGCGCGGCGACGACGACCCCCGCCGAAACGGCGGCGTCGGCGGCCATATGGACGAAGGCACCACGGATGTTGAGGTCGCTCTTCCTGCCCCGCATGAAGAGCAGCGCCGTGGCGGTGTTGATCCCGATCCCGATGAGGGCCACCCAGACCACCACCCCGGAGGCGACCGGCTCGGGAGTCCGGAACCGGGCCAGCGCCTCCCACACGATGCCACCGATCGCCAGAAGGAGAAGGACGGCGTTGCCGAGGGCGGCCAGGATCGAGCTTCGCCGGAGACCATAGGTCCGGCGGGCCGAGGGGAGCCGAGTGGCCAGGATCCCGGCCCCCCAGGCGAGGAGGAGTCCCATCACGTCGCCGAAGTTGTGGCCGGCGTCCGCCAGGAGCGACAGCGAGTGCGCCCGGAATCCATAGAGCGCCTCGATCACGACGAACGCCAGGTTGAGTGCTACCCCGATGGCGAATGCCCGGTTGTGGTTCGGCGCGGTGTGGCCGTGGTCGTGATGATGATCGTGCCCCATCCGTCCCTCCCTCAGAATGTGTCGTCGAATCAATGGTCAATATTAGCGCCAGGCCCGCGCCAGGCCCGACGTCCCCCCCTTCCTTCCGCTCCTCTCGATGGGGGCATGACACGAGCGGAACTTCGTGAAGAAGGGTGAAAGTTGGGCACTCCGGTCGATCGGACGGCGCCGGGGACTCAAGCGGTCGGCCCTCGACGTCGCGGTCCCATTGACTCGATCGGAGGTGTCAGCGGGCAGTTGGGTCGGTCACGAGGCAATGCGAGAACTGAAGCTTAGGGGTCGATCGAAATGACTCTGAAAATACCGGCCATTTCGGCATAACCATGCTGCAGTAGCTCATCGGCAGCAGTCGATCCGCGCGGCCAGGTAGCCCTCTTCCGGCACCGTAAACCACACACTACCAGCATATTACACAATGAAGCGAGCACTCGCTCACACTAGCGCAACGATAGTGTTCGCTCACAGATAGCACGATGGGATTAGGTTAGGGCTCCCTGCGCCAAACTGGCATCGGTGGAACGTTGTAAGTCGTTGTTCAAAAAGATGTTACGAGGTAGCACAGTACCGATTGGACCCCTATTCCCTTACCTTTGTCCCATGCCGATCGCCCCCCTGACCGGCCACCTGGCCATACGGACTCGACTTGCGGAAGCCATCAATGGCGACCGCCTGCCGAGGCTTATGCTTTTTGTGGGGCCGGCGGGGGTAGGGAAGCAACGGTTGGCGCTCTGGCTCGCCCAGCGGCTGGTCTGCACCCACCCGGGTGCCGTGGAACCGTGCGGGGACTGCCCGTCATGTCGGCAGGTGTTGGGGCTGGCTTATCCCGACGTCCACTGGTTCGTGCCGGTCCCCCGTCCCAAGGCGGCAGAGTCGGAGAAGCAGCAGGAAGAAGTGGCGGAGGCGATCGGGACGGTGATGGCCGACCGTCGGGCGAAGCCTCTGTGGGGCGCCCCCGAAGGGCTGGCTGGGCACTTCATGGCCACCTCCCAGCTGCTGCTGAAGCGGGCTGGGCTGACCCCTGCCGCAGGGGCCCGGAAGGTCTTTTTGGTAGGCGAGGCGGAGCGGCTGGTACCTCAAGAGTCGAGCCCAGAAGCCGCCAATGCCCTGCTCAAGCTCCTTGAGGAACCGCCTGCAGATACGACGATCATCCTCACCACCTCCGACCTCGGTCGGATGCTGGGGACGATCCGCTCCCGGGCCACCATCCTCCGGGTGCCGCCGGTGACTGACGCGGAGGTCCGCGCCTTCCTGAGCGAGCACGCGGGGCTTTCGGGCCGGGATCTCGACGAGCGGGTGCGGCAGGCCGCCGGATCCATCGGTGCGGCGCTGGCGCAGGACAGCGCCACCGCGACCGCCCACCGAGCCGCCGACGAGGTCCTCGCCGCGGTGTCGGCGGGGCCGGTCGGAAGGCTCGAGCGGGCGATGCGGCAGGCGACCTTCGCCGCCCGCGGCGACTTCACCGGGATGCTCGATGCGCTGGCAATCCGGATCGAGGGCGCACTCCGGGCCGAACTTGGTGCCCAGGGCGGGACTCGGCTCAACGGCTTCGAGGCCACAGGCCCCGACAGCTTGCTCGCGATGCTCGGCAAGGTCCAGACCGCCCGCGCCACGGCGCAGGGGAATGTCAATCCGCAGCTCCTCCTGGCAGTCCTGGGCCAGGAACTGGCGACGGTGACCAAATGACGCTCTCGCATCTCGACGCCGAGGGACGCGCCCGGATGGTCGATGTGGCCGGCAAGCCGGTGACCGAGCGGAGCGCGACGGCCGCAGGTCAGGTCCGGATGTCGAAGGCGGCATTCGAACTGTTGCAGCAGGGCAAGGCCACCAAGGGGGAGGTCCTTACGGTGGCCGAGGTGGCCGGAGTGATGGCCGCCAAGAAGACGGGGGAGCTGATCCCCCTCTGCCATCCGCTGGGTCTCGACCTGGTACGGGTGGAATGCACGCTGGAACCGGCGCTGCCGGGGGTCCGGATCCTCGCGACCTGCCGCACCACGGGGCGCACTGGCGTGGAGATGGAAGCGTTGACCGCGGTCGCGGTGGCGTGTCTCACCGTGTATGACATGGTGAAGGCCACCGACCGAGGGATGCGAATCGAAGCGATCCGCCTGCTCGCCAAGAGCGGCGGTACCAGTGGTGACTGGCGCGCGGATGACGCGGACGACGTCACCCGATAGCAAGGAGCGACCCATGGACAACGACTTCCCGAACGACCGCTCGGATACACTGAGCCTCTCTACTGTGCTTGGGCGTGGCGGCATGATCCTCGCCGCGGCCTTGCTCGTGAGCGCCCTCGCGGGCGCGGTCGGGGACCGGCACCCGGTCCGGGCGGCAGCAGCAACGCCCCCTGTCGAGGCCATCGCCCCCGCGGAGGTCGAGGCGATGCGGGTGGAGCTCGACGCCGCGCGCGGCGCGCTGGCGGTGGAGCGGCTCAAGAACCGTCGCGCGGACGCGGTCCAGGCCTACTCGGCGCAGTACCGGATCCCGGCCGACCTGGCCAGCGCGATCTACGACCACGCGGTGACCGAGGGGATCGACCCGGCCCTCGCATTCCGCCTGGTGCAGGTGGAGAGCAACTTCCGCCCCAACGCCCGGAGCCGGGCCAAGGCCATCGGCTACACCCAGCTCAAGCTGGCCACGGCCCAGCACTACGAGCCCTGGGTCACCGAAAAGGACCTCAGCACCCGGGACGTGAACCTCCGCATCGGGTTCCGCTTCCTGCGCGACCTCCAGCGGCAGTATGGCGGCGACGCCAACCTCGCGCTCCTGGCGTTCAATCGAGGCCCGGCGCGGGTGAATGAGTACCTCGACAGCGGCAGCGACCCGGACAACGGCTATGGTCAGACGGTCCTCGGCGGGGGCCACCCCGGCCGTCCCTGATCCCGAACCGTTCGTGAAGAAGGTGAGAGAGGCACGGAGCGCATTCTGCTCCGTGCCTCTTCAGTTGCCCCCCGGACGGATGCTCGCACTACGAGACTTGACAGGACCTCGGGATGGTGCAGCTTGGAAGCTTGCACTAAGCTATAGGACATCGAGTGGTGCTGGTCAGGAGAACTCTTGCCTGACCGGCACCTTGACCAAGGAGATCGTCGCCGGGCAATCCTTTTCCATCGCAATACCAGTTCACTGCGCCGCACCGCAAACTCAGGAGGCGGTATGATCGGATGGGCAACGAACGGCAGGAATCGCGGGGGGATCAAGGTGGCGAGCGCGCTCCTCGCCTGCGGTCTGTTCGTGGTGGGGCTCGCCCCGGACCTCCATGCGACCGCTCCGGCGGCCGGGCGGGCCGGGGCGACCTACGTGTCGTACATCACGTCCACAGGCGGAGCACTCACGTCGACCTCGCATTTCACGCTCAGCAGTCACCGCGATGCGACGATCCCGGCCTTCGCGCGAAAGTACAACATGGCCTGCTCGGCCTGTCACACCGCCTGGCCCGAGCTCAACGCCTTCGGCCAGCGCTTCAAGGATCGCGGCTATCAGCTGGGCAACGATCGCGACTCCCCGATCTGGCAGAATCCCGCCTACATCCCGCTGGCGTTCCGTACCACGCCGGGGTGGCGGATGGACCGGGCCACCAACCAGGTCACCTTGGCCGACCCGGCCGGAGGGACCACCCTCAGCACGTCGGGCTTCGACATCGGGGGGGCCGACTTCCTGATGCTGGGGACCCTGTACAAGGACGTCACTTTCGGCTTCGTCCCGACCTTCGAGGACGGGGCAGGGGTGGGGATCGAGACCGCCTTCGTCCGACTCGACAACCTCTTCCAGTCATCTTGGATGAACCTGAAGGTCGGCAAGTTCGAGCTCGACAACCTCCTGTCGGAGAAGCGTATCGTGACGCTCTCCAGCGGCGGTGGGTTCTATCAGGCGTACCATTTCCTCCCGGTCGGCAGCAACAACAACTTCGGCCTCGGTGACAACCAGATCGGCGCCGAGATCATGGGGCATGACGCGACCAGTTATCGGCGGTTCAGCGTCGCCGTCCTCAACCAGGAGGATGGGGTGCCTGGGCTCGGGACGTCCAAGGGCTACGATTTCAACGTGACCGCGAGCCAGGCGTTCGACGCGGGTGCCCTCGGCGTCATGCGTGTCGGGGTGTTCGGGTATTTCGGCCAGCGGCCCACGACTTTCAACTTCGCCTCCGACACCAGCCCGATCGCGGGGAGCGGGACCAACGGCAAGAGCTTCAGCCGGATCGGTTTCACCGGGAACTTCAGCCTGCACGACCTTGAACTCATTCCGGTCGTGCTGCACGGTTCGGAGGACGCTGCGCTGGGCGCCGGTTCACAGAACGCCAGCTGGAACTCGTACCTGCTCGAGGCCCACTACTTCGTGAACCCGCAATTGATGCTGCTGGGCCGTGGCGATGTCCTGCGGATGTCCAAGCAGGGAGATCCGGCCATTCCCAAGACCCAGGGGAATACCGACGCGATCACGGTCGGGGTGCGGTATTACCCGATCATGTTCAGCCGCGCGGGACTGGCTTGGCACACCGAGCTCTCGTTCGGCAAGTCGATCGGCGTGACGCCGATGAACGGCATCGGGAACACGGTGGATGCCCCGGTCGCCCCGGGCACCGTGGTGCGCACGACCAGCTTGCTCACCGCACTCGACTTCGACTTCTGACGGGGAGACCTCTCATGCAGACGCGCACTCCAATGGCGGCGTTCGGCACGGGCGCCGGCCTCCTGTTGCTGATCCTGACGGCGGCGCCGGTCACGGCGCAGACCACCACGGTCGGGAACCTGCACGGCAATGCCGCGGCCGGGGCCCTGCAGTATCGGCGCTACTGCGTCGGGTGTCACGGTCAGGCCGGGGACGGCAATGGCGAGAACGCGATGTGGATCGATCCGAAGCCGCGCGATTTCACTGCCGCCACTTTCAAGTGCCGCTCGACCCCGACCGGGACCCTGCCCACCGACGAAGACCTGTTCCACTCGGTGACCCGCGGGTTCGTGGACACCAACATGCCCTCCTGGGCGCCGCTCACCCGTCAGGCCCGGGTGGATCTGGTGGCCTACATCAAGACCTTCTCCCCGCGGTGGACCGTGCAGGGCGCCGGCACGCCGATCGTGATCCCGGCTGAGACGCCCGCGACCATCGAGAGCATCCTCCGGGGTCGGGCGACGTTCCAGCGAGTGGAATGCTGGAAGTGCCATGGCGCCGCCGGGCGCGGTGATGGTCCCGCCGCTTCCACGCTCATGGACAGCAAGGACAACAGGATCATGCCGCACAACTTCTCCGCCGGTTCCCGCTTCAAGTGTGGAGAGACCAACCAGGATCTCTACCGGATCTTCATGACCGGTGTCGATGGCACGCCGATGCCCTCGTTCGCCGACAATCTCCAGCCGGCGGAAGCGTGGGATCTGGTGCATTTTCTCCGCACGCTGCAGCCATTGCAGACCCCCGAGGCCGCCCTCTGGCAGGCCTGGCTCCCCACCCACGCGACCGAGCTCAAGCCGATCGGGCCCGACGCGGGTGGTGGACAGTGAGCCGGCGTCCTTACTCACTCAACGGAACGTGGTCCATAATGAGATATGCGAGACCGCTTGCTTCCCTCGTGCTGGTGGCGGCTGCGGCTGCCGTCAGCATGGGTGCCCGCCACGCTTCGGTGCCGCTGACCGCGACCATCAGCGGCACGGTGACCTACACCGGCACGCCCCCGCGCATGCGCCCCATCGACATGGCGAAGGAGCCCACCTGCGCCGCCCAGCACACTACGCCGGCGATGACCGAGAACGTGATGACCGGGCCCGGCAATACGGTGCAGAACGTCGTGGTCTACATCTCGGCCGGTGCAGCCCCGACCCCGGTGCCCACTACCGTCGCTCGCTACGACCAGAAGGGCTGCACCTACATCCCGCACGTCCTCGTGATGCAGGCCGGCCAGCCGCTCGAGATCGTGAACAGCGACCGGACCTCGCACAACATCCATCCGCTCGCCACGGTGAACGCCGAGTGGAACAAGTCCACGCCGCCCGGGAGCCCCCCGATCGAGGCCAAGTACGACAAGCCCGAGATGATCGCCGTGAAGTGCAACATCCACCCCTGGATGCACGGCTACTTTGCGGTGCTCCCCACGACACACTACGCGGTCAGCGGCGCGGACGGTACATTCAGCATGGCCGGGCTCCCGCCGGGCACCTATACGCTGACGGCGTGGCACGAGCGGTTCGGGACCCAGACCCAGCAGGTCACGGTCGGCGCCGGGGACCCTCCCCGCGTTTCGTTCGTGTTCAAGGCACTCCCGTTCTGAGCCTCCGGCAGACCTGAACCATCCGGCCGGGTCGTCCGCACGTGCGGTACGACCCGGTGTCGGTTCCATCTCCCTCGCGAGGGTGAGGCCACGTGGGCAAACTGTTCGCAGCGATCATCTCGGCCATCACGGCGATCTCGGCCGGCGTATTCATCGCACGCATCTGGTGGCTGCCACCGGACATCTCGGTCCTCGGAGTGGGCATCGACCATCAGCTGATGGAGACGATGGTCGCGGCCGGGGTGCTCTTCGTGTCCTCCCAGCTCACGCTGGCCTTCTTCGCCTGGCGCTACGCCGACGCGGGCGATGGCCGGCCGGTGAAGGCGTTCCCGGGGGGCGCCACGCCGATGGTGGCGCTGGCCACGCTGCTTGTGAGCGCGGAGATCCTGGTGCTGATCGTGGTCGGCACCAAGGTCTGGGGCGGGATCTTCCTCGCCCCCATCGATCCCCAGGCACTGCACATCGACGTGCAGGCCGAGCAGTTCGCCTTCTATTTCCGGTATCCCGGGCCGGATGGGAAGCTCGGCGTGGCGCACCCCGAGCTCATCGACGACGGGAACGGCAACTTCTTCGGGCTCGACCCCGCCAACGACACGACGGCCCGGGACGACATCGTCTCCGCGTCGCTGAATGTCCCGGTGGGCCGCCCCATCTACCTCACCATGCACGCCAAGGACGTGGGCCATTCGTTCTTCGTGCCGGAGCTCAGGCTGCAGCAGGACTTCGTCCCTGGGCTGGTGATCCCGCTGCAGTTCACCGCGACCACGGTGGCCAAGAAGGAGATCGTCTGCACCCAGCTCTGCGGGCTGGGGCACTTCAACATGCGGGCTTATCTCGAAGTGATGCCGGATTCGCAGTTCATGCAGTGGCTCAAGGACCAAGCCAATTTCTAGTCCCCCCGAACAGGCCAGGCCCATGCACGAGAGCTCGGCGCCACCGACCAGCTTCCTTCGCAAGCACGTCTTCAGCCTCGATCACAAGGTCATCGGGAAGCAATATCTCGACCTGGCCCTCGTGGCAGTGGTCACCGGCATGGTGCTCTCGTGGCTGATGCGGCTCCATCTCGCCTATCCTGAGCTCGCGATCCCCGGATTGGGCAGGATCGCCCCCAACGGGGCGGCCGGCGGGGTGATGACGCCGGAGCTTTACCTCTCGATCATGACGATGCACGGCACGATCATGGTCTTCTTCGTGCTGACCACCGCACCCTTCGCGGGGTTCGGCAACTACATCCTCCCCATCCAGGTCGGCGCGGAGGACATGGCGTTCCCCCGCTTCAACATGATGTCCTTCTGGGTGACCTGCGTGGCCTTCCTGGTCCTCCTGGCCGCGTTCTTCGTCCCTGAAGGCCCGCCGCTCTCGGGATGGACGGCGTACGCCCCGCTCAGCGCCATCGGCAAGGACGCCGGGCCGGGTCAGGGCACCGGACAGACCCTCTGGGCCATCTCCATCGGCATCTTCTGCATCGGCCAGCTGCTCGGTTCGCTCAACTTCATCGCGACCACGCTCGACCTCCGCGCCCGGGGGATGACCCTGATGCGGATGCCGCTGTCCACGTGGGCCTGGTTCATCACCTCCGTCATCGGCCTTATCGCCTTCTCGGTGCTGCTGCCGGCCTGCGTCCTCCTGGTCCTCGACCGGGTGGCGGGCACGAGCTTCTTCATCCCGGCCGGCCTGGTGGTCAGCGACCGGCTCCAGCCCCACGCGGGCGGCTCCCCGCTCCTCTGGCAGCACCTCTTCTGGTTCTTCGGTCACCCGGAGGTGTACATCGCGATCCTGCCCGGGTTCGGGATCGTGTCCCACATCCTGCCGGCCTTCGCGCGGAAGCCGCTGCTCGGACCCAAGGTGGCCATCAGCTGCATGGCCGCGATCGCGTTCCTCAGCTACACCGTCTGGGGACACCACATGTTCCTCAGCGGGATGAACCCGCTCTCCGCCACCCTGTTCTCGGTGCCCACGCTGATCATCACGATCCCGGCCACGATCATGGTCCTCCTCTGGATCGGGACCGTGTACGGCGCCCGCATGCGCTTCACCACCCCGGCGCTCTTCTGCCTCGGGTTCGTGTCGGTCTTCGTGAGCGGCGGCATCAGCGGCTTCTTCCTGGCCCAGCCCTCGATCGACACCTACCTCCACGGCACCTACTTCGTGGTGGGACACTTCCACTTCGTGATGGGGGTGGCGGCCATGTTCGGCATCTTTGCGGCCACGTACTTCTGGTTCCCCAAGATGTACGGGCGGATGATGAACGAGACCCTCGGCAAGTGGCACTTCTTCCTGACCCTGATCGGCGTCTACGCGACCTTCATGCCGATGCACTATCTCGGGCTCGCCGGGAACATCCGCCGCTACTCGGCATTCACCGACGATTACATGAAGGGGTCGCTCCCCCTGCACCGCTTCATCACGATGGCCGCGCTGTTCACCGGCGCAGTGCAGCTCCTCTTCTTCGCGAACCTGATCTGGAGCCGCTTCCGCGGCGCGAAGGCGCCGGCCAACCCGTGGGGCGCGACCTCACTCGAGTG
Organism: Gemmatimonadota bacterium; assembly: GCA_031393795.1. Taxonomy (GTDB): domain Bacteria; phylum Gemmatimonadota; class Gemmatimonadetes; order Gemmatimonadales; family GWC2-71-9; genus CAMLHU01. The sequence continues at coordinate 18,400 of JANMWE010000083.1, forward strand.
GTCGATCCCCTCCCCGCCACCGCACGACAATTTTGGCGGGAAGCACCCGGTCGTGGCCCACGGACCCAATGAGTACGGCGGCACCGGACCCGAGGGCGATCATGTGATGCAGGCCACCCCTGAAAGCCTCGGGACGGTCTGAAATGACCTCTCCGACACTGGCCCCCGGCTCCTCCCCGGCACGCACCGGGGTCTGGATCGGCATCGCCGCGATCACGATGTCGTTCACGGCCTACACCAGCGCCATGGTGGTACGGCAAGGCTCGGGGGCCGACTGGCATCACGTCGTCCTCCCCGGCATTCTCTACCTCGATACGGTCCTCCTGCTGCTCAGCAGCGGGACGCTGGAACTGGGACGTCGCCGCCTCCGGGCCGGTGCCTCGGGCGCGATGCTCCTTACGGTCACCCTGGCCCTTGGTCTCCTCTTCCTGGCGGGCCAGCTCGTCGCCTGGCGCGGCCTCGCGGCGCAGGGGCTCTATCTATCGAGCAACCCGGCCAGCGACTTCTTCTACATCTTCACCGCCCTGCATGGCCTGCACCTGATCGGCGGGATCGCGGCCCTGGGCTATCTCCTTGGCCGGCTGCGCGCGGACCCTGCCCCGCCCTGGTCGGCGCTCGAGGCGGTGACGCTCTACTGGCACTTCATGGGTGTCCTCTGGCTGTACCTGCTGGTGGTCCTTGCAACGCGGCTCTGATGGGCCGCCGGAGATGACGTGAGCGAATCCCAGATGCCCCTGGCCGGGGGCCACGCGGCCGCGCTGGAGGAATCCCCGTTCGGGATGCCGTCCGGGAAGCTGATCATGTGGCTGTTCATCACCGCTGATGCCGCGACGTTCGGCGCCCTGCTTTTCGGGTACGGCTATCTGCGCGCCGGAAGCAGCGACTGGAGCCGACCGTTCGCGTTCGCGCCGACCATCATCAATGGGATGGTGATGACGGTGATCCTGCTGACCAGCAGCCTGACGATGCTGTTCGCGGTGGCCGCGGCCCAGACCGGCCGCCGCGATGCCGCCGTCCGGTGGCTGGCGGCGACCACGGTGCTTGGGATCGCGTTCGCGGCGCTGCATCTGCGCGAGTGGTCCAAGATGTTCGCGGAGGGGTGGAGTCCGTCCACCAACCCGCTGGGCGGGGCCCCGCTCTTCGGCGGGACCTTCTTCGGCATCACCGGCCTCCACCTGCTCCACGTCATCAGCGGCGCCGTCGCCCTGACCGTCATCGGCATCGGTTTTCGCCGCGGCCGCTTTGAGGCGTCCCACCTCGAGATCACCGGGCTCTACTGGCACTTTGTGGACCTGGTCTGGATGTTCGTCTTTCCCCTCGTCTACCTGTTGAATGCCCGCTGAGGCGCCTTCGCGCCCAGCGGCAGGAGCGCACTATATGGGATCGATCCCCGGGACCGGCACCAGGCGGTACGTCACCGTCTACATCGGACTGCTGCTGATCGTCGGCGTGGAGGTGGCGCTCACCTACGCGGGCATGTCCCGCGCGACCTTCCTGACCGCCCTCCTCGCCCTGGCGGCGCTGGAAGCAGGGCTCGGATTGGCGTTCTTCATGCACATGAAGTACGAACGCCGGATCCTGTTCTGGTGCCTTATCCCCGCCCTGATCTTCGTCTTCCTGATGCTGAATCATCTCTGGCGCGACGCCGCCCGCATGATCTCGCTGCACCTGTGACCTGGCAATACTGGTGCGCCGGCGTGACCGGCATCGACGCGATGTCCAAGTTCATGCACGCCATGTACAGCGGCATGGCGATCCTGGTCGTGCCCTCCTTCGCGGTCTGCACCGGCATCGCGTGGATGGCGTATCGACGACGACACTCGTTCGCGGGCGAACCGTGAACGGACCGGGGGCCCCACCGCGGCACTGCGGTGGGGCCCCCGAAGCATTCGCCATCTCGATCTGCGACCGTCAGCGCAGCTTCAGCACCTTTCCGGCCTGCAACGGTGCCGCCGCCAGAAGCCGGTTGATGCGCCGCAGCTCGGCTTCGGCCACGTCGTACCGCACCGAGATCCCCGAGAGGGTGTCCCCGCTCCGTACCCGGTAGGTCGCGGGGCGGGCAGGCGCGGCCGCCACGCGCGGGACGGGCCGACCGACCGCCCGGCCACCCGCCCGTCCCGCCCGCACCCGGATCCGCTGCCCGATCCGGAGCCGCTCGCGCGGCCCCGCGTCGTTCCATTCCTGCAGCTCACCGACCCTCACGCCGTACCGCTCGCCGATCGACCACCAGGACTCGCCCCGCCGCACCGTGTGCCACGTGGCCGACGCATGCCCCTGCGCCCATGCGCCCCTGCGCCGCTGCGACGGCATCTCGGTCGCTTCCACGGCCCGCGGATCGAATGCGGGGCTCATCGGGATGATGAGCGTCATGTGGAGGCGGAGCCGATTCGGGGCCACGTTGTGGTTGGCCGAGCGGATGTCGGCCACCGCCACTCCATACTGCCGAGCGATGTGGCCGAGGGTCTCCCCGGCGTGCACCAGGTGCTCCTTGAAAGTCACGCGGCGATTCGCGGGGAGCGTCGCATACTTCGCGGCGGTCACGGTCGCCGTACCGACGGGAAGTCGGATCATCGCGCGCGCGCCCGGCGGGGTGATGAGCCGGAGGAACTGCGGATTCAGCTCGCGGAGCGTCGCGACGTCGGTGCCGGCGAGGCGGGCCACCACATCGAGTCCCGTGGCGTCGGGCACGAGGATCGAGTCGTACGCGAAGGGCGGGAGCGGCTCGGGCCGCGCGAAACCATACTTTTCCGGTTCCTTGGCGATCAGTGCGGCGGCGATGAGCTTGGGGACGTAGTCCTTGGTCTCCCGGCGGAGATAGCGGGAGTCGTAGAGCAGGAAGAAGGTCGAATCCGAGGTCATGTCCTCGGCCTCGACCTCGTCGTCAGCACCGTCGCCCAGCTTCCGGAGCCCGCGCGACACCTTGCCGCCGCCGGCGTTGTAGGCCGCGGCCGCGAGATAGAGCGACCCGAACCGGGTCCGAAGGTCGTTGAGGTGCCGGGCCGCCGCATCGGTCGCCTTGACCGGGTCGCGCCGCTCGTCCACCCACCGATCCACCCGCAGCCCATACGACCGTCCCGTGCTCGGCATGAACTGCCACATCCCCACCGCGCGGGCGCGGCTGGTGGCGCTGTTGCTGAAACCGCTCTCGATCAGGGCGAGGTAGAGCAGGTCGCCCGGCAGCCCTTGGCGCGCGAGCCGGGCACGGATCATCGGCTCGTACCGCGGCATCCGTTGCAGCCAGGCCCCGAACCGTTCCCGGGCCGGCCCCTGGAAGAAGTCGAGGTAGTACTGCACCCGCTCGTGAGAGAGGAACGACGTGACATCGATGTCCCAGGTCACCGCGGCGACCTCGGTCGACTCCGCACCGCCACCTCCCGCCGGATTGCCCCGCTCCTCGGCGGCACCGACGGCCGGCGCCGCACCACGAAGTTCCTCGAGCACCTCTTCGTCGGCGGCCGAGTCGGCGACGAGGAGATGCTCCACGGCGCTGTCGATGGCCCCCGTGACAGCGACCGTGTCCCGGCTGTGTGCGGCGGCGGCGGCGGCGGCGGTGGCGGTGGCGGTGTCGGACGGGTGGGTGGGGTCGGAGGACTCGACCGCTACCTGTGAGCGGGTGGCAGGTGCGGCGACCGGCGACACCCGAGTGGCGCCGCCGGCACAGGCCGTCGAGATGACGGCCGCAAAGAGGACCAGCCCGCAAAGTGCGGTGTCGAGCTGCTTCAGGAGAGCGCTCCTCGAGCGAGGATCCGGCCAAGGGTCCGGATCGCGGGGTCAGGGGCGCACCCGATTGGCATTCGGGCGTGCTGGGAACTGCTTGTAATGTAGGGAGTTGGGCCCGGTGCTCCTAGGGGGTGCCGGTCTTTGTACGGGGGAGGGCGCAGGCGCGAGAGATGCGAAAGGCGCGGGAGGAGACTCCTCGCCGCGCCCTGATCCCCTTGCGCGCCTGTCGCGCCTCACGCGCCTCTCACCTCATGAAAAATCGATTCCCCAGGATCCGGTTGGTGGCGTTGAGCACCGCGAGCGCAGCGCCCCGGGCGGAGTCGGTATCGGCCAGAAAGCAGCCGACGAGGCGCTGACCATTGCCGTCCTCGGTGTACGCCATCGAGACGATCACGACGTTGTTGTCGAATGCGCGGACCGATTTGACGCCGAGCAATTCCAGGGTGGCGTGTCCGGCGATCGCCTTGGTCAGCGCCACGACGCAGGCGTCGGCCGCGGTGCGGAGCTCCCCCGCTTGGGTGGCGAGCCCTTCCGCTTCACCCACCCAGACGTCATCATCCGTCATCGACAGCACCACCCTCGCCTTGCAGCGAGTGGCGGGGAGGCGCTCGAGTGCGAATTCCTTGAATCGGAGTCTATCGGCCACGGCCAGGAGAACCTCGATGTTCCGTTGGATGCTTCGGTGTGCCCTCGTGCTCGCCCTGCCCCAGGCCCTGGTGGCCCAGGAGGCGGCGCGCCGCCTGCAACGCTTCCGGCCCCACGGCGACACCCTCGTCGCCATCGCATTCTACCAGCCCGCCACCGGCCGCGCCGCCTGGCTCGGGGCCGACGTCCGGGTCCACGCGGCGAGCACGATGAAGGTCCCAGTGCTCATCGAACTGGCGCGGCGCATCGACTCCGGCGAACTGGCCTGGGATTCCACCCTCCGCGTCGAGAACAGCTTCATCTCGATCGCCGACGGCCAGCCGTTCGCGCTCGACCCGGCGGACGATTCCGATTCTTCGCTCTACGCGATGGTGGGCACCGAGGTGAAGCTCCAGGAGCTCGCCCGCCTGATGACGGTCCGGAGCAGCAACCTCGCCACCAACAACATCGTCCAGCTGCTCGGCGCCGACCGGATCACTGCCACTGCCCACGCGCTGGGGGCCGATTCGGTCCTGGTGCTCCGCGGGGTCGAGGACATCCCCGCGTTCCGCCGTGGGATGAACAATACACTCACCGCCCGCGCGCTCGTCCAGCTCTTCAGCGCCTTGCTCTCCGGGCGCGCCGCCTCGGCCAACAGCACCCAACGGATCCTGGGGTTCCTGGCCGGCCAGGAGTTCAACGGTGGGATCCCCTCCGGGCTTCCCGCCGGCACCCTGATGGCCCACAAGACCGGGAGCCAGACCGCAGTGCACCACGACGCCGGCATCGTCTACCCGGCCCGCATGCCGCCCTATATCCTCGTCGTCCTCACGCGCGGGTACGGGTCCGAGCAGGATGCCGAAGCGGTGATGGGCCGGATCGCCACCGAGGCCCACGCCTTCGCCACACATCGCTGACCTTGCGTCACCGGAAGTGCTCGGCCAGGATCGCGGCCAACCGGTCGTGGGGGATCCGCTCGGCCATAGAGAAGAGGGAGGATTTGGAGCTCGACTCGAGCGGGAAGGGGGCCCAGAACGAAGCCTTGGGGCCGGCGGCGGCGCGGAAGGAGAGGACCAGCTGCCACGCCGAGGTGTTGGCGCGCCGCTCGGCGGCGTAGGTCACATTCCAGACGGTGTCCGCATACTCGACGATCCGCCATGCCATCGTGGAGAAGTCCCTGGGAAGGCGTTCTTGCGAATATCGGGGGCGCGGGGTGATGGGGTCAAGGCTCAGCGCCTAGCGCCTAGCGCCTAGCGCCTAGCGCCTAGCGCCTAGCGCCTAGCGCCTAGCGCCTAGCGAGGCTGCGGTGGACTCCGGTGTTGTGCAATGAGTTCGAAGCTTACCATACTCCCGCCAGGGGCTCCTCTCTAGGCGCTCCGAACCAGCTTCCGGAACGTCTCCCGGAGGCTCGCCGTCAGCTTCCCCGCCCCTCCGGCCCCGATCACCCGTCCGTCGACGCTCCGCGCATGGATCAGCTCCGCGCCTGAGCCAGTGAAGAAGACCTCGTCGGCGGTATAGACGTCGAATCGGTTGAGGGTGGTCTCGTGCACCGGGATCTTGGCCGCGAGCGCCAGTTCGATGACGGTATCGCGGGTGACGCCACGCAGGATGCCGCTGTGGACCGCCGGGGTGTACAGTTCACCCCGCCGCACCACGAAGAGATTGGTCCCCGACCCTTCGGCCACGAAGCCGGCGGCATCGAGCATGATCACCTCGTCGGCGTTGGCGACGATCCCTTCGATCTTGGCCAGGATGTGCGGCAGGTAGTTGAGCGACTTGACCCGGGGGGAGAGCGACTCGCGGTGGGGGGTCGGGGTGCTCGCAGTGACCACACTCAGCCCCTGCGCATACCGCTCTTCCGGCCAGAGGGCGATCCGGTCGACGATGATGATGACCGTGGGATCCTTGCACTTGCGCGGGTCGAGGCCGAGGTCGCCGACGCCGCGGGTCACGATGGTGCGAATGTAGGCATCCGGGAGCCCGGACCGCTTGACCCCTTCCAGGTGCAATCCCATCATGTCGTCGATGCTGATGGGAATGGTCAGCCAGATCGCCTTGGCCGAATCGAAGAGCCGTTCGATGTGGGCGCGGAGCCTGAAGATCTTTCCTTCATACACGCGGATCCCCTCGAACACCCCATCGCCGTAGAGGAGCCCGTGGTCGAAGACCGAGACCATCGCCTGTTCCTTCGGCAGCCACTTCCCATCCACGTAGACGATCGACATCGGAGCTCCTCGGTGATCCTGCGGACCCTCATAGTCTCAGTGGCGCTCGCCACGATCGGTGCCGTCCCTGGTGCCGCACAAGACTCACGCCTCCGTCCCGCACCATCGGCGCTGTTCCGGGCCCCGATGGCCACGCCTGCGTCGGACACCCTGCACCTGCCGCGGACCTACGCCAAGACCGGTGCCCTGATCGTCGGCATCCCTTCCGCGATCTTCGGCGGTGCGCTGGGGATCGGGCTCTGCCACTTCAGCGACACACCCGGGGGGAAGAACTGCACCCTTCCGGCCCTTGGCATGGCCGCGTTCATCGGAGGGCTCGGGGCGATCACCGGCGCCTTGATCGGCGGTCAGTTCGAACGACATTGAGGGGTAGTGCGCCCGCCTGGACTCGAACCAGGAACTGACGGCTTAAAAGGCCGATGTGATACCATTTCACCACGGGCGCGGACGACCAGATAAGGTAAGACTCCCCCGCCCCCGGCACCACCTTGCCGCCGCCCCGGCCGGGAGCGACCTTGTTCGTTCCCCCGCGACCTTCGACCCAGGGACCGACACCCGTGGCCTCACCCAAGTACATCCTGATCACCGCCACCGACACCGGCGTCGGCAAGACCTGGACCTCCGTGGCGCTCGCCACCGCGCTCACCCGCGCGGGGCGCAAGGTGGTCGGCATCAAACCGGTCGAGACGGGGACCTCCGAAGCGCCGAGCGAGGGGGAGGACGGAGTGAAGCTGGCCAAGGCGACGGGGCAGTCGTCCCCCGCTCACGCGCTCTATCGCTTCCGGGCCCAGGTCTCAGCAGCGCTCGCGGCCGAGGAGGAAGAGGCGCACATCGATTGGAAGGGGCTGGTGGCGCAAGTGAAGAAAGCTGCCGCCGGTGCCGAGGTCGCCATCGTCGAGGGGGTGGGCGGACTGCTGACCCCGATCACCTGGGACCAGGGCGCGCTCGACCTCGCCAAGGAGCTCGGCGCCAAGGCGGTCGTGGCCGCCCTCGACAAGCTCGGGACCATCAATCACACCCTCCTCACCGTCGACGAGCTGGAGCACAACGGCGTCGAGGTGCTCGGCATCATCCTCAGCGAACCGGAACGGTCGGACGAATCGACCCGCACCAACGCCGACGCCCTTCGCCGGATGCGGCCGGGGCTCAAGGTGTTCATGGTGCCACGGTTGATGAATCCGGACGAGGGGACGGAGTACGTGAAGGAGCTGGCGGCGCTGATCTAGTCGGTGGTCGGTAGTCGGTGGTCGGTAGTAAGTGACCGATGCCACCATGTAGACGCCCCCGCAGAGCGCAGGGGGCTCTCTCGTGGCATCGCCCCCGCTACCGACCACCGACCATCGACTACCGACTCATAGAACCAGCTGGCTCACCGGCCCGAAACTGGTCCGGTGATGTCGCGTCGGTCCCGCGGTGCGGAGCGCGGCCAGGTGGTACGCGGTCCCGTAGCCGCTGTTCGACACCCAGCCGTAGGCGGGGTGCCTGCGGTCGAGCGCGTGCATCAGGCGGTCGCGGGTCTCCTTGGCGACGATCCCCGCCGCCGCGATGGTCACGCAGTGGGCGTCGCCGTCCACCATCGCCTCGTGGACGTGACCCAGTTCCTTCATCGGGAGCCCATCGAGGACGATCACGCAGTCCGCAGTCCGCAGTCCGCGCAACGCCCGCGACACCGCACGCGCCATCGCGAGCGCCGTCGCGACTCGGATATTGAGCCGGTCGATCTCGCGCACGGAGGCGGCGCCGATGCCGCAGGCGAGGGCATGGGCGCGAATGGCGGGGAGGAGCTCGGCGCGCTGGCGGGCCGAGAGGGTCTTGGAGTCGCGGAGCCCGGCGGGGGGCTCGCGATCGGCGGGAAAGACGACGGCCGCGGCGACCACCGGTCCTGCCAGTGGGCCACGGCCTGCTTCGTCCACGCCGACGAGGAGACGCGCCGCCGACCACGCCGCGCGTTCGCGGTCGAGGGTCGGGCGGCGCGCGGTCACGTCAGTTGTCGCGCTTTTCCTTGATGCGGGCGGCCTTGCCGCTGACGTTCCGCAGGTAGTAGAGCTTGGCGCGACGGACCTTGCCCTTCCGCGTCACTTCGATCGATGCGACCGTCGGCGAGTGGAGGGGGAAGATGCGCTCGACGCCCACACCCGCAGAGACCTTCCGGACAGTGAAGGTCTCGTTGATCCCGCCGCCCTTCTTGGCGAGCACGATGCCCTCGAACGCCTGGAGACGCTCCTTGTCGCCCTCGCGGACGCGGACCATCACCTTGATCGTATCCCCGGCCTCGAAAGGCGGAAGATCGGTACGAAGTCCTTCGGCCGTGATCGCGGCCAGCTTTTCCATGCCCATGGTCAGTTCCTCGGTTCGTCCTGCGTGCCTTGTTCGTGCGCCGCCCAGAGATCAGGCCGCCGTTCGCGCGTGAGCCGCTCCGCCTCGCGTTGGCGCCAAGCCGCGATCGCGGCGTGGTCCCCCGACAACAGCACCTCGGGGACGGCGTGGCCGCGGAATGCCGGCGGCCGGGTCCAACTCGGCGGGCTCAAGAGCCCGTCATAGTGACTGTCACTGCTCGCGGACTCGTGGTCGCCCAGGACGCCGGGCAACAGCCGCACCACCGCATCGAGCACCGCCACCGCCGCCGGTTCCCCACCCGTCAGGACGAAGTCACCGAGCGACAGCTCTTCGGTGGCCAGGTGCTCCGCCACCCGCTGGTCGACGTCCTTGTAGTGGCCGCAGAGGATCGTCAGGTCCGATCCGAGCGAGTACCGCACCGCCGCCTGGTGGTCGAACCGCCGGCCCCGCGCCGACATCAGCACGATGGGCCCCGTGGGCGCCAGCGACTCCACCGCCTCGAAGAAGGGCTCGGGCTTGAGCACCATCCCCGCCCCACCGCCGTACGGCGCGTCGTCCACCGTGTGATGCCGGTCGTGGGTGAAATCCCGTAACTGCACCAGCCGCACCCGCGCCTTCCCCCCCTCCACCGCCCGCCCCACGATGCTCGTCGCCGCGAAGGGCGCGATCATCTCCGGGAACAGCGTCACCACATTGATCGTCAGCATGATCGCGATCTTTCCCTGGGTTCCCCCTCTCCCATCAGGGAGAGGGGGTCAGGGGGTGAGGTCGGTCAGTCCAGCAGACCGTTCGGCACCCGCACCACCAGCCTCCGCTCCCCCCGCTCCACCCCGACCACGAACTCCTTCTTGTACGGCAGCAGGAACTCCCGCTTGGGGCCCTGCACCTCGATCATCAGTCCCGCGGCCACTTCGTACAGCCCGGTCACCAGTCCCAGCGGTCGTCCCGCTTCGTCCCGGACGCTGAACCCCTCCAGCTCATGGAGGTAGACCTCATCCCCTTCCGGTTCCGTCAGGCGTTCCGCCTCGACCGAGACGAAGCAGCCTCGCAGGGCGTCGAGCGCGGGCCGGTCCGCGATGCCGCGGAACTTGACCAGCCACTCCCGATGGTACGGCCGCGCGGACTCGATCTCGAGCTCGCCCAGCGGTTCCCCGCCGAGGTCCACCCGCATCAGCTTCGACCCGGCGGTGAACACCGCCTGCGGCGTGCTGGTCAGCGGGAAGACCGTGAATTCTCCCTTCAGACCGTGCGGCTTCCGCAGCCGCCCGATCACCAGGCGGCGGGGACCCGGCTCGGTCACGTCAGACCTCGACGCCGGCCTTCTTGAGGAAATTCGCGACGGTGTCGGTCGGGGTCGCGCCGCAGGCGATCCACTTCCTCGCCGCTTCGACGTCGACCACGACCTTCTGGGCGTCGTCCTTGGCGCGGGGGTTGTACGTCCCGATGGTCGCGATCGGACGGCCGTCGCGCGCAGACTTGCGCTCGGCGATCACGATACGATACAGCGGTACGCCCTTGCGACCCACGCGGGTCAGACGGATACGAGTGGCCATTCCCTGCTCCTCTGCCTGCTCAAGTTAACGACCGGGGAACCCAGGCCCACCGAACGGCAGGCGCATCCCAGGTTTGCCAGCGGACTTCATCATCTTCTTCATCTGACCGAACTGCGCGATCAGCTGGTTCACTTCCTGGACCGGCCGCCCCGCTCCCTTCGCGATCCGGGAACGCCGCGAGCCATTCAACACATCGGGATCCTTCCGCTCACCCGGCGTCATCGAGAGCACGATCGCCTCGACTTGCTTGAGGCGCTTGTCGTCGACGTTGGCCTTGGCCAGCATCCCCGCGTTCACGCCGGGCAACATTCCCAGCACGTTCTTCAACGGGCCCATCGCCTGCATCTGCCGCATGGCCGAGAGGAAATCCTCGAGATCCATGCCCTTCTTCGACATCGCCTTCCTGGCCAGCTTCTCGGCCTCGGCGGCGTCGACGTTCTGCTGGGCCTTCTCCACGAGGGAGAGGACGTCGCCCTGCTGGAGGATCCGGCCCGCCATCCGTTCCGGATGGAAGGGCTCGAGGGCGTCGGTCTTCTCGCCGGTGCCGATGTATTTGATCGGCGCCCTGGTCGCTCCGTAGATCGACAGCGCCGCGCCACCGCGGCCATCGCCGTCCATCTTGGTGAGGATCACGCCCGTCACCCCCAGCGCCTCGTGGAACCCCGTCGCGATGCGGACCGCGTCCTGGCCCGTCATCCCATCGGCCACGAGGAGGATCTCGTGGGGCTTCACCGCGGCCTTCAGGGCACGCAGCTCGGCCATCAACGTCTCGTCGATCTGCAGCCGGCCGGCAGTGTCGATGATGACCGTCCGCGCCCGCGCCCTCCCCGCCGCCTCGATACCTCGCTGGGCGATCCCGACGACATCGGTGACGCCCGGCTCCGCGTGCACCCCCACCTGGACCTGCGCGCCCAGCTGTTGCAGCTGGTCGACCGCGGCGGGACGGTACACGTCGGCCGCGACCAGGAAGGGTGCCTTCTGCTCGAGCTTGAGCCGCTTGGCGAGCTTCGCCGCGGTGGTCGTCTTGCCCGAACCCTGCAACCCGACGAGCAGGATCACCGTCGGCGGGACGCTCGCGTGCTGCAACGGCGCCTGCTTCTCGCCGAGGAGCGTCACCAGCTCGTCGTAGACGATCTTGACGACCTGCTGACCAGGGCGCACCGACTTGAGCACGTCCTGGCCGACCGCCCTCGCCTGCACCCGCTCCAGGAACTCCCGCGTGAGGTCGAAGCTCACGTCCGCCTCGAGCAGCACTCGGCGGACCTCGCGCAGCCCTTCGCGCACCGACTCTTCGTTGAGCGTCCCGCGCCCAGTCAACTTCTGCAGGGCGGACGTCAATTTTGAGGACAGCTCGTCGAACATAAGCCCAGAAGAATAGCGGGGTTAGGGGCTTCCTACAACCCCGAACCCCCTTGCCGCCTCACCCCCCGGCCCCCTCCCCCAAAAGGACTTCACCCCCCGACCCCCTCTCCCTTGCCGGAGAGGGGGAGGAGATCACCGGGTGCGTTCCCCCTCTCCTGTAAGGGAGAGGGGGACAGGCGGTGAGGTTGTCACATACTGAAACGTTAGCCCATTGGATGACGTACATTCCCTATCCTATGGCATACCAGTCGCTCTACAACGGCATCTTCGTGGTCGGCGTCGCGATCCTCTCCCACAGGATCACCAACGCCATCGCCATCAGGATGCTTTTCAACCCCCACGAGCCCCTGAAGATCGGGCCCTGGCGGCTGCAGGGCGCCCTCCCCAAGAACAAGGCCCGCCTCGCCAAGGCGATCGGCAAGACCGTCGGCGAGAAACTCCTCACCCCGGAGGACCTGGCCGACCGCCTCTCCGCACCCCCCATCCGGGACGCCTACGCACGCGCCCTCAACAGTGCGGTCGGTGGATTCCTGGCCGAGGAGCGGGGACCCGTACTCGACCTGCTCGGCCCCGAGGTCCGCGCCAAGCTCGAAGCGGGCCTCGGCGAACTCGCGCATCGGGGCGCCGATAGCCTCGCGGCCCACACCACGACCCCGGCGTTCGAGACCCAGGTCGGCCGCCTTCTTGAACAGTTGAAGACCGACCTCGGTGACCGCCCCATCGGCGAGGTCCTCACCGACGAACGCCGCGCGGCGCTCCATCGCGCCGTTCAGGAGTGGCTCGGCACCCTGGTCGAGGGGGACGAGTTCCGCGCCCAGGTCGAGGGGTGGGTGATGGGCCAGCTCGAGCGGCTCCAGCACGACGACCGCGCCCTCGCGGACCGGCTCCCCGCGGGCGTGCTCGGCGCGATCGAGCACGCCGTGGCGGACTACCTGCCGGTCGCGGTCGAACGGCTGGGCGGCCTCCTGGCCGATCCCGATGCCAAGGGCGAAGTGAAGCGCGCGTTGCGCGAAGCTTTCGACTCCAGCGTGCGGGAGATGCTGGTTCACGAGCGCCTCCTGGCCAAGCTCTTCGTGACGGACAAGGCGATCGGCCGGTTCGTGGATGGATTCGAAGGAGACGGGTTCGAACGGCTGGCGGCAACGATCAATGCCCCCGAGATGCGGGCGCGCATCACCTCTGCAGTGGCCGATGCCGTGCACGCTTTCTTGCGCGTGCCACTGGGTGACCGGCTCCGTCGGCTTGGCCCCGAGCGGCGCGCGGCGCTCGCCTCCGGCGTGGCCGACTGGCTGGTGCTCCTCGCCCGCGACCCGGGGACCCGTGACGTGGCGGCCGCGGCGCTCGACCGCACTCTCGCCGCCGTCGACCGCCGGACCTGGGGCGACCTGCTCGGCGCGATCCCGCCCGCCGAGGTCGCGAAAGTGGCTCAAAGCCTCGTGGCCGATGGAGTGGGGCGGGCACGGGTGGAGGAAGCCATCCGGTCGCTCGCGCTCACGCTCCTGGGCCGGCCGATGGGACGGCCGATCGCGTGGCTGGGGGAGGAGAACGCCATATCGCTCACGCGGAGCATCGTCGAGAGCAGCTGGGC